>NZ_JBIXJN010000001.1:0-404571 GCF_052871115.1 Rhizobium sp. LARHSG275 | reverse complement strand
TAGAGCGTTTCAGGTTTTGACGGAAGCGTATCCGGCATTGTCGAAGTAGTTGCTGCATTCGCTGGGCTCGATGGTTGTGACGAGGTGTCCGATGTGGCGCCAGGTGTCATCGATGGTTCGCTTCTGAGCCAGGCGCATCCAGTGCTTGATTTTGGCGAAAGCCTGTTCGATCGGATTGAGGTCGGGGGAGTATGGCGGCAAGTACCAGAGCCGAGCACCAGCGTTGCGGATCATCTGACGGATGGCGACCGACTTGTGGGAGCCGAGATTATCCATCACGACGATGTCGCCGGGTTTGAGCACCGGTACGAGTTGCTGCTCGACATAGGCGCGAAAGCACTCACCGTTGATCGGTCCATCGAAGACACAGGGTGCGGTGAGCCGATCGCAGCGCAACGCGCCGAGGAAAGTCAGGGTGCGCCAATGTCCGTGCGGCGCGAAGCTGCGCAGGCGTTTGCCCTTCGGCCCCCACCCTCGAAGCGGCGCCATGTTGGTCTTGATCCAGGTTTCATCGATGAAGACCAGCCGTCTTGGATCGAGGCCAGCCTGCCAGGATCGCCAGCGCTGTCGCCGTCGCGCGACGTCAGCGCGCGCCTGCTCAAGGGCGAACAGTGTTTTTTTTGAACCGCAATCCCTCACGCCGCAGGAACTGCCATACCGTATCGTGGGATACCTTCACCCCTCGCGCGGCCAGCTCTTCCTTCAACCTGTGCAGTGACACATGCGGCGTCTGGTTGATCCGCTCCACGATAAACGCCCGATGCGGCTCCAGAACCCGCTTGCGGTGGCCGCCCATCTTCCCAGGCGCGACAGATCCGCTCGAACGATAACGCTGCGACCACTTTACCGCTGAAGACACGGCAATACCGAACCGCGCCGCAACCGACCGGCAGCTCTCACCGGCTTCGATTGCAGCAACAACACGCTCACGAAGATCATTGGAAAGAGGTCGCGTCATTCGATGCTGGCCTCCACTCCAGCCAGCATCTTGAATCACAAAACACACAAAACGGAATCCCTTCCGATTCAACTAAATCCGGATACGCTCTAATAAGCTGCAATGACTTTCGAACTACTTTTTCGTGTAGACACTCCCATTCTGCAACGATACCCTTTCTGCCGTTGCTACGGATTCGAATGGGGGACACGTGGACGCAAAGACTCACCTCGATAATCTTCGACAGGAGCTGAATGGCGTATTCGATCAAACCGTCAGAGAGGCACTTGACGCCGGCCAATCACACTACTTCTCGACCTGTCTATTTGATTTCGCTGAACAACTAGAAGACGAGGCTGAAAGGAAGATAATAACAACCGTATGCGCCCAAATTCAAGGTGCCACATTGACGGCGGCATTCGGATTGTACCGCCAAGCCTTTTCGTCGTTGAGGCTGGCGCTGGAGATGGGACTAAGCGCAGCATATTTTTCGATTCATCGTCTTGAACTGAATGAATGGCTTGATGGACGTGAAGACATTCACTGGAATCGCCTTATCGATGACGAAAGGGGTGTCCTGTCAACTCGCTTTGCAAAAGCTTTTTTCCCCGAACTTTCTAGCGAGATAAAGGCGACGAAAGAAGATGCTATAACTCTATATAGGAATCTGTCTGAATTTGTTCACGGAAATAATGAGACTTGGGAAGCGAGCGGCTTATCAATAAAGTATAGACTTGATATTTGCAGAAAGTACGAAACGCAATGTAAAAAGATATTTGAAATAATACTTATGACACTTTGTTGCCGACACCTTAAATCCTTCAAAGCGGAATCGCTAGAGGCTCTAGCGTTCATTCCTGACGAATTTACTCATATCGGCGCCATTCGAGAAATTTTTGGCGGCCCAAAGGATATTTAAGATGGTCTTTTATCTCCGGACAGAAAGCATCAAGCAGGACGACATTCTAAAGCTGTCAGTAATCAATTCCGCTGACGCATCGATTATCACAGCACTGAAGTCGCCGGAACCATGCCTGCTTGAAGGATCGCGCGGAACAGGCAAATCGTTTTTAATGAAAGTCGCCGAAGCGCAGATCGAAAGTGAAAATAATGCTGCGCTTTCTGTTTTCGTTTCTTTCAATATAAGCTCGCTGATAACCACCAAGGACCCACTTCAATTTTACCACTGGATGCTGGCGAAGACTCTTAAAGCGTTAATCAATAAATTGAGGAAAAAGGGACTGTCAATATCGCCTTTTGCCGCCGCACTGCTAAGCAACGACGAATTTGATCAACAATCTGACATTGAAAAAGACCTTCGAGAGATTGTTAAAAAATTCGAGGATTCCTATAGGGGACAATCAGACGTTGCTATATCTATGCTACCGGACATAGAAGATGTCAAAGAAGCGATCGAAGCAATTTGCTCAGACAACGGCTTGGATAGAATCTACTTCTTCTTCGATGAGGCTGCGCACGTCTTTCGGCCCGATCAGCAAAGGCAATTCTTCAGCCTATACAAGGATTTGCGGTCACCCTTTATCACCTGTAACGCAGCAATATACCCTGGGGTGACTTATTTTGGTGATTCCTTCGAGCCAAATCATGACTGCATATATAAACGTCTGGAGCGCAATATTACAGATGCGGACTATTTGCAGTACTTCAAGGACATAGTCGACAAACAGGCGGATGAAAATCTAAAATCCGCTATAGATTCGCAAAGAGACGTGTTCAACACGCTTGCACTATCAAGCGGGGGAAATCCGCGGATTTTACTTAGGACGATCCAAGACTTGGAGAAGGTGAACTCTTCCTCGGTAAACAAAGTCTTGAAGACATTCTACAGAGGGCAAGTCTGGGGAGAACATACCGAGCTCGGAGAGAAATACAGCGGCCACAAGGCTCTAGTTGATTGGGGTCGGGATTTCCTTGAGAAGCACGTCATACCGTCCGTCGAAAGCTACAACAATCAGCGGAAGGACAAAGGCGTAGATGAATCTACGATCTACTTCTGGGTCCATAAAGACTGCCCCGCTTCGGTCAAAGAGGCCCTCCGCCTCCTAACTTATACCGGTATAATTCGCAAGATTGACGCGTCCGTTAGAGCTACGCGCTCTGAGCTCGGCGCACGATACGAAGTGAAATATGGCTGCATAATCGCCAGTGAAAGTAGTCCGACAGCTGAGTCTCTGATATTTCTTAGGAACCTCTCTCTGAAAAAATTTCCAGAATTTGGCAAGAATCACTCTTCGTATTTAGAAATTCGGGACATCCAATCTCATCAGCTTACCGACCAGCAATATGTAAGCGCTCTGGGTCAGATGTTGGCAAAGCCTATAGATGTGCTTACTCTGCTTACAGAATGGCAGAAAGCGAAGCTAAAAGGAGCCAATATTACGACTATTGAGCAGTTGCATTTGAACAGTGAGGAAGAATTGATCGAAAATATCTATCAAGTTGGGCCGGCACGTGCTCGATTGATGAAGAATGCGGCAACGGCTGAACTCTTAGAATACCTTTCTGGGTGACCTGCAGAAAGAAACTCACTTATTCATTGAGGCCTGCTTCAGCCCCGTGGTGCTCACAATTAGGGATGCTAGAAAAGGCGGCTTTTGGTAAGCCGTCTTGAGCTTGGAACGACAGAGATAAGGTTGCAAACGAACGTCGAGGTCGGCCGGCGCGCTGTATGGCTGCTGTTCCGCCTTCAAACCTCAAACCGGACGGTCGGGAAGCGGCCCAAAGCGAACACTCACCCGTAGCGCCTGAGTCCGCCATTGGCGCAATGAGGTCATCCGCCGCGCGCACGTCTTGCGGTACTTGCTGATACTGAAGCGTCCGGTGATCAGGCCATTTCGCCCTCAACCGGAATCAGCCCCTACCAGACGAGACCGCGGGCCGCGACGTCCTCGACGCGGGTGACGATGCCGCCCCGATGAAAGACCATCGTATCGAACAGGTTGGAGACCACGCAGGTGTGGTTCGGAATGATGAAGAGCTTCTCGCCAATTTGCGGCCGGGGGCCGGTGCAGTTCGACAGGTCGATCACGCCATGTTCTTCCGAGAGGCTGCTGATCCGCGCTTCGGGATAGCCGACGACCAGGCCGTAATCGCTGAAACCCTGAAGATCCGATGTCAGCGCCTTCGAGCCGGCATCGATGACGGCGCGGTCGGCGTTGGGGCGGGAGACGACGGTTGCCAGCACGTGCATGGCGCAATCGTCCTCGGTGCAATGGCCCATGCGCACCATCTGGCGGTCGTTGTAGATATAGGTGCCGGCGCGGTGCTCGGTGGCCGATTTGACGAGATGCGCCTCGAAGAGGCTTGGCGTTCCGCCATTGCTGACGATCGGGCAGCTTATGCCTTCCGATGTCAGCTGTGCGAGCGCCTCTTTGATGAAGGCTTCGACGGCGGCGGCCGATTGCGGTTTCGGATAGGTCACGATGCCGCCGAAGGTGAGGCCGTCGGCAGCGGCGATACGCTTGGCGAGAGAGGCCGCCTCCCCCGGTGTCTGCACGCCGCAGCGGCCGCCGCCGGTGTCGCATTCCACAAGCACATTCAGCGGCTTGTGGCCGGAGAAATGTGCCGCGAGGCCATCGACCGTCACTTCGCTGTCGGCGACCACCTTGAGGGCCGAAATTCTCTCGTTCAACTTGCCCAGCCGCTCGAGCTTTTGCTGTCCGAGGATATTGAAGGTGATGAGGATGTCCTCGAAACCGGCCTCGGCAAAGACTTCGGCCTCCGTCACCTTCTGGCAATTGATGCCCTTGGCGCCGGCGGCAATCTGCGCGACGGCGAGAGCCGGGATCTTGTGCGTCTTGATATGCGGGCGGAAGTTCAGCCCGTGCTGATCCATGTAGGATTGAACGCGGACGATGTTTGCAGCCAGCCTGTCTTCGTCGATCACGGGACGCGGCGTCGAGAGATCGGCGATCCTGTCGCCTGCCTTGGCGATGACGGCAAAGCTGTTGTCATGCATCTAGGCGGCTCCGCGTTCTAACCCATGTGGATCGGCGACGATCGGCCATATGGTCTTCGGTGCCCGCCGGTACGGCGTCGTCGCCGGATTATTGGGATAGGGCGTTCCGGCCGAGCAGTAAAGGATCTCGGCGGCGATCTTCGAGAAGGACGCGAAGAAGTGGTTGGTGGATTTGATCACCAGGATCTTCTGCCGAGCGGGATCGATGCCCATCGCCGAAAACAGGCTGGGATCGAAGCTTTGAGCGCGCGTCGAATTGAGGATGATGTCGATGCCGTCAAGCACGATATGGGCGGCATCGCCGAAAGGCGCGAGGCTCTCGCCGAACTGCATCTCGGCATTCTTGACCAGCTTGACGATTTTCACGGTGCCATCGACGGGATTGCCGGTGCCAGGCGCCGACTTGGCGCCGAAGCGCAACGGAATTTCTGCCCCCTCGCCCGCCGCAAAACAAATCTGGACGGCCACCGGATCCCAGATGGTGCCGATCGCAGCACTGGTGACGCCGCGGGCGATCAGCTCCGCGAGAATGACGGTCGCGTCCCCTGCCGTGCCGCCGCCCGGATTATCCCAGACATCGGCGATGACTACCGGCCATGCGGTTGCGGCAAGCGCGCGCGTGACGGCTTCCTTCTCGTCGATCTGCGGAACCATGAAGGTACCGCGCTTGGAAAACAGCTCGAGGCCGAGTTCGCGCGCCAAAGCCGCGCCCTTTTCGGGCTTATTATCAGTCACGACAAGCAGCTTCGTCCCCATTTCGGGAACGTCGCCCACCATGAAACCGTGGATCACCGAGATCGACAAGACGTCCGGATCATCCGTCTCGATCTGCATGATCTTGTCGACGAAGGAACGCATCGGTTCGCGCGATGTCGGGAAGACGTCGATCATCTTGCAGTCGAACACCGACATATCAGGCTTGATCCGGCCTTCGAGCGTATCGACCGCGATGCGCCAGAGATCCTCGGCGCGGTCGACGAAGTCCGTATGCGGAAACTCCTTGAAATAGACGGCGAAATCGAGAGCGGCGACGCGCTTTTCGGTGAGATGGCTGTGCGGATCGAGCTCAGCGCAGATGAGGACCTTGGGCCCGACGATCTCGCGGATGCGTGAGAGAAGATCGCCTTCGGTATCCTCGTATCCGGCAGCCACCATGGCGCCATGCAGGCCCATGACGACGGCGTCGACAGGCATTGCCCCGCTGAGTTGCTCGAGGATTTCGTCACGTAGCTCCTCGTAAGTTCCCCGGTTGACGAGGCCTGCTGGGTCGGCCCAGGTGGCCGTTCCCTCAATCAGTTCCCAACCCTTTTCTCGGGTGACGCGTCTTCCGACGGTGATCGGCGCGGTGCAAAGCGTCGGTGTTTCGGGATGCTGGCCAGGCGGGGCATAAAGAGAGGCTTCGAATGCGCGACGATCCACGCAGATCGGGGAAAAGGTGTTGGTCTCGGTCGCCAATGCTGCCGTGAAAATGCGCAAGAAAGTGGCCTTCGTGATGTCGGCCCCGCGTCAACCCATCGGGTTCGGCAGGTAGCCGGTGAAACCTGAGATTTTCCAGCGTCCTTGATGAAGCCTGCAATAATAGAGCGTCTGCCATTGCAGGACATCCCGGGTGCCGTCAGGCTTGGAAATGCTGCCGTCGAATTTCTTGCGAACCAGCGCCATGTCGCCTTCGATCTCGATATCCTCAAGCGTCGTCGTGGTGAAGATCGCCGTGCGCGCATCTTCTGCGAAACTCTGCTCGGCGAAATCCTTTGCCTGCCTCAGCCATTCCTGGCGATAAGCCGACAGCGTCGGAAATGCCAGACGCCACCTGTCGGGGCTAACCTGCTTCTGGGCATCGATACCGATGAAGCCCTCTTCGACGAAGTCATGCTCGACCATCGACCAGTCGGCGGCCAGAAATGCATCGATATCGCGCGGAACGAGCATTTCCCAGATGGCATGCCGGGCGCTGTCTGACGTGAAAGGATTCTGGAAAGGATCGCGCATATCAGCCCCGGATTGAAATTCTTTTCATAAACGGCGTTTTTCACTGGTCAAATTCTGCTTTCTATGGTCACTTGTCAACTTATCAAGAAAATAATTTGCAAGGACTTCAGCATGCCGATCAAGCGCTATGGCACTGTTCAAACGGGCGCCGGCGGCAAGGCGCTGCCTTTCGCACGTGCGGTCGAGGCCGACGGATGGCTGTATGTTTCCGGCCAGGTTGCGATGGAGGATGGCGAAATCATCGACGGCAACATCATTGCCCAGACCCACAAGACGATCGCCAATGTCCTTTCGATTCTCGATGAGGCCGGATACGGCGTCGAGGATGTGGTGCGCGTCGGCGTCTGGCTCGACGATTCGCGCGACTTCTGGACCTTCAACAATATCTATCAGGAGTATTTCGGCGAACATCCGCCGGCACGCGCCTGTGTGCAATCGTCGATGATGGTCGATTGCAAGGTTGAGATCGATTGCGTGGCCTATAAGAAGAAGGACGCATAGCGAGCCATCGGGGGGACGGGTTTGGATATCTTTTCGACGTTGCAGGAAGATAGGGGCCGGCTCTCTCCCTCCGAGAGCCGCATCGCGGAAATCATCGTCAACGACTTCGAGTTTGCCGTGAATGCCTCGATCATCGAGCTCGCTGAACGGGCCGAGGTATCGCCGCCAACCGTCACCCGTTTTTGCCGGCGGCTCGGTTGCGAGAGCTTTTCCGACTTCAAGGTGCAACTCGCCCGCACTGCCCATATCGGCGTGCGTTATCTGAAGCCGGAATCGAAAAGCACCGATCCGGCCGATGTCGCCCAGGATATCATCACCAAGGCCCAGAACGCGCTCTTCCTGCTGCATCGGTCGCTCGATCTTGCCGCGATCGAAGCTGCCGTTTCGCATATCGCCAAGGCCGATATGATCTATGCGTTCGGGTCAGGCGGCAATTCGTCGATGATCGCCGACGAGCTCCAGAACCGCCTCTTCCGTCTCGGGCTTCGCATCACGGCAAGTTCCGACCACAGTATGCAGCTGATGATGGCGGCCGCGGCAAGGCCGGGCGACGTGTTGATCGGTTCGTCCTTCTCCGGGCGCAATACGGAGCTGGTGCGGGCTTTCGAGCTTGCCCGCCACGCGAAGGTGAAGACGATCGCTTTGACACAGACGGCAAGCCCGGTCGCCAAGGCTGCCGAAATCGTCGTGCCGATCGATCTACCCGAAGGTAGCAATATCTATCGCCCGACCTCGACGCGCATCGCCTACATCGCCACGGTCGATATCCTGTCGAGCCTGGTCGCCTATGCCGTTCAGCCGAAGGCGACGACCACGCTTCGGCGCATCAAGCAGCAGCTGGTCATTCACCGCGACGGCGATGACCGGCAATTGCTTGGAGATTGAGGTTCATGAATGGGGGCGACGGAAAATGACGCAGTCGATAGCCATCGTTACCGGCGCTGCAGGTGATATCGGCGCGGCGATCGCCGCACGGCTCGCCGATGACCACGACGTCGTGTTGCTCGCCGATATCGATGCGAAGGCCGCGGCTGCGGTGGCGTCGAAGCTCGGACCGGGCAACCGCTTCGTCGCCGTCCAATGCGATGTGACCAGCGAGACGAGCATTGCGGCATTGGCAAGACGCGCCGCCGACGTCGGCGTCGTTCGAACCCTGGTCAACAATGCGGGTGCTGCCCGCGCCACCAGCCTGCACGAGACGACGCCCGAGATCTGGCGGGCGGACAATGCGCTTAATCTCGAGGCGGCATTCTTATGTTTCCGCGCGTTCGAGCCGATGCTGACGGTTTCGAAGGGGTCCGTCGTCAACATCGCCTCGGTCAACGGCATGCATGTCTTCGGTCACCCGGCCTACAGCGCCGCCAAGGCCGGCCTTCTGCATTTCACCCGGCTGGTCGCCGTGGAATACGGCAAGTTCGGCATCCGCTCCAACGCGGTTGCACCCGGCACGGTGAAGACGCAGGCCTGGGAAGCGCGCGCGGCAGTCAACCCCAACGTTTTCGAGGAAGCACGCCGCTGGTATCCGCTGCAGCGCGTCGTCGATCCGAAAGATGTCGCCAATGCCGTGGCCTTCCTCGCCGGTCCCCAGGCCGCCTCCATCACCGGCGTCTGCCTGCCTGTCGATTGCGGCCTGACGGCAGGCCAGGCCGAGCTCGCGCGGACCTTCTCCCAATCGGAGCACTACTGACATTCAGATGCCCGCATGAGCCGCCTTTTCCCCGACGTCTTCCGCAATCCGGCGATCCGCGCCAGCATGATCGCCATTTTCACCTTCGGCATGGCGGGGGCGATGACTGCACCCTATCGTTCGGTCGTGGGTATCCGCGAATTAGGCTTGAGCGATGGGCTCTATTCCTTCCTGAGTTTCGTCTCGGCGGCCGTGAATGTCGTCATCAGCATCCTGCTCGGCAATCTCGCCGACCGGTTGGGCGAGTACCGGTCGACGATGATCGGCGCCTGCCTGTTCGGCATCGTCGGCTACGGCATGGTCTACGCCTTTCCCAGCGCCGCCGTCTTCGTCATCGCCGGCTTGCTTCCCCTGCCGATCTACGGGGCGCTGAACTCGCTGCTGTTTGCCAATGCGCGTGCGGCGATGCAGGGCATGAGCCGAAGCGACATGGTGACGGCCAACTCCGGCGTGCGCGCCATGATCTCATTGTCCTGGGTGCTGATCCCCGGCATCACCGGCCTGCTGCTGTCCGGCGCATCGAGCATGCTGCCGGCTTACCTCTTTGCCGGCCTCTCATGTCTGCTCTGCCAAGGCATCATCATCTTCGCCCTGCCGAAGCGGGCGGCGACAGAGATGGCTGCAGTTCATCATCTCACCTATCTCGGCGCGCTTCGCCAGGTGGTTTCGCCGCGAATATCGGCGCATATCTGCGGGGTGGCGCTGATCACCAGCACGCTGCATCTCAATGACGCCCTGCTGCCATTGATCGCCACCGGTGCTGCGCATGGCAGGCTGAGCGACGTCGGGATTCTGGTCGGTATCGTCGCATTGCTTGAGGTCGTCTTCATCATCGTCTGGTCGCGGATCGCCCGGAAGACCGGCCAGATGACCGCGCTTGCCGCCGGCACCATCATATACGCCGTGTTCCTCAGCCTTCTCGGCTTTGCCTCCGAACCGTGGCACCTCTATGCGCTCACCTTGCTCGCCGGTATCGGAGCCGCCGCAATCATCAGCTTTCCGATCACCTATCTGCAGGATCTCATCGCCGACCGGCCGGGGCTCGGCAGTGCACTGATCTCCGTCAATATCTTTGCCAGCGCCGGGATCGGCGCGCTGATCTTTGCCGTCGGCACCTATGTGACAGGCTATTCGGGAACCGCGATCCTGAGCGCCGTCACCGGATTGTCCGGGATAGCGATCATCGGCCTCTTGCACAGACGCGGTGTCCGTTGAGCAAATAAGACGTTCCGAAGAATGGAGCTTTCATCGGTGTTCGTCTTGTGACAAGGGTGACGCACCATTTCCTTTGAAGGCGACATGAAGGCGATCTCCGGCACGAATCTCGAGCAGGCCAAGTCTCACAACCGGCGTGTGGTGATCGAGGCTGTCCGCACGAATGGTCCCTTGTCGCGCGCGGCGATCGCCCGGATGACGGCGCTGACAGCTCAGACCGTATCGAACATCGTCGAGGAGCTGGAGCGATCGCACCTTCTCGTTCCGGCCGAGGCGCAGAAGCTGGCGCGCGGCCAGCCGATTATCCCCTACTCCATCAATCCGCGCGGCGCCTATTCGATCGGTCTCGAACTTGGCCGGCAGCGCGCCAGCGGGGTTCTGACGGATCTCTCCGGCGCCGTCTGCGCGCGCATCGAGCGGCACGTCGAACATCCCGACCCGCAAAGGGCGATGCCGGCTCTCCAGTCCATCGTCGAGGATCTTCAGCAGGCTTTCACATTCGACCGGAACAGGTTGCTCGGCGTCGGGATGGCCCTGCCCGGCCGCTATGCCGATGGCGGCACCACGTCGCTCAGTCCGCTGAACCTGCCCGGCTGGCAGGGTTTTCCTGTCGGGCATGAGCTGGAACAGCGGGTAAAGGTGCCGGTGCTTGTCGAAAACGACGCGACGGCAGCGGCGATCGGCGAGCGTCTTCACGGTGTCGCCCGCGGTTTGGGCAGCTTCGTCTATCTGTTTCTCGCCGGCGGCGGCGGCATCGGCGCTGGAATGTTCCTCGACGGCCACCTCTACAAGGGCAGCCGCAACAATGCCGGCGAGATCGGCCACATCATCGTCGAACCGCATGGCAAGCTCTGCAGCTGCGGCAAGCGCGGCTGTCTGGATCGCTACATCTCGCCAGCCGTCGCCTACGAATTCATGGGCATTGCCAACGCCGAGGAGCTGTCGCCCGACGATCTCGACGCGCTGATCGCCAAGGGCGGCGAAGGTCTCGATACCTGGCTGGATCAGGCCGCCCAACCGCTGCGGCAGACCGTCGATTTTCTCGAACTGGCCTTCGATCCGCAGACCATCGTGCTCGGCGGCAGCATATCGACATCGCTGATGCTTCGGCTTGCGGAACGGCTGGAGCCGCTGCACGTTCCGATCGATCCCAACCAGCAGCGGACGGTGCCCCGCGTGATGATCGGCATGACCGGCAAAGATACCGCGATCCTCGGCGCTGCCGCCCTGCCGATCTTTTCCGAAACCAATCCGCGCTTCGACGTACTGCAAAAGCCGCTCGGCTAAAAGGTTGGCCGATAGTTCGACTATTAACTTAGCCAGTCGGTCAACGGTCGCGGAAAATTTGATTTAGTGAAAGTATTGCTGAAGAAAAATGATGTAGAGTATTATCGGTGAAGAAGCGATTGTGGTTATTATGAGAAATTTACGCCTTAGTGATAGATACTCTGTGGAAATCTCGGGCGGGCAATCGGGATGACCATAGGCGATTCCCGTGAAAATAGTTCCGGCGTGGTAAGTTATGTTCGCTATGCGGGCAGCGCGTGCCGCGAGCATTTCGTTACGCACATAAAAGTAAGCAGTCAGCGCGCAGATGATTACACAATCAATTCCCAGCGTGACGCGGATCGCAAAGTTGATTTCACCGTGCGTCATTCCTTGCCCCAGCCCCCAGAAAACAGTCCATTTATACCCCCACCTTCTCGCGAATTTATCCTCGTGCAAGTGGAATGAGGCGTTTTCCTCTGCTTCCTCTTCTACGCCATTGAAGGTGGTTAACGGATCGTCAGAACAGTCAACTCGTCTAAGACTCCCACACCAGCATCATCGCCCTCAAGACTGCTGCAGCCCTGCGAGCGCTTTGAAGCGTTCCCATGACTTTGCCGACGGCTTCGTCCACCCGGTTTCGGAGAGTCCTGAGACGCGCAGGAAGAAGAAGGTCGAAGACAGCGCGTTCCATCTGAAAGATCGCGACGCGCTTTAGCGCACCTCGCCGGTCCTTGAGCCGCGCGCCGGCAAGCTCGCATCTGGTTGTGAGGGGCGACGGGCCAGAGGTCGCGCAAAGATGACCACGTTGCCGAGAAGCGTCAGCGCCAGGCCGATCAGGCCCAGACCGCTCCAGTGGTAGCCCTCGAAGACCGTCGACAGGGACAGGGCGACGATCGGGAACAGGACGGTGGCATAGGCCGCGCGTGAGGAGCCGATGCGCGACACCAGCATGAGATAGGTGGTGAAGCCGATCACCGATCCGATTGCCGCGAGATAGAGCAGCGCGGCAAGATAGGTGATGTCAGGCGGCGCCACGATCGGCGTTTGCGTCACGGCAATCAGGAAGAGGAGGATGATCGTGCCATAGCTCATGCCCCAGGCATTGGCGGTCAACGGTGAGATTCCGGCCGCGCTGTTTCGACGCGATGCCATGTTGCCCAGCGAGAAGAACAGCGTGCCAAGTGCTGCGAGCCCGATCCCTTTCAACGTGCCGATATCGAAATCGACGACAACGTCCTGTCCAAAAAGGAGGAGGAGCCCGGTTGCTCCGAGCGCCGCTGCGAGAAGCGTGCGGCCTGTAATGCGGTCGCCGAAGAAGAGGCGCGCATTGACGGCATTATAGATTGTTGCGAGCGAGAAGATCACCGAGATCAGCCCGGACGGGATAGAGGCGGCGGCGTTGTAGAAACAGATGAAATTGAGGCTAAACAGGCAGAGCGCTTGCGCAAGGATGAAAGGTTGATCGCGCAAGGCAGGGAGCTTGAGCCGCCGCATGACAGCCAGGATGGCGACGAGGATCACGGCTGCGGCCGCAAATCTGTAAAAGACCGAGACCAGGACCGGCACGGGACCGACCTGCATCGCAATGGCGATCCAGGTCGTCCCCCATATCAGGACGGTGGCGATGAAGAGAGCGGCATTTGCCATGGCGTGATCCTCGTTTTCCCGACGAATAGGCAAACCGTGGACAGGTCTCTTGCAGATTCTTGCTATGAAATTGATTTGCCCGGACTTCCCTGCTCGCCATGCGGACCACCCACCAGTATTGTTCGCAAGGCTTGGCCAGGTGTGGGGAAGAATTGGTGAAGGATAGCCGCCTTTCGGTTTTCAGATTTTTGTCGGCATCTCCCTCTGCGCGGATGTCGCAGTCCATCGATTTGGGATTCGGGCGATCTGCGGCCCTCTGGAGCAATGGCAGCGACAGGATGAGCTATGAGCGCCCGGACGGCCATACGTTCAGCCTTTATCTCAACGGTGGCGCCGGAACCCGCCGCCTGGATGGCAGCCCCACCGGTCAAGGCCGGCCCGGCGCCTTGTGTGTCATGCCGCAGGGGCACTCGTCCGAATGGGAAATCACCGATCCGTTCGAATTCGTCCATCTCTACGTTCCCGACGACCAGATGCGCCGGATGTTTGCCGAGACGTTCGACCGCGATTCCAGGCTTATGGCTGTTGCCGAAGCGACCTTCGCCGATGCACCCGTCTTGGCGCATAAGCTTCGGCAGCTGACCGAAGCGATGTTGGCGGGTGACCATCTGCTGGCTGAAGAAGCGATGACGCAGACGATCGACGATTTCTTCGTTGATCCGCGTTATGGAGGAATGCGTCCCCGTGCGATCAGCGGCGGGCTCGCTCCTCACGTGCGGCGCCGGATCCTGGAGTATATCGAGGCCAATCTCGGTGAGACAATCCGCTTGCAGGATCTGGCGGCGATCGGGCAGCTCAGCGCCTTTCATTTTCAGCGGATGTTCCGGGCAAGCTACGGTGTGTCCCCACATGGCTGGGTGGCTCACCGGCGTATCGAGCGCGCCAAATCGATGTTATCCGGCAGTGACCCGATCGCGCAGATCGCTTCAGCCTGCGGCTTCAGCAGCCAGAGCCACATGACACGGGCATTTAAATTAGGCACAGGCGTCACACCCTCCGCCTACCGGCAACGGCAGTGAAGCGCCTTCGCTCGGCACGTGTTTGTTGGCTGTGGGCGGGCGGGACGGCAGCCTTGATCCCTCGCCGATAACGCCGGCGCTGGCTCAACCGGGAAGCTTGTTGAATTTCCGGAGGCTCTTGTCGACGAAGGACTCGGGCAGGAAGCGGCGGATGAAACGGATCTGCCCTGCTGCTTTCCCAGCTGTGTAACGTCTCTTGGGCGAGGCCGCATTGGCAGCCCGGATGACGGTTGCGGCGACCACCTCGGGCGCATCGCCCGTTGAGATGATCTCGCGCATCAGCTTCTCCGCGTCGGCGCGCGCCGCATCATAGACGGCAAGCGGCCGGTCCGGCCGCGTGATGTTCTCCTCGAAGGAGGTGCGGGTGATGCCCGGTTCGACGAGCACGACACGGATGCCCTGCGTGCGCACCTCATGATCGAGGGATTCCGAATAGCCTTCGATCGCGTGCTTGGTCGCCGCGTAAAGCGCGTTGAAGGGCGCCGGGATCAGCCCAAGGATCGAGCTCAGGTTGATGATCCGGCCGCTGCGCTGCCGCCGCATCACCGGCAGCACCGCATTGGTCATTCGCATCGTGCCGAAGACGTTGACGTCGAACACGGCTTTAGCCTGCGCCGTGGTCGATTCCTCGGCGCCGCCGAGCAGGCCGATCCCGGCATTGTTGACGAGAAGATCGATCCGTCCCGTGCGTTTCAGAACCTCGTCGACGACGCCCTGCACCGATTGATCGTCGATGACGTCGCAGATCAGCATGGTGATGCCGTCGGCGGTGTCGGCCATTGGCTTTCGGCTGGTGCCGAACACCTGGTAACCGTCGCGTAGCAAGGCCTTCGCCGTTACCAGCCCGATGCCGGAAGAGGCCCCTGTGACCAGGGCGATGCCGCGTTCTCTTTTGCTCATCAACGTCTGCCTTCGTTTTTGTCGTGGAATATCCATGCGCATTCTGTTACTATTAAATTGATAGCAAGTCACTACTAAAAAGATATCGACATGAAGAATCTTTCGAACCAGCCCTGCCTGATCGCCCGTAGCCTGGCACTCGTCGGCGATGCGTGGAGCATGTTGATCATGCGCGACGCCCATGCGGGGCTGACCCGCTTCGATGAATTTCGCAAAAGCCTCGGAATCGTCCCGACAATGCTGACGGGGCGGCTGTCATCGCTGACCGAGGAAGGATTGCTGGAAAAGCGTCGCTATTCCGAGCGTCCGCCGCGCGATGAATATGTGCTGACGGATGCCGGCCGCGACTTTCTGCCGGTGCTGTTTGCAATCGGCGCCTGGGGCCGCAAGCACCGCGGCGGCGGTGCCGTTACCCGCTTCTTCGACGCCGAGACCGGAACCGAGATCGACCCCGTCACCATCGACCGCGCGACCGGCGCGCCGATTGGAACACGTCCTATTCGTATCGCCGCACCCGGATGCGAGCTGCCCGCGGCAGATGAAGTGGCACCTGACAACGCCCCTTGAAAGCAGTCAGTATCCTTGCCACCACCGCCTCCGGCGATGGCAAGGGGATATTCAAATCAAAACCTGCGGCCCCAACCCGAGCGTTACGACTGCTGCAGCCCGTAGAGCAGCGGCATCAGTCCTGCGAGCGCCCTGAAACGCTCCCACGACTTGGACGAAGGCTTCGTCCAGCCCGTTTCGGCAAGTGCGGAAAGGCGCGGGAAGACGAGGCGGTCGAAAACGGCCCGATCCGTCATCGGCTCGGACCAGATGCAGGCCTGGATGCCGAGGAGTTTCTGTTTCTGAGCTGCCGTCCAGCCGCCGATGGGATCGAAATTGTAGAGCTTCTCCGCGTCCGAAGTCCCCGCCCAGCTGGCGCCGGGCTCGTCCCAGTCGGGCCTGAGCGCCATATCGAGGTAGTAGACTTGTCCGGGGCAGACGACCATGTCGTAGCCGCGCTCGGCAAGTTCGGCCGAGACCTCGACATTGCGCCAGCTGCAGAGATAGCTCTTCGATTTATCGATGACATCGCCATGGGCCGCCTCTTCCCAGCCGCCGGTGATGCAGCCCTTGCTGGCAAGGAAGCGCTGGACGCGGCTCAGGAACTCCGCCTGCAGGATGGCGGCGCCCGAGCCGTGGATGTCGTCGGCACCATGGGTATTGGTGACGACGTTCAGCCGCTTGGCATGCGCATCGGCAACCTCGGTTCCCGCCACCCTACGCAGGCGCTCGAGCGCTTCCGGCGAACCGGACCATGCGCCGAGCGGAACTTCATCGGCGCCGAGATGGATGGTCTTGAACGGAAAGAGCTCGATGAGTTCTAAGAGGATCGTCTCGACGATCTCATAGGTCTTCTCGCGGGCCGGATTGATGCAATTGTCGGGGAAGCCCTGAACCGAATAATAGCTGCCGACTTCGGCCGGATCGCGCAGCTCCGGGATCGCCTGCAGCATGGCGTAGCAATGGCCGGGCATATCGATCTCCGGCACGATCTCCACGCCGAGGCTCTTGGCATGCGCGACGATCTCGCGGATGGCAGCCTTGGTGTAATAACCGCCTGTGCGGGCCGGGCTCGAACCGAGCAGCGGCGGAACGGCAAGACCGTGACCGCGCCAGGCGCCGACCGCGGTCAAATCAGGATAGGCGTCGATCTCGACGCGCCAGGCTTCGTCGTCGGAAAGGTGCCAGTGGAAGCGGTTGAGCTTGTTCCAGGCAAGCACCGCCAGCAATTTTTTGACCTCGGCGGCACCATAGAACTGGCGGGCGACGTCGAGATGCAGGCCGCGCCAACCCATCGACGGCTCATCGACGATTTCGCCTGCGGCCGGAAACTGGAAGACCTCGGGATGCAGCCTTGCACCGCGCCAGATCTGGCCGAGTGTGACGAGGCCATAGAGGAAGCCGGTCTGGCTGCTGGCCTCGATCGCGATCGTCTCACCCTCGAAGCTCAGCCGATAGGCCTCCGGCCCGAGCCCGGCGGAATCTTTCAGGGCAACCGGAACCGCGCCTTCCGCCTCGCTCCGCACGATGCCTTCGACGGCGAAGAGATGCTCGACCAGCGTTGCGAAACTTCTTGATGCCGCCTCTCCTTCCACGCTCTGCGCCTGCGGCGCAAAACCGGCCGGCAGCGGCCGTCGGGAAGTGACGGACACATGGTTCGGCCAGGGGATGATCGACACTTGAACAGGCGCATTGACGGGAACCGGATAGATCTCGGCGCCACGCTTCAATGGCGCGTTGCTGACCGAAGATCGCGTCGGCTCTATGGTGAGCACGATCGTGCTGCCGTCGGAAAGCGCGAGATAGCCGCTGGTTGCGCCGTCCGTCCAGTGACGAAACTGCCAACTCAACGCATAGACCGCGATCGTCCACGTCTCGCCCGCGCCGAGAACGAAATTGGCAGGTGGCTGGAACTCGGTGAAATTCGACAGCCGCTGCGAAACTGTGGCGCCGTCGACGCGCCCGGCCGGATCGACACGACCCGGGCCACTGACGCACAGCGAGAAATTCGAAAGCGGCTCGGTGCCAAGGTTCTTGAGGCGCAGGACATAGGAAAATTCCTTGCCGTCCGCAGGAGGGTTCCAAAGGGTTTCAAGCCGCAGGGCCTTTGGTCGCGGTATGGACATGGTCACTCTTTCCTCTTGAAGATCGGATCACGAATATCCCGGCGTAATACCGGGAGCGCAATTTTGGGTAAGCATGGCGCAAGCGGCCGTTTGGTAGAAGGCTGCCCGCGATTCCATTGTTTTTGAAGTCAATCAAATTGATTTAAGATTGATAGTCAGTTTCCCGCCGACAGGTCAATTGCCGATTGGAAATTTCTGTAGCGCCCTCCGGATCGGCTCTCGGCAAACATTAGCTGGGCACGCTCTTCCGGACCAAGTCCGTTGATCACACGATCGAGCTTGGCCTTCCCTGTCGGGCTCGATCGCGTTCGATTCACTCCTGAAAATTTGTGCCGGCGGGTCCCTATCGCTTCCATCCTCATCCGAACTATGGTGTCGCGATCGGCGAAACCGCGGTTCACTTCTAGCCATGCTGTCCGTCGTCTCGATCGCAACCGCGATCGGCCTTAGTCTTCGCAGCCGAGGCGGAGAAAGCAGCGCGCGGGATCATCGCATGTCGGAACGACTTGAATCTGCCCGTCCTGATGAAGCGCCCGCCATCGTCTGGCTTGGCTTCTTGGCGATGTGCGTCGGCATGTTCATGGCGATCCTCGACGTCCAGGTGGTGGCGACATCGCTGCCGACCATCCAGTCGGCGCTCGGTATCGATCCGGATCAGATGAGCTGGATACAGACGGCCTATCTCATCGCCGAGGTGGTGGCGATCCCGCTCACCGGCTTTTTGACCCGGTTGCTGACGATGCGATGGCTGTTCGTTACCGCCATCAGCCTGTTCGTCGCAGCCTCCGCCGGCTGTGCGGCGAGCGGCGGCTTCGGCGAGCTGGTGGCCTGGCGGGTGCTGCAAGGTTTTTCCGGCGGGACGCTGATCCCATCGGTGTTTTCAGCCGTGTTCATCCTGTTCCCGAACGAGCGGCAGGCGCTTGCAACGACGATTGCCGGCGTTCTTGCGGTGCTGGCGCCGACCGTCGGGCCGATCGTTGGCGGGTGGTTGACGCAGACCTATTCCTGGCACTGGCTGTTTCTGATCAACGTCATTCCGGGCATCGTCTCGGCAATCATCGCTGCGCGGTTCCTGCCGCGGCAGGCGCCCGATCCGTCCGAACTCAAGCATCTTGACGGGCTGTCGCTTCTGCTGATGGCAACTGCGCTGACGAGCCTGGAACTCAGCCTGAAAGAGGCGCCGACGAGCGGCTGGATCTCGGCCTATGTGCTCAGCCTGCTAACGGTTTGCCTTGCATCGGGAGGCGTCTTCGTCTGGCGAACGCTTCGCCGCCGCCGGCCCGTCGTCGATCTCGGCAATTTCGGCGACCGGAACTTTCTCGTCGGCTCGGTTCTGAGCTTTGTCCTTGGCATCGGCCTCTTCGGCTCGGTCTATCTCATGCCGGTCTTTCTCGCTTTCATCAGGGGACACGACGCCCTCGAAATCGGCATGACGATGCTGGTCACCGGCATCGCGCAGCTGGTCACCGCGCCAATCGCGGTCGCGCTGGAAAAGCGCTTGGATGCTCGCCTGCTGTCGGCCGTCGGTTTCGCGCTCTTTGCGATCGGTGTCGGAATGAGCGCCTTTCAGGATCCTCGTACGGATTATGACGCGATGTTCTGGCCGCAGGTCGTGCGCGGCGTCGCCATCATGTTCTGCCTGTTGCCGCCGACGCGGCTGGCGCTCGGCACACTTCCGCCAGAGCGCATTCCCGATGCGAGCGGGCTTTTCAACCTGATGCGCAATCTCGGCGGGGCGATCGGCATCGCCCTCATCGATACCATCATCTACACGCGCTCGGAACCGCTTGGACAAACCCTCTGGACCCGCCTTCAAGCCGGCGACATCGAGGCTGCGACATTCGTCGGCGCCCCTCTTCAAACCATATCGGGGCATAGTGGCGGCTTCGATGCGGATACCACGGCGATGCTCGATCCGCTGGTCCAGACCGCGGCCAGCGTCCAGGCGATCAACGAAGCCTGGATGATCGTCGCCGCCCTGACCGGCTGCGCCCTGCTCTCAGTGCCCTTCGCCAGGCGGCCGGCGTCAACGTGAAAGCCATGGTGACAAGTTGCCGATCTTCCGGTCGCCGGTAAGATTTCTCTCAATCATTTTGCGTCATCCTCCAGTTCCCCTCTGAAGCCAATCGACGAGATCTTAATGGCCCCGGTCCTCAAGCGCAGTTTTCAAATGCCACGACGCGAAGAGCTTGGCCTCTTCACCATCAGCAACGGGTCCGGCCTGTCGATAGCGGCCCTGCCGAACGGCACGCTGTTTGCCATCGAATATGCCGACGACAAGGGATCGGTGCAGATCAACCAGATCCAGGGCTCGCCGCTCACCGGCGGCATCGGACGGCTTTATCTGCGCATCGGCGGTGCGGCACCTGATGTCGTCGAGATCGTCGGGCCTCGTGCCGATGGCAGCTTCGGGCACGATGCGACGAGCTTCTCCTGGAGCGGCAAGAGAGGCGATATCGGCTACACCGTTCGCCTCGAGCTCCATCCCTCCGAAACGGCCTGGTTCTGGCGTGTCTCCATCCGGCATCGAAAGGATGGAACGCTGCCGGCCGATCTGGTGCTGGTCCAGGACGTCGGTCTCGGCGATCGCGGCTTCCTGATGAACAGCGAAGCCTATGCCTCGCAATATGTCGACCACCATATCGCCGATCACGGGACATTCGGCCCTGTCGTGATGCACCGTCAAAATCTGAAGCAGTCGGGCGCCCGCAACCCCTGGCTCGTGCAGGGCTGTCTCGACGGGGCGGCGGCCTATGCCACGGATGCAATCCAGCTGGTGCAGGCGAGCGACAGCCTCGACGACCTGCTGGTCGGCGCCTTCGGCACCAGCCTGCCGAGCAAACGGCGCCAGCAGGAGACCGCCTGTCCCGCCATCCAGTCGAGACCGCTCTCCGTGCCCGCAAGCGGGGCGATCGCGACTTTCTTTGCCGTCTTCGCCGCCGATCATCCCGAAGCGTCGAGCGATGCCGACCTTTCACGGCTCGATGAGATTGCGGCGACAGACAGTGCGGCCGCCGATATCGAGGAGGTTGCTCCGGTCCGCAGCCTGCTCCAGGATGCGGCCCTGCTGAAGGCCGAGGCACTGGATAAAAAGGCGATCGGCAAGCTCTATCCGGAGCGGAGCCTGGAAGAGCGCGTCGACGGAAAGCTTCTTTCGTTTTTCGTGCCGGACGGCGTTCTGAACCGCCACGTGGTCCTGCGCGACAAGGAGCTCCTGGTGGCGCGCCGCCACGGCGCGATCGTCAGAAGCGGCGGGAACATGCTGCTCGACGATGCGACGCTTGCCGCGACCTGCTGGATGCAGGGCATTTTCGCGGCCCAGCTGACGATCGGCAATACGTCTTTTCACAAGCTCTTTTCCGTCTCCCGTGACCCCTACAATCTGACGCGCGCCAGCGGGCTGCGCATCATGGCGGATGTCGGCGCCGGCTGGCAGCTTCTGGCGGTGCCGTCGGCTTTCGAAATGGGGCTCAGCGATTGCCGCTGGATCTATCATTGCGCGGGACGCACGATCATCGTGTCGGCGGTCGCCTCCGGCGAGGATCCAGCGATGCAGTGGACCGTCTCCGTCGAGGGCAAGCCGTGCCGCTTTCTGATGTTCGGTCACGTCGTCCTCGGCGAGCGCGAATATGACGCGGGCGGGCAGATCGAATTCCATCCGTCGGGCAAACGCATGCTTTTCCGGCCGGACCCGGCCTGGCTCTGGGGCGAGCGCTATCCCGATGCCGGCTATTGGCTGGTGAGTTCGACGCCCGATGCCATCGATGAGATCGGCGGCGACGAACTGCTCTACAGTGATGGGATAACACGCAACGGCCCCTTCGTCGCGCTTAGATCCCGCCCGACGCAGGTGCTCTGCTTCGCTGTCGTCGGCTCGATGACCGATGCGGCGGAGGCCGACCGACTGGCGCAGCGTTATGAGGCCGGCGTCACCGATGAAGCCATGCTTGCCCCGGCATCGAAATTCTGGCGGAACGCCGTGCGCGGTCTGACGATCGGCAGCACCTCGCCCGACCTTGCCGCGCAGACGACCTTGCTGCCGTGGCTGGCGCATGACGCGATCGTGCATCTGAGCGTGCCGCACGGCCTCGAGCAATATACCGGCGCTGCCTGGGGCACACGCGACGCCTGCCAAGGACCGATCGAATTCCTGCTCGCCTATGAGCATGATCGCGAAGCCAAGGAGGTGCTGAAGACCGTCTTCAGCGAACAATACCTGGAGAAAGGCGATTGGCCGCAATGGTTCATGCTGGAGCCCTACGTCAACATCCGGGCGGGCGACAGTCACGGCGATATCGTCGTCTGGCCGCTGAAGGCGCTCTGCGACTATATCGAAGCGACCGGCGATCTCGCCATCCTCGACGAGAAGGTCTCCTGGCGCGACGAAAAGACGATGGCCAGGGCGCCGGGGCTCGACACCATCGCGATCCATGTCGAGAAGCTGCTCAAGACCGTTCGCGAAGCTTTCATCCCGGGAACGCATCTGATCCGCTATGGCGAGGGAGACTGGAACGATTCCCTGCAGCCGGCCGATCCGCATCTGCGCGACTGGATGGTCAGCAGTTGGACCGTTGCCCTGCTCTACGAGCAGATCGTCCGTTATTCCACGATCCTGCGTCGCCTCGGTCATGGCAACAAGGCCAAGCGCTTGAGGAAGATCGCAACGGCGATGCGCCGGGATTTCAACCGCCATCTCGTGCGTGGCGGCGTCGTTGCCGGCTACGGTATCTTCGATCCCGGCCATGACGGCGTCGAATTGCTGCTGCACCCGAGCGACCAGCGCACCGGCCTGCATTTTTCGCTGATCTCGATGACGCAGGCGATGCTTGGCGGGCTGTTCACGCCGGCGCAGAGACGCGATCATATGAAGCTGATTAGAGAGCATCTGCTCTTCCCCGACGGCGTGCGGCTGATGGAGAAGCCCGCGACCTATGCCGGCGGCCCCGAGACGCTGTTTCGCCGCGCCGAATCCTCCTCCTTCTTCGGCCGCGAGATCGGGCTGATGTATGTGCACGCGCATCTACGTTATTGCGAGACGTTGGCGCTCCAAGCCGAGGCGGAAGAGCTCTGGAAGGCGATCGCCGTCGTCAATCCGATTTCAGTCACATCAGCGCTGCCGCATGCATCGCTGCGCCAGCGCAATACCTATTTCAGCAGCAGCGATGCGGCTTTTCATGACCGTTATCAGGCGGCGGCCGAATGGGAGCACGTCAAGGCGGGAGAGATCGCCGTCGACGGCGGATGGCGCATCTATTCAAGCGGCCCGGGGCTCTATACCAGAAGCTTCGTCGAAAATATCCTGGGCTTCAAAAGGCGCTTCGGCCGGCGCAAACACAAACCGCTTCTGCCCGCAATCCATGCCTCGGCCGATCTGCACACCGACCACGCCGCCTGGCGGCGGCTGATGAAGCCGAAACCCAAGGCGTAACAGTTCAGGACGAGGCGCTGTCTATGCAGTAGCGTCGCGCAGCTCCTCGAAGCGCGCGGCGCTCTTCGACAGGTGGCTTCGGATGGCGCGGCGCGCGGCGGGCTCGTCACGGTCGCGGATCGCCGCGAAGATGGCATGGTGTTCCCTGCGCATGCGCGCCGCATGGCGCTTGCGCTCGGCTGATGTCATCTTGTCCAAGCGCGCCCATTGCCGCGGCACCATGATGTTGCCGAACGTATCGAAGAGGCGGCCGTAATAGGAGTTGTGCGTCGCGACCAGAATGGATCTGTGGAAGGCGTAGTCCTCTTGCGCACCGTATCCGCCCTCCTCGAGCGCCTTGTCGAGGGCATCGAGACGGTCCTGCATGCGGTCGATATCCTCCTGCGTGCGCCGCAGCGCCGCAAGACCGGCGGCTTCGAATTCGATCCCCATGCGCAACTCCAGCACGCGCAGAACCTCGTCGATCGACTGCAGGTCGTTTGGAATGATGGAGAAGGATCTGGGCGTCGGATCGTTCGAGACGAAAGCTCCAAGGCCTTGCCGCGTGGTGATCAAACCCTTCGCCCGCAGCGCGGCGAGCGCTTCGCGAACGATCGTCCGGCTGACGCCGGTCGTTGCCATGATCGCCTGTTCGGTCGGCAGACGCTGGCCGGGCTTCAGGTCGCCGGACTCGATTTGCGCCGTCAACATATCGGCAAGGTTGCTGCGCAGGTTCGGCGCCTGCTGAATGGTATTGAAGACTGCGTTGTCCTTATTTTCCATCCTGTTTCGATCCTGGTGTCGAGGCGGCTGCGCCAAGAGCGATTACCGCGCCAGCCAGCCGCCATCGACGGGCAGCACCGTTCCATGCACGTAGTCGGATGCCGACGACGCCAGGAATACGGCCGCACCGCCGAGTTCATCAGGCGTTCCCCAACGCCCGGCGGGAATGCGGGCAAGGATAGCGGCATTGCGGGCGGCATCCTCGCGCAGCGCCGTGGTGTTGTTGGTGACGAAGTAACCGGGGGCGATGGCGTTGACGTTGACGCCCTTGCCCGCCCATTCGCAAGCAAGCAGCTTGGTCAGTCCGGCGAGGCCGCTTTTCGAGGCAGTATAAGACGGAATCCGGATGCCGCCCTGGAAGGAGAGGAGCGAGGCGATGTTGATGATTTTGCCCCTGCCCTTGTCGACCATGTGGCGGCCGGCCGCCTGCGACAGGAAGAAAGCCGTCTTCAGGTTGACGTCGATCACCGCGTCCCAATCTTCCTCGGTGAAATCGAGTGCATCGGCGCGGCGGATGATGCCGGCATTGTTGACGAGGATGTCGAGGCCGCCGAAGGTCTCGATGGTCTCAGTGACGATCCCCTTGACCGGCTCGATGCTGGCAAGATCGGCCTTGACGACATGGAAGCGGCTTCCCGCTTCCTTCACCAGCGCTTCGGTTTCGTCCATCGAGGAGCGCCCGACGGCGACGATCGACGCACCAGCCTCTGCCAGTGCGGCCGCGATGGCTTGGCCGATACCGGTATTGGCGCCGGTGACGACGGCAACCCGGCCGGAAAGGTCGAAGGGATTTGCCACGATGCTCACCTCAGATCCGCAATGGCGATATGGTCCATGTCGGTGAAGCTCTTATTGTCGCCGGCCATCGCCCAGATGAAGCTGTAATTCTTGGTGCCGGCGCCCGAATGGATCGACCAGGGCGGCGAGATGACCGCCTGTTCGTTGGCGACAAGCATATGCCGGGTCTGCTGCGGCTCGCCCATGAAGTGGAACACACGCTGCTCCGCTTCGAGATCGAAATAGAGATAGGCTTCCATGCGGCGGTCATGCGTATGGGCGGGCATTGTGTTCCAGACGCTGCCCGGTTCGATCATGGTGAAGCCCAGCGTGAGTTGGCACGACTGGCAGACGTCCGGATGGATGAACTGGTAGATCGACCGCTTGTTGGCTGTTGCGGCTTCGCCCGGCGTCAGGTGACGGGCCTTTTCGCGGGTGAGCAATACGGTCGGGTGCGCTTGATGCGCCGGCGTCGAGACCAAATAGAACTTTGCCGGATCGGCCGCATCCGCGCTCTCGAACCTGATGTCCTTGGCACCCTTGCCGACATAGAGGCAATCATATTTGGCAAGATCGTAGTTCGTGCCGTCGACGATGATGCGGCCGGCGCCGCCAATGTTCAGGGCGCCGAGTTCACGCTCGGCAAGGAAGGTTTCCTGTCCGATCGCTGTCGGAGCCGTCAGCGTCAGCCCGGAGCCGAGCGGCGTCGCGCCGCCGATGACCATCCGGTCGTAATGCGAATAGGTGAGCCGGATCTCGCCGCTTTGGAAGACGGTTTCCACCAGAAAATGACGCCGCAGCGTCTCCGTGTCGAAATTGCGCACGGCCTCGGGATGGGAGGCGTGCCTCACGTCGATCTGCATGTCAATTTTCCTTCCGCTTCATTGTCGCCAGGGGTTGTCGCTATTGCGAAAGCCGATCTTGCCCGGCCTGTTCCGCCGCGGCGGTATCCATCCGGTTACATAGTTGTACGACAAGTTTGGTGTCAACAGGTTTGTCGGTGGGCGCTTGAGGAGACGCAAGGCCCGCAAGAGTACGAAAGAAAATCTGGGAATAGACAGGAGAATTTCCGGAGATGATGACGCCATCATCCAAGCAATGGATCGCAAGCGGTCGTTCTTGGCGCGATCCGGCAGTGCTATTGGCCAAAACGAAAAAAGCCTGCCGCGGGAGGAGGTGCGGCAGGCTTTCGTAAAAAACCGAACGACAGCTGGGAGGAGGAGTGCTGTCATTCCACAGACGACCCTGGGAGGAGGACGGGCGCCTGTACATCGAAGGGACGCGGGAGGAGGTGCATCGCTTCGATAGAAATAATCATACTTATTTCTTGCTCAGTTGATAGGCATTTCTTTGCAGGGCAGCTATGCGTTATGCGAAAAGCGGGAGGCTCGATTCACCTGGTCCATCTCCCGGAAGCACAAAAAGCAAAGCGCCCGCTCGGGAGGAAGCAGGCGCTGGCATGGTCTTGAAGATGCTTGGTCTAAGCTGCCGTTAGCGGGCGATGGCTGCGCGGGCGACGTTGCGGATGTCGCCGCGGCCGATGCCGAGGTCGTCCAGTTCGCGTGCGGACATACGACCCAGTTCAGCGACCGTCTGACGATACTTGCGCCAGTTATTGAAAGAGCGTGCTACGTTCATGATGATCCCCTTTCGTGGGCTTTCGAAGCTTAGCTGCCAGTCCTTGGCGCTTCGTTCGCTTCGATGAGGTGTATATAATATGACGCCGCTGATTATTGCAGCGCCAATGCATCAGTGCACCTATGCGGCACTTGCATGGGTCGCCATATCCTGTAGCGATCAGGATCCGAACCGCTTCGCGGTCAGAGTTTGAAACGATCGAAGGCCGTCAGCCGCACCATCGGCGGCTCCGCCTCGGCCCACCGGTAAATATCCGAGCGCAGATAGGAAAGCTCGTCGCCGAGATCCTCTTCGCCGACTTCGATCCACCAGGACTTCAGGCGACCGTCGCTTCCGTCCGACCAGCGATAACCCCTCGCCTTCAGATGATCCTTCATCTCGAACGGGCTGTGTTCGGCAAAGATACGGATGCGCGAGCGCTGGCTGGCACGGTAGAGTTCGGTGAACGGGCTTTCACCGTCGCGCTGCTCTCGATCGAGGATTTCGAGGAGTGCGTGGCAGTCGTCCACGGCGCGATGGCCTTCGTGGAAATACCCGGCCTGGCCGACGAGATAGCCGAGCTTCGTACCCTCGAAGCCGCGGGCGCTCCAGTCGATCTCCGAAACCGAGCATGCCCAGGCCTTGCCGGTGAAAATCGTCGAGAAGGCCTCGCAGAACGGCCGGTCGAAACCGGCATTGTGGGCAATGATCAGATCCGCCGGCTCGATCAGAGCCCTCAGCGATTGGATATCGATGAGCTGTCCTTCGACCATCGCATCGGTGATACCGGTCAGCCGGGTGATCTCGGGCGGGATCGGCCGGGACGGCTGTTGCAGGCCGCCGTAAATGCCGAGGATATCGCCGATCGCACCGTCATCGTTGAAAGTAAAGGCGACGGCGCCGATTTCGATGATCTCGTCGCTGCGGTGGTTGAGACCGGTGGTCTCCGTATCGAGAATGACGCCGAGTTGCGAAAACCCTGGCCGTCTGACTGACGCAACCGGCCGGGCGGTCAGCTTTCTCAAGATGCGATAGTTGCCGCTCTCTTCGAGCGCCCGCGCCATGTCTTCATCGGAGTGGACAACTGGCTGCGATGGCCGCCGGTGCGATGGACCGCGTGCCTTGGCCGTCGCGGGCGATGCCCTGGCAAACATGTCGAGTTGAGAATCTCTGTGCACGCTCATCGAATCTATATGTCACGGAGACGCGATTTAATCCATCGCACGGACAGCACCGCGCCTCTTTTCGAGAGGCGCTGTAGCACCTTGAGCCAGATGTGGTGGAGTATCAACGTGTGCCGTTTTGTCCACCGGGAAGCTCAGCCGGCAGACGACGCCGGGATTGCGGTTGTCGATCGTCACCTCGCCGCCGTGCATGCGCAGGATGTCACGAACGAGATTGAGGCCGAGGCCGGCGCCGCGTCCGTCGTGATGGCGCTTGAAGAACGGCTCGAATATGCGATCCCGCATATCGGCGGGGATGCCCGGTCCCTCGTCGCTGACTTCGATCCAGTTGCAGCCTGATGTCAGCGAGATGGTGCCTTTCCTGCCGCCGTGGTTGATTGCGTTCTGCAGGATGTTCATCAGGGCGCGCTGCAGCGCCAGAGGATCGCCGTCGATCTCGCCGGCGCCGTCGACATCGAACTGCACCGTATAACCGGCGGCAAAGGCCAGCGGCGCCATCTCGATGATGACCTTCCTCGCCAACTGGCCGAGATCGACCTTGGTGAACTGGACCTTGCCCTGTTTCAGCCGCTGAAGATCGAGCATCTGCTCGGTGAGAACGGCAAGCCTCGCCGCATCTTCCAAGAGGTCGGTCTTGATCGAACTGTGCGGCAGGGATCCAATTCGCGTATTCAGAATGGCTATCGGCGTGCGCAGCTCATGGGCGGCGTCGGTCAAAAACCGTTCCTGCCGCTCGTAACCCTCGTCGAGACGGCCGAGCGCGCGATTGACGGCGTGCACCAGCGGCGCGATCTCTTCCGGAATATCGTTTTCCGACAACCGGCCGCCGCGCTGGTCGATATCGATCGTATCGGCCTGAAGCGCGGCCTGGTCGATCCCGACCAGCGACCTTCGCACGACGAGCGGCGTTGCAATCAGCGCACCCAGTGCCATCACTGCGACGATGGGGATAACAATTTTCACAAGGATCAATGAGACGCGGAACAGGATGAAGGCGAGTGAGTTCGGGCCGTCGGTGCCCGTCAGAAACTGCACCTGTCCCCAATCCGTCGCAATCCACTTCATCCGGGCAGCCGGACGGTCGTGATCGCCGAGATCCGAGCCGAACTTTGCCTGGCCGACATGATCGAGCGTGTTGCCGATTGCGGCATATTCTTCCGGAATCCGGCCCTCGGTCAAATCATGTCCCTGCATGTCGCGTATGGTGTACCAGAGATCGGGCGCCTCCTTCCGCAGCCGTCGCAGATTCTCGGTCTCCCGCAGGCTCAACTCTCCGGTGGGCTGGCGGAAGACGGCCTGGCGCAGGATCTCGATCGTGCCCTCCGTCGATCTGAATTCGGATATCTTGCCAACCGAAATCAGCACGATCATCACCAGGATGAGCACGACCGATTGCACGGCAAGAAGCCGCCAGAACAGGCGCTTGCGCAGCGAATAGGAGCATCGTTTGCTCATGATGCTTCACGCAGGAGATAACCCACGCCCCGGATAACGTTGATGACCACGCCCGCCTGCGACGCTTGCAGCTTGCGACGCAGCCGCGATATATGGGAATCGAGCGCATTCGACTGGATCTCGTCGTCGAAGCCGAAAACTGCTTCCATCAAGGCCGGTCGCGGCACCATACGACCGGCACGTCGCATGAGGCATTCGAGCACCAGCGCCTCCCGGCGCGGCATTTCCAGACGCAGGCCGGAGACGATGATGTCGCAATAGGTCGGATCGAACGAAAGACGGCCGATCGAGATCAGCGCCGGACGCAAGGTTTCGGAGCGGCGCATGACGGCACGCAGCCGTGCCAGAAGTTCGTCGAAGACGAAGGGCTTGGCGAGGTAATCGTCGGCGCCGGTCTCAAGGCCGGTGATCCTGTCTGGAACCTCTCCCTTGGCGGTGATGACGATGATCGGCAGCGTCAGCCCTCTTTTACGGATCTTCGGAATGAGTTCGAGACCATCGCCGTCGGGCAGTTGCCGATCCAGGAGGACGGCGTCGTAGGCGCCGTCGCCGATCACCAGTTCGGCGTCGCACAGCGTCGAAACATGATCCATCACCATGTCGTGCCTGGTCAGGGCGCCTCGGAGCGCCACGGCCATTTGAGGTTCGTCCTCGATCAGTAATATGCGCATCTCACATTCCTACCGGCGGTCGGTCCGTAGGCGGACCATATCACCTAAGCATGTCCGCGGTGCCAGTCGTTCGTCGAATGCAAGATCGCCCCCTCATGGCCGAGGATAATTTCATCGTCACGCACGGCGCTGCTCGGTCGGCGATCGAAACGTGGCATGGGACCTTCACGGTGGCTGATTGATCCCGCCCATGAACCGGCTCAACATTGCAACAGTCTGTCATGTCGCAGTCACGGTGACGCAGACACAGATTTTTATGCCTGAGACGCGAACTTCCGCTGCGTTGCTCTCAGCCCCCTCCTGTCGATCCAGCTTTTGATTTCGGCGGCAATCGCCTCGGGCTGGTCCTCGGGGGCGATGTGGCGCGCCGGCCCGCACCCCCTGATCTCCAGGCCGGCGACGTTGTCGCGGCACCACGAAATCATCTCGCTGCCGATCAATAGCGTTTCGGAGGGACCGTCGAAGGTCAGCAACAGCTTGGGGACCTCAGGACTGGCGGAAAGCCAGCGGTCATAGGCCTCGATCCTGGCGACCACGTCGGCCGGCTCGCCGTTGATCGGCATGGCGCGCGGCCATTCCAGCAGCGGGCGTCGGCTGTTACGGTCGGGATAGGGTGCGCGGTAGACATCCCAGTCGAAATCGCTGAGCCCTTTCAGCGTGGTCGCGCGCAAGGCCTGTTCGATGAAGAAATTTTCGTCGAGGACCTTGGCCTCGCCGGTTCCCGCACTCCGCAACAGTTCATAACGCGCCTTTCCTCCACCCGGCAGATCCTCCCAGCCCATCGGCCGCAGGATGATTTCCATGAAGGCGATGCCACGCACCCGCTCGGCGTGGCGCGAGGCCCAGTCGAATGCCAGGGCGCCGCCCCAGTCGTGGCCGACGAGCACGACGTCGTCGAGGTCAAGCGCATCGAACCAGGCGTCGAGATAGGCGATGTGATCGCCATAGCGGTAGCTGATATCGGGTTTGCCGGAGCGTCCCATGCCGATGAGATCGGGCGCCAGGCAGCGGCCAGGCCCGATGCCGGGCATGATGTTCCGCCAGAGATGCGATGAGGTGGGATTGCCGTGAAGGAAGACGATCGGGTCGCCCTCCCCCAGTTCCTCGTAGGAGATGAACGAGGTGAGGATATCGATGGTCGGCATATGGAGCTCCACGCTTTCGTGCTATATAGGCAGGTGACTGTCCATTTATCATATAGACAGGTAACTGTCTATATCGCTGCGCGGGGTTTCATGCCGTCTTCTTCCCTTGGCCTGTTGTTGCGTCTGGTCCATCAGCATTGGACGCAGGCCGTCGAAGCGGCACTCGATGAGGCCGGCTACGGCGATATCCGCCCGCCGCACGCCAACGTCTTCACCTTCGCGCGGCCGGAGGGCATCCAGGTCAGCGAGCTGACCAGGCTCGCCCGTGTTCGCAAGCAGACGATGACGCAGGCCGTGGAAGAACTCGAGCGCTTGGGTTATGTCGAGCGTCGGCCCGATCCGAATGACCGGCGTGGCCGGCTGGTGTTTCTGACGGAAAAAGGCCAGGGGGTCAGGCCGATAGCGATAGCGGCGGGCCGGCGCGTCGATGAAAGCTGGGCGGCCCTGACCAGCCAGCAGCAGATGGACGATTTGCGAACAGCACTCCGGCGGCTGCTGGAACAGCTGCAATAGCGAAGCGGGGCTGGCATGAGAGCGACCCATTCCACTAACCGTCGCGCGACCGAAGGAGAATGTATGCCTGGTGACAACAGCAAAGGTGCCGACGAGGATGTCGTCGTCATCGGCGCCGGTGCCGCCGGCATTGCCGCCGCCCGCCGCCTGCAGGCAATCCGCCCGGATCTTTCCATCCTCCTGCTTGAAGCCGGCGATCGTCTCGGCGGTCGCGCCTGGACGGTCGGGCTGCCTGAAGCCGCCGATATCGGGCTCGATCTCGGCTGCGGCTGGCTGCATGGCGCGCGGACCAATGCCTGGACTGCGATCGCCGGCGAGGTCGGACTGACGGTCGACCGCACGCCTGCGCCCTGGAACGATGGCGGACGGCGGCTTCAGCGGGATGACGCGGCGGCGCGTGCCGCAAGGCAGGCGATCGGCGCCTACTTCGAGCGCCTCGAGAGCCATGGGGGGAATGATGCAGCCATGGCCGATATGCTCGAGCCCGGCAATCCCTGGAACGGCCAGATCCGGGCGGTCGGCACCTATATCACGGGCGCCGAACTGGAGCGGTCGTCGGTCGTCGATTACAACAGATACGATCCCGGCCCTGGCCCTGACTGGCGGGTGCGCGAGGGCTATGGAACGCTGGTCTCACTTTACGGCAAGCCGGTTCGGGCAAGGCGCTGCACCGAAGTCACGCGCGTTGACCATCGTCATGCCGGCCGTATCGGCATCGAGACGAACCAGGGCGTGCTCAGTGCCCGCGCGGTGCTGGTGACGGTTTCGACGAATGTGCTTGCCGCCGGCAAGATCGCCTTCGACCCGCCTTTGCCTGACAAGATCGAGGCAGCGGCCCGTTTGCCGCTCGGGCTCGCCGACAAGCTGTTCTTGAAGCTCGCAAATCAGGAGGCGCTGCCGGCGGATACGCATATGCTCGGCTCTACCAGTCGCGGTGCAACCGGCACCTATCAGCTCCGACCCTTCGGCGCTCCCGTCGTCGAGGCTTATTTTGCCGGCGACCTCGCACATGATCTGGAGGGGCAAGGTAGAGAGGCTGCCTTCTCCTTCGCTGGAGATGAGCTGGCGGCACATTTCGGCGCGGATATCCGCAAGGAATTGTCGGTGGTCGCAATGTCGGCCTGGGCCGCAGCGCCCCATATCGGCGGCTCCTATTCCTACGCCGAACCCGGCGCCTCCGATCTGCGTGGCCGTCTCGCTGCGCCGCATGACGGGCGGATCTTCTTTGCCGGCGAAGCCTGTTCGACATCGCGTTATTCGACGGCGCACGGCGCCTACGAGACCGGCGTCGCTGCAGCCGAGCTGATCGCAGCGTCGTTTTCGCAAAGTCCGTAACCTTCGCCGGCCGCGATGGCAGGCAGGAATATTTTTTTCTCACTTGGTCGCGCGGACGGGATTGGTTATGCTCCCCCTCGCCCCTGTGCTCCCAGCCCAGGGCGCTATACGCCATCCGGCGGCGAGCGGCCGCCTCAAGCACAATATTGTCATTGTCATTGATTGCAGGAGCCCCGGCTTCTACCCCGACCGTTTGCGTGTCGGCTGCGGGTATCCGAATGAGGAGGAAGAAATGGATTATCGCAAGCTCGGTCCGAGCGGGACCGTCGTCACCGCCTATTGCCTCGGCACCATGACCTTTGGCGCAGAGGCCGATGAGGCCGCCTCGCACAAGCTGCTCGACGATTATTTCGCCTGGGGCGGCAATTTCATCGACACCGCCGATGTCTATAGTGCCGGCAAGTCGGAAGAGATCATCGGACGCTGGCTGAAGGCGCGTCCGACCGAGGCCCGCCAGGCGATCGTTGCCACCAAGGGGCGGTTCCCGATGGGCAACGGCCCCAACGATATCGGCCTGTCGCGCCGGCATCTTAGCCAGGCGCTCGACGATTCGCTCCGCCGCCTCGGCCTCGAGCAGATCGACCTCTACCAGATGCATGCCTGGGACGCGCTGACGCCGATCGAGGAGACGCTGCGTTTTCTCGACGATGCGGTTTCCTCCGGCAAGATCGGCTATTACGGCTTCTCCAACTATGTCGGCTGGCACATCGCCAAGGCCTCGGAGATCGCCAAGGCGCGCGGCTATACCCGTCCAGTGACGCTGCAGCCGCAATATAACCTGCTGGTGCGTGACATCGAACTCGAAATCGTCGCGGCCTGCCAGGATGCCGGCATGGGCCTGCTGCCGTGGTCGCCGCTCGGCGGCGGCTGGCTGACCGGCAAGTACAAGCGCGATGAGATGCCGACCGGCGCCACCCGCCTCGGCGAAAACCCCAATCGCGGCGGCGAATCCTATGCGCCGCGCAATGCGCTGGAACGAACCTGGGCGATCATCGCCGTCGTCGAGGAGATCGCCAAGGCGCATGGCGTCAGCATGGCGCAGGTGGCGCTCGGCTGGACGGCGGCACGGCCGGCGATCACATCCGTCATCCTCGGCGCCCGCACGCCGGAACAGCTCGCCGACAACCTCGGCGCGATGAAACTCAAGCTCTCCGACGACGACATGACGCGGCTCAATGAGGTGAGCGCGCCCCAGCCTTTCGACTATCCCTATGGCAAGGGCGGCATCAACCAGCGCCATCGCAAGATCGAGGGCGGCCGCTGAGCCTTTCTTCTGTCTCCGAACGAACCCTGTCCGCTTCTTGCCGAAGCGGACAGATCTCCGTTGATGGCGGCGAGACGATCGCTCGATCCCCGCTTCCACGCAAAAAGCCGCCATGTTTCCATGGCGGCTTGGCGGCCTATCTGCTTGGGAGGCGATTTTAGGCCGGAAGCTGGAAGATCACGTTGGCGATCAGAACGATCGCCAGGCCGCCGGCGAGTGCCAGATAGGGCAGGATGCCGGCTTTCTTGATGCCGAGATCCTGGCCGACGAGTCCGAGATCCTCCATCGCGCCTGCGGGGAATTTGCCGCCGTCGCGCACATAGTGGCGATAGGCGAAGACCGGCAGGATCAGGGCGGCGAAGATGAAGCCGACCCAGAGGGCATTGGAATAACCCCAGACCTTGGCACCCGCACCGAGGAAGAGCGCGTTGACGAAGGCCAGCACGGTGTTGAGGCCGATCAGCCAGGTCGGCGCCTTCCAGGGGCGTTCGATATGACCGGAATCCATCCGGTGGATCCAGCCGGAATTGAGGTTCAGGAAGTTGAAGATAATGTAGCCGACATTCGAGACGGCGAGCACGAAGAAGTAGCCGCCGGCATCCGAGGCGATCGCCAGCAGGAAGAGATTGAAGGCGAAATCGGTCCACATCGCCCGGGTCGGCGCGCCGTGCTCGTTGACGTGGTCGAGATATTTCGGCAGCCAGCCATCTTTCGAGCCCTGGTAGAGCGTGCGCGAGGAACCGGCCATCGCCGTCATGATGGCGAGGAAGAGTGCCATGATCATCAGTACGACGAGCAATTGGGTAACCACGCGGCCGGCGCCGATCAGGCCGCCGAGCGCTTCGGCAACACCGGTGCCATCGACGATGCCGGGGGCCAGCATGCCTGCGTGGCCAAGAACGCCCTGGAAGGCGAAGGGCACGAGGAAGAAGAACAGGCAGCAGGCAAGGCCGGAATAGAAGATCGCCTTGAAGGTGTCGATCTTCGGGTTTTTGAGCTCGCGGGTGTAGCAGACGGCCGTCTCGAAGCCGTAGGTCGACCAGGCGGCGATATAGAGGCCGCCGAGGAAGAGTGTCCAGCCGCCGTTGCTCCAGGTGCCGTCGACAGCGGCATAGGCGGCTGTCGGAGGCACGAGACCGGTGACGTTGGCGGCAAGGATATGGCCGCTGACGATCGGATAGAGGCCGATGATGAGCAGCGGCACCAGCACAATGATGGCCAGCCACTTCTGCACGCTTGCCGTTTCGGAAATGCCGCGATGCTGGATCGCGAAGATGACCAGCATCAGGATGCCGCCGATGAAGAAGGTGGCGTTGATATTGGCGGTGGCAAGGAAGGGAATGTTGAAGCTCAAGAGCGACCAGCTGCGGATCGCCGGCGTCAGGGCGGCGACACCGTCGGTGCCGAGCAATGCCTTGACGGCGTCATCCGGCGTCGTGCCGGCATGGGCTGCAATATATTCGGCGACGCGGGGGCTGTCGGCCGTGATGGAAGCGGCATGCGCTGAGATCCAGTCGAGGACCATTTGCGAATCCGCCGCGGGAATCGGATAGAATGCGTTGAGGATGTAACCGGCGGCGATGGCGCAGCCGAGCGACAGCACCGGCGACCAGGCAAACCAGTTGCACCAGACGGACAGCGGCGCGATGAATTTCGAATAACGCAACCAGGCGGTGGCGCCATAGACCGAGGCGCCGCCGGATTTGTTGGCGAACATGCCGGCGATCTCGGCATAGGTGAAGGATTGCAGGAAACCCATCACCATCGAGATGATCCAGACGACGAAGGCGAGCTTGCCCGTCGTGCCCGCAATCCCGCCGATGGAGAAAAGAACAAGCGGCGGCACGCCCGCAGCCACCCAGAATGCGCCCTTCCAGTCGAGCGCGCGTACAAGCTTACCTTCGGTGCCGGATGCAATCCCGGCCTCCACAATGTCTGTCATCAGTGAAATTCCCCATTCTATTTGTTCCGGACGTATCTCTGTACGTCTCCCTGAACGTGTCTCCCTGACAGTCTCAAGCCCGCCCGGATAATTTTGACGATCCGTGTTCCCGACGGATTTCCCGAGTCTCAACTCTTTATGCATAGTGAAGATATTTTCTTTTTAGTCAACATCGCTTTACTTTCCACAGCCATTTTGTAAACCTGTGTCCGCATGCCGGAGGGCATGCCCGATCCCCATGAGGGCAGAATGCGAGAACTTCATCCTGCTATGACAGGCCTGCGGCCGGCCGCTCCGAGCCTCGTGCATTATCCCGGCATTCCCACCCTGCCGGAGGGAACTGAGCGCTACAGGGCAAAGGGCGGCGGATCGGTCGTTGCGCGCGTCGACCCGGGCGACAGCGTCAGCGTCATCGACAGCGAAGGCGGGCAGGTCTGCGAGATCTCCTTCCTCGACGAGAAGGGCCGCTTCCTGGCCGCCGGTCTCGGGACGGCATTCAGCAATTCAGCCGAGGGTTTGAAGGCCATTCTTCAAGCGGAGGATGAGAGTGCTGCCCGCACGCGTGCCGCGCTTCAGCGTCGCGGCGCCGATCTGGCAGTTGCCGGCGCGCTCTGCATCTTCGGGGCGGGATCGACCCCGGGCAGCCAGGCGGATTTCACGATTTCCATGAAGGGCCTATTGATCGTCGCAGCACCGGCCAGCGCCATGTCGCCGGAGGCGCAGGATACGGCGACGCCGATCGAGATCAGGATCAAGCGCAGCCTGCTGATCCGCGATTATGCCTCTGCCCTGCCGGAACCGGCCGCCGATCCGGTCGAGGATATCCGCATCGGGGCGGCGACCGCCGCAGCCTATTTCGTGCGTGCCGGCGAATTCATCCAGATCATCGACGTCTATGGACGCCAGTGCACCGATTTCCAGGCTTTTGCCGCCCGCAAGGTCGACAAGGGTCTCGACCTCGCGCTTGATTCCACCGTCACCCGCACGCTGCTTGGCCGCAGCTATCCAATGCCGGGTCTCCCCTCCAAGGCCTTCGACCGCGACTTCGAGCCGCTGGTCGAAATCGTCCAGGATACGGTCGGGCGTCACGACGCTTTCGCGACCGCCTGCAATTCGCGCTATTACGACGACATGGGTTATCCCGGCCACGTCAATTGCACGGATAATTTCAACGCGGCGCTGGCGCCCTATGGCATTGCCAGCCGCAAGGGGTGGGAAGCGCTGAACTATTTCTACAACACCAATATCGACCACAACAACCAGCTCTATCTCGACGAGCCCTGGTCGCGCCCGGGCGATTACGTGCTGATGCGGGCGCTGACCGACCTCGTCTGCGTCTCCTCGTCCTGCCCTGACGATATCGACGCGGCGAACGGCTGGGATCCGACGGATATCCACGTCCGCACCTTTTCCGGAAAAGAGAAATTCTCACGAGCGGTAGCCTATCGCATGACCCCAGATGCCGACGCCGAACTGACACGCGAAACCGCCTTCCATCCCCGCCTCTCCGCGTTGACGCGGGACTACACCGAATATCGCGGCTACTGGCTGCCGAACCGCTTCTCCAGCGAAGGTCCGGTCGAGGAATACTGGGCCTGCCGCGAGCGCGCCGCCGTCATCGATCTCTCACCCTTGCGGAAATTCGAGGTGACGGGGCCGGATGCCGAGGAGTTGCTGCAATATTGCCTGACGCGCGACGTGCGCAAGCTGTCGACCGGCCAGGTCGTCTATTCCACAATGTGCTACGAAAACGGCGGCATGATCGATGACGGCACGCTGTTCCGGCTCGGCGACAAGAACTTCCGCTGGATCGGCGGCGATGATTTCAGCGGCATATGGCTGCGCCAGCAGGCGGAGAAGAAGGGCTTCAAGGCTTGGGTCCGCTCTTCGACCGACCAGATGCACAATATCGCCCTGCAAGGTCCGAAGAGCCGCGATATCCTCAAGGAAATCATCTGGACGGCGCCGCGCCAGCCTGACATCGGCGAGCTCGAATGGTTTCGCTTCACTGTCGGCCGCATCGGCGGCTTCGAGGGTGCCCCGATCGTCGTCTCGCGCACGGGTTACACCGGCGAACTCGGCTACGAGATTTTCTGTCATCCGAAGGATGCGCTGACGGTGTTCGACGCCGTCTGGAAGGCGGGCCAGCCGCACGGATTGAAGCCGATGGGGCTGGAGGCGCTCGACATGGTCCGCGTCGAGGCGGGTCTGATCTTTGCCCATCACGAATTCACCGACCAGACCGACCCGTTCGAGGCCGGGATCGGCTTCACGGTGCCGCTGAAATCCAAGCAGGACGAATTCATCGGCCGCGAGGCGCTGATCCGGCGCAAGGAGCATCCGCGCCATCTGCTCGTCGGGCTCGACATCAAGGCCAACGAGGCCGTCGGCCATGGCGATTGCATCCATATCGGCCGGGCCCAAGTGGGCGTTGTCACCAGCGCCACGCGCTCGCCGATCCTCGGCAAGACGATCGCGCTCGCCCGCATCGACGTGATGCATGCGAGCCCCGGCACCGAGGTCGAGATCGGCAAGCTTGACGGCCACCAGAAGCGCCTGCCGGCGACGGTCGTGCCGCTTTCGCATTATGACCCGCAGAAGACGCGGCCGCGCTCGTAATGCCTGCTTTTGAGGTCGAGGCCGGCGATCGGCGTCCCGGCATGCAAGGCGGCCGAGATGCAACCTGATGATGAGTGAACGGCCCTGAAAAACTAAAAATTGACAAATTCGGGTTGAGTGACTATATCTCGGTAGTCGATATTGCTTGTTTGACTTTTGTTATCGCACGCTGGCAACGTGCCCTGGACGAACTTCCCTCTTCAAAATCGAGATCATCATCCGTCGTGCTTCCGCACGTGCGGTCGTTCAATTGCTATGAAAGGGTTTGTTATGACCACTGGCACAGTTAAATGGTTCAATTCCACCAAGGGCTTCGGCTTCATTCAGCCTGACGACGGCGGCGCTGACGCCTTCGTTCACATTTCTGCCGTCGAACGCGCTGGCATGCGCGAAATCGTCGAAGGCCAGAAGATCGGCTACGAGCTTGAGCGCGATAACAAGTCGGGCAAAATGTCCGCTTGCAATCTCCAAGCTGCTTAAACTGAAATCTGCTTTCCTTTGACCGCGGATGTACCGGCACTGTCGAAAGTATGATACTATCAAGGTCAGGCACGTTGCCTGGCCTTTTTTGCTGAGTCGGCCAGCGGGCTGCTGCACAATTTCTTAAACGCGGAATCCGTTTAACGAATTGTGCAGAATTCAAAGCGTTACAGCGTCCTTTGCGCGTCTGAAAGACGTGCGGCGCTGTGATAAAATCCAGGATTGATATGACAGAGTCACATAGCAAATCACGCAAGCAGGCGGAGATTGCCTTCGGAAACGTGCAATCGCAGTTCCTGGCGCGAAGCCGCGCGGTCGAAGAGATCGATTCGACCGTACGTGCCCGCGAGGAAAAAACCTTGCGGTTACGCGAAGCGCGTGAGGCCAAGGAATTGCAGGATCGCTTGACAGGGGTTACTGCTCCTGTCGCGAAGCGAAAAAAGAAAATCTGACCCTATGGCATAATTCCTTAAATCGGATTCGATTTCAGGATAAAGCCATGTGCAGTTCAAGGTATTACAGCGCCTTTGCGCGTCTGATGGCGTGCGGCGCCATGGAACAAGATGAGTTTACGCCGGATCGGCCTAAACTCTGAATCTTGTCCTAAATTAAAGAGTTAGAACATGATTTCGTCCGAAAACCGCGCAGATTTTTCGGCATCATGCTCTAGGGTCGAAGTCAAACAGTCAGGAAACAGATTTGAAAAACGCCAAAAACAACGAGCTTTCCGATCGCCGCAGCGCCGCTGCCGAAGCCAAGGCGGCTCTCCTCAACGCGTATCGTAACGCCAAGGATTCAGCCGAACCCACAAGGCTGGCAAAGCAGGCGGAGCGTCAAGCCATTGCCGCGGCCAGGGAAGAACGTCGCGCTCAGCGAGAACGGGTCAAGCTCGAAGAGCAGGAGCGGGCTCAGGCCGCGGAAGCCGAACGTCAGGCTGCCGCCGAAGCCGCAGCACGCGCCGATGCCGATGCCCGCGAAGCGGCTGACAAAGACCGGATCGCTCGCGTGATTGCCGACGAAGCCGCCCGAAAGGCCGAGCGCGACCGGCGCTACGCCAATCGCAAAGCCAGACAGTCCTGATCGTCAGCGCCGCCTGTCGTCAGGACAGGCAGCGCTGTCTTTCAGGCAGCCTGCACGGCTGCATTCAGCGGGATTTCGACGTCGATTTCGAGCGTCGAAACGTACTCGTTGCGATCGATCGTCACCTGCACCTTGTCGTGATCGAGCTGCACGTGCTTTGCGATCACCGCAAGGATTTCCTCGCGCAGCAGGGAGACCAGGTCCGACCCCGCCGAGGAACGTTCATGGGCGAGAAGGACCTGCAACCGTTCGCGGGCGGCCGGTGCGGTTCTCTGCTTGTTGAAAAGACGGAAAATATTCATGCCGCCCTCCGTCCGAAGATCTTGCCGAAAATATTGCGCTTTTCCTCTGGGATGGCGATCGGCACGACTTCACCAGCGAGCCGGCGAGCGGCGTCGAAATAGGCCATCGCAGCCGCGCTGCGGCTGTCTGCCAGCGTGACCGGCGCACCGATATTGGATGCACGCAGAACATCCATGCTTTCGGGTATGATGCCGAGCAGCGGGATGGACAGGATTTCCAGGACGTCGTCGACCTTGAGCATGTCGCCGCGTTCGGCGCGGTTGGCGTCGTAGCGGGTGAGCAGCAGGTGCTTTTCCATCCGTTCGCCGCGTTCGGCCTTGGCGGTCTTGGCATCCAGCAGGCCGATGATGCGATCCGAATCGCGCACCGACGAGACCTCGGGATTTGTGACGACCACGGCAACATCGGCGTGGCGCATGGCAAGCGTCGCACCGCGCTCGATCCCGGCGGGGCTATCGCAGATGATCCAGTCGAAATAGCGCTTCAGGTCGTTGATGACGCGCTCGACGCCCTCGGCCGTCAGGTTGTCCTTGTCTCGCGTCTGCGAGGCCGGCAGCAGGAACAGGGTCTCCAGCCGCTTGTCGCGGATCAGCGCCTGGGTAAGCTTGGCGTCGCCCTGGATGACATTGATCAGGTCGTAGACGACCCTGCGCTCGGCGCCCATCACGAGGTCGAGATTGCGCAGGCCCACGTCGAAATCGACGACGACGACTTTTTCATTGCGTTGCGCCAGCGCCGCTCCCAATGCGGCGGTCGAGGTCGTCTTGCCAACCCCACCCTTGCCTGACGTGACGACGATCACTTTCCCCATCATTGTCTCTCCTTTGCCGTGGCCCCAGTAATTCGAAGTGTTGAAGCGTCCTTTGCGGCTCTCGATGAGACGCGCGGGCGCTGTCGTCAGATCAGTTTCTCTGCCATGATCGCGTCGTCTTCGAGCCAGAGCTGAACAGCCTGTCCGCGAAGATTGGGCGCCATGTCTTCCGCCATCTTGTAGATACCGTCGATTGCAACCAGCTCGGCCTCGAGCTTGCGGCAAAAAATCCGCGCCGATGCGTTTCCGATGGACCCCGCCATGGCTCGGCCACGCAAGGCGCCGTAGATATGGACGGACCCGCCGGCGATGACCTCGGCACCCGAGGCGACCGAACCGATGACGGTGACGTCGCCTTCCGGAAAGATCACCGATTGCCCGGAGCGCACCGGCTCCCTGATGACGATCGATTGCATGGTTGGGCGGGTCTCTGCCACTACCGGTTTGCCGGGCTGATCGGCAGGCTCCTTTGCCTGAACCTCGATATCGGAAACCGAACGACCGCCTTTGAGTGCCGGCGGCATGCCGGACCCGAGGATCGAAGGCCGTGCGCCCTCGATGCCCATGATGCTGACATTGCGCTTGGCAAGTTCGGCAATCAGGTCCTTCAGCTGCGGTAGGTCGATTTGCAGGTCCGTCAGGTCGAGCACGACAGGCCGTCCGAGGAAGAAGCCGGCCGAACGCGCGGCCAGATCGTCCAGCCGGATCAACCAATCATCGATCGGAAGATCCGGAGACAGCATGACCGCGAGGAAAGAGCGGCCCTTGATGCGGATGGAGCGAGCGTCTGTTAGCACTTTGGTCATCTATGTGAAGAAATCGTTGACCATGTCTACCGCTGCTATGGTTAACAATAAGTTAACGCGGCCTTAATATTCCCCACAATCACAGCCGATTCTTCAAGCGCCGGACTGCCGTAAGCCATTGGAAAAGCGATGCAATCCCCGGAAGAACGGAACGGTTAATAATGCGGCTTTGAACTTGGGCCGCAAATCGGGTTAACGCTCAGCCTTCCGCCTTGCGTTGTGCGTTGGAAATGGCGCGCGCGGCCTCTTCCGAGGAGTTGGCGAGCGTGCGCATCTCGGCGGCCAGCACGGCAAATCCCGATCCGGCCGTGCCGGCGCGGGCGGCCTCGATGCCGGCATTGACGGCCAGCAGCTTCAGGTAACGCAGCGATTGCAGGATTTCATTGGTCTTCGAGGCGGTGATGCGCATGTCGGCAGTCTGGTCATCGATTCGCTGGTAGAGTGATTCGATGTTGATGATGCTGCCTTCGAGATAGAGAAGCTCACCCTTCTCGTCCCAGATGCCGCCGCCGGTCTCGGTGACCCAGATGAGATGACCCATGGCATGGCGGATGCGGTATTCCATCGTCCAGTCTGTGCGCTTCTCCAGCGCCCGTCCGACGATCTCGTCCATCAGAGGCACGTCTTCCTCGTACATGATCGAGGTAAAGGTCCGCGTGCGATTGCCGATGATTTCGTCGACGGGATAACCGAAGATGCGCTCGATTCCATTGGTCATCTCAAGCATCGTATAGTTTTCATCGGCACGGCAGCGATAGAGAAAACCGCTCATGCGCCCGAGAATGCTCGTTTGAAAATCCATGAAGGCCACATTCGAAGAGAAGAGTTGCAGATGAAAGGCGCATGTCACAATGCCGGAAGAGAGCGCGAACACACTCCTCCGGCAATGCAGGCCCGCCTCATCAGTTGCGCAGATATTCTTCCATGGAATCGTCGAGCGCCTCGACCCAGGGCGTGTGGTGCGTCGGCGACAGGTTGCCGGTCATCAGCGATCGGTAGGCATGGTCGCGGAAGCCCATGATGTTGTGGGCCTTGTGATGTTCCCACTCCATGAAAGTCTGGTTGGTCCCCTCGATGTCGAAGGAGGGATAATCGGTTTCGGCGAGCAGTTCCTTCACATAGTCGCCCTGATACCAGATCATCTGCTCGGCATCTTCGAGCGTCTCCTCGCGGGCGCGCCACATGTCGAAATTGGCCTTCAGTTCCTCTTCCGGCGGCAGGGCGATGCGGCCCATCATCACGTCACGCGTCCACCAGGCCTGCACGTCGAACATGTTGAAGGTGTAGAACTGGTCCTGCATGCCGATATAGAAAAGCTGCGGGTTCTTGTCGAAGATCACCCCCTTGTAGAGGCTGTCAGCCCAGAGGCGGTTGGCTGTCTTCAGCCGGAGATCGTCAGGCAGGAAGGGGAAATGGTGCTGGTATCCGGTGCAGAGGATCACCGCATCGACCTCTTTGGTCGAGCCGTCGAGGAAGTGCGCCGTGCGATTTTCGAGCTTCACCAGCAGCGGCCGCTCCTCGAAATTATCGGGCCATTTGAAGCCCATCGGCTTCGAACGGTAGCTCGTGGTCACCGATTTCGCGCCGTATTTCCAGCATTGCGAGCCGATGTCCTCGGCCGAATAGCTGCGGCCGACGAGCAGGATGTCCTTGCCCTTGAACTCCAACGCGTCGCGGAAGTCGTGGGCGTGCAGCACGCGGCCGTTGAACGTCCTCACGCCCTCGAAATAGGGCACGTTCGGCGTCGAGAAGTGACCCGATGCCACGACGACATAGTCGAACTCCTCGTCATACATCCGGTCCTCGATGCGGTTATGTGCCGTCACCGTGAATTTCTTCGTCTGATCGTCGAAGCGGACCATGCGAACCGGCGTGCTGAAGCGCACCCAGTGGCGAACATTCGCCTTCTCGACGCGGCCCTTGATATAATCCCAGAGCACGGCGCGCGGCGGATAGGAAGCGATCGGCTTGCCGAAATGCTCCTCGAAGGAATAATCGGCAAATTCGAGGCATTCCTTCGGTCCGTTCGACCAGAGGTAACGATACATGCTGCCGTGGACCGGCTCGCCATATTCGTCGAGCCCGGTGCGCCAGGTATAGTTCCAGAGCCCGCCCCAGTCCGACTGCTTTTCGAAGCAGACGATCTCCGGGATCTCGGCGCCCTTCTGCGCGGCCGATTGAAAGGCGCGCAGCTGCGCCAGCCCGGAAGGCCCGGCACCGATGACGGCTACTCTTGTCATGAAGCATTCCCCTCTTGATTATATCGCATTGTCCTGCGTGTCAGTCCGGATAGATGCCGGGGCTGGTCGGCGCCCCGTCGTCATATTTGGAAAGCCACTCGATCGTCGTCTCGCGGAAGCGGGTGAGGCCCTTGTAGTCGATGAGCTCGGGCGGCAGCGTCTTCAGCACGCGCGGGAAGCGGCGCGCCCATTTCGGCACGGTGACGAGCTCTTCCATGTTCATCAGGTAGCAGCGGATGACGAAAAGGATGGCGTTCGAGCGCGGCAGGCGCCAAAGGCTCTGCACTTCGACGCGCAGATGCACCTTCTCGCCGACATTTTCCGGCGTCACCGTGGTGCGGTCAGGACCCCATTTGTGATAATTCTCCGGGCTGGTGTCGAGCCGCGGATTGATCGTCATCGTCCAGTTGAAGCGCCGTGTCGGCTTGCCCTGCTGCAGGTTCAACAGGAATTTCAGCGCCCGGTCGAAGACGCCGATCTGGTGGGCGAGCGGCACCGGCCCGTGCCATTCCATGAAATTCATGCCGATATCGAAATCGAGCGACCAGTCGGCCTGCGTCGTCACCATGCCGGCGTCCATCCAGAGATTGCCGTCGCGTTGGTCGACGATGCAGAAATCGCCCTGGGCCTGACGGGTGATATATTCGAAGGGCTCATAGGGCAGCGTCGAGGCATCGCCAAAGGTGAAGCTGTCGTCGATGCCGAGCGGGCGGTTGATCCAGCGCCACTGGTCGCCGTTACGGATCAGCGTGAAATGATCGGGGTAACCCGCCGCCTGCTCTTCCATCAAAAGTTCGAGCGTATCCCATTGCGCGCTCATCATGTGCGGCAGCGCCTGATAGCGTAGCGGATCTTCCTTCAGGACCAGTGCCCGGTCGTGCATCTCGGCGACATAATGCTCGTCGACGTCGATCAGGCTTTCGTAGACGGTTCCCGCCCGGCCGTGCACATGCGGCTCCATGTTGACCGAATACATGTATTCGTCGCGGTCGAAGGGAAACGGGAAACGCCGGATGTTATCGGAGCTGTTCCGATAGCTGAAATCGTTCCGGAAGGTTTCCTGCTTGAAGACGATTGCCATGTTCGGTCTCCTTGTTCCGGTTCCGATGCCGCTAGAGATCAAGATGCAGCGTGTTTCCCTCGAAGCGGGAAACGCAGATCATCACCTTGCGGCCGGATGCCTTTTCTTCATTCGTCAGATAGACGTCATGGTGCAGCAGCTTGCCGTCGCAGGTGACGACCCCGGTCTCGCATTGACCGCAGGCGCCGCCGCGACAGAGGAAGGGCGCGTCGACGCCCGCCGCCTCGATCGCCTCCAGCATGCTTTCGTGATGGCCGACCTTCACGGTCTTGGCGGACCGCAGGAGCTCGATTGCGAAGGGCTTGCCGGGCAGCGACGACAGGAACCGTTCCGAGTGCAGGTTCTGTTCCGGCCAGCCGGCGTCCAGTCCCGCCTTCAGCACGCCGTCGATCATCCCGGATGGGCCGCAGACATAAAGATGCGTGCCAAGCGGCTGGGTGCCGAGCAGGCGCGTCAGGGGCATGGCGTCGCCTTCGGCATCGCAATAGATCTTGATGCGATGTCCGCCATAGCGCTCGGTGAGTTCCCGCCAATAGGCGCCGCGGTCGCGCGTACGGATGGCATAATGCAGCTCGAAATTGGCGCCCTCCCGGGAAAACTGCTCCATCATCGCGATGAAGGGGGTAATGCCGATGCCGCCGGCGATCAGAAGATGCTTGCGCCCGCGCCAGTCCGGCTGGAACAGGTTGACGGGATAGCTGACCTTGAGCTCGTCGCCTTCGCTGAGCTTCTCGTGCATGAAGGTGGAGCCGCCGCGCGAATCCTCGACGTGCAGCACGCTGATTTCATAGGCTTCGCAATCATGCGGCGGCGACATCAGCGAATAAGCATTGCGGCGCATATGGCCGCCATCGTTCATCAAAACGATGACGTGGGCACCGCCGGAGAAATAAGGCATCGGCTTGCCGTCAAGGCGCTCGAAACGGAAGCGCTTGACGCGCTCGGCGATCGGCGTGATCCGCGTCACGCGGACAGGAATTTCAGTACCACCGCTCAAAGGAACAACTCCTCCGGGTCAGGCGCGCTGCCCGGTTCTTCCGCGTCGATATTGACGCCCTGGAAGGCGGCGAGCCGGCGCGAATAATGGTCGCGCACCAGAAGCGGCAGCCCGCAATGGCTACACGTGAAAGGGCTGGTGGTGACGTCGTCGGTGATGCCCTTGCAATGGACGCATTGCACACGCCGGGCGAGCGAACCGCGATGCTCGGTGATGACGGAGGCATGGTCCATGCCGTAATCCAGCGCCACCAGCATTGCCTGGCCGATGAAGCCTTCCGTGCCCGACAGATAAAGCCGTGTGCCCATATGGGCGGTGGCAAGCGACCCCTTCAATCGGAAGAGCAGCGTGGCGATCGTCGGCGCCGTGAAGAACATGTCGGCGCCGAGGCGGGCCAGCGCCTCCTCCAGGCCGGTACCCTGCGAGCCGCGGGCGAAATAGAGGATTTCGCTGCGGGAAAGCGCCGTTTCGTCAAGCCCCGGCTGCTGATCGAGCAGAGCCTTGGCGCCCTCCCCTTCGAGCGCGAAAATGTGCCGCCGGGCGCGCGGCTGGATGGTCAGGCCCGTGTAGACTGGTCGGCTCTTGATGCCTGCAACGAGCATGCGCGTGCTCCCTAACCTACGGCAATCCGCTTTTTCTTTTCCGGATCGTCGAAGGGAAGCGTGTGGGCGGTGGCGCTTGCCTGCACGGTCTTGCCGCGGACCTCGAGTTTCGTCCCATGCACTGCCTTGTCAACGTCCAGGCGGGCAATCGCCATGGATCTCTTCGTCAGCGACGAATAGCTCGGGCAGGTGATGACGCCGACCTTTTTGCCGTCGGCAAAGACGTCGTCGCCGAGATCGGCCGGTCCTTCGGCATCGATCAGCATGCCGAAAATCTTGAAGCGTTCCTTGCCCTTGAGGCGCGCATGTTCCTCGGCGCCGCGGAAGCCCGTCTTGCCGGGGCTGACGGTAAAGTCGAGGCCGAGTTCCCAGAGGCTGTCGCCGGGCGGCTGGTCGGCGAAGGGATACATCTGCGAATTGTCGTAGGGGTAGAAGAGCAGGTAGCTTTCGACCCGCAGCATATCGAGAACCGAGAAGCAGCAGGGGATGATGCCCATCTCCTTGCCTTCCTCGACGATCCGGTCCCAGACCATGACGGCGTCCTGGCCGCGCACGAAGATTTCGTATCCGCGCTCGCCGGTGTAGCCGGTGCGCGAGATCATCACCGGTGCGCCGAACAGTGTCGTCTGCATATGATGGAAATATTTGAGGTCGCGGATGCCGGGGACATATTTGGCGAGATAATCGACCGCGATCGGCCCCTGCAGCGACAGGTCGTGCAGGTCGTCGTCGAAGAGGACGGCGCAATTGCGGCCTGCGGCCTGCTTGACGAGTTCCTCGTGGCCGGAGCCCGAGCCATGCACCAGCATCCAGGAATTCGGGCCGGTGCGGTAGACGATGCAGTCGTCGGTGAAGTGGCCGCGTTCGTTCAGCATGGTCGCATAGACCGAACGGCCGGGGTAGATCTTCGTCAGGTCGCGGCTGGTAATGTAGTCGAGCACGGCGATGGCGTGCGGCCCGACCAGGTGCACCTTCTTCAGGCCCGAGACATCCATGATGCCGGCCTTGGTGCGGACGGCGACATGCTCTTCCGACATGTCCTTGTCGTAGGTCCAGGCGGTGCCCATGCCGCTCCAGTCCTCGAGCTTCGATCCCAGAGCGCGATGCCGATCCGCCAAGACGGAGAAACGCCATGATAAAGCCATTGTCCGTTCCCTTTTATTTCCTCTACGGAATATTTATTTCCTGACTATATAAGTCTTTCGCGCCGTGGCAACCCCGCCCGGCATGCATTTCCCAAAACTTTGACGGTATCTGTCCTGCGGCGCGATGGGTGCGATGACGCCAATCATCTCTCAGCCCATCCGCTCCGACGCGTAACTTCCGGGGCTTGCCGGGAAGACCACGGTGCGGTTGCCGTTGATGAAGGTGCGGTGATGGATATGGGCGTGGATGGCACGCGCCAGCACCTGGCTTTCGACATCGCGGCCGATCGAGACATAGTCGTCGGGCGACTGCGCATGGGTGATGCGCGCCGTGTCCTGCTCGATGATCGGGCCTTCGTCGAGATCGGCGGTGACGTAATGCGCCGTCGCGCCGATCAGCTTCACGCCGCGTTGGTAGGCTTGCTTATAAGGATTGGCGCCCTTGAAGCTCGGCAGGAAGGAATGGTGGATATTGATGATCTTCCCGGACATCTTCTGGCACATTTCGTCCGACAGGATCTGCATGTAGCGCGCCAGCACGATCAGCTCCGTGCCGGTCTGCTCGGCCACATCAAGGATATGGGCCTCGGCCTGTACCTTGTTGGCCTTGGTGACCGGAATATGATGGAAGGGGATGTCGTGGTTGACCACGACCTTCTGGTAATCGAAATGGTTGGAGACGACGCCGACGATATCGATCGGCAGGGCGCCGATCTTCCAGCGGTAGAGCAGATCGTTCAGGCAATGGCCGAAGCGCGACACCATCAGCAGCACCTTCATGCGCTTCTCGCTGTCGTGACAATCGTAATCCATCTCGAAGGGAGCGGCGACAGCTGCAAAACCGGCGTCGATATCGGTGCCCGACAGCCCCTCTTCCGAGATGAAGCTGACGCGCATGAAGAACTTGCCGGTATCGAGATCGTCGAACTGCGAACTGTCGATGATGTTGCAGCCCTTGTCGGCCAGATAGCTCGAAATCGCCGCGACGATGCCGCGCGTCGATTTGCAGGATACGGTGAGTACGAAACTCTTCATGCTGTCGCTTCCTTCGCTATCCCAAGCGCAGAGGGCTAGATGACGCCGGAGCCTGTCCGCTCCGGCGTGATGAGCGTGTCTTCAGAAGGTCCACTCAGATGTCGAGCGTACTGTCGCGTTCCCACTGGGTGAAATGCGAGCAGTAAGCGTTCCACTCCTGATGCTTGAGCTTGAGATAGGCGGCGGAAAACTCGGCCCCGATCGCCTGCTTCAAGCCCTCGTCGGCATCATAAGCGCGCAGCGCGTCGAGCAGATTGAGTGGCAGGCGCGGCGCATCCTTCACCAGGTACCCCTCGGCATACATGTCGATATCGTAGTGGCGGCCGGGATCGGCTTGGCTGCGGATGCCGTCAAGGCCGGCAGCGATGATGATCGCCTGCAGCAGGTACGGATTGACCGCACCATCCGGCAGGCGCAGCTCGAAGCGGCCCGGTCCAGGCACGCGCACCATGTGGGTGCGGTTGTTACCGGTCCAGGTCACGGTGTTCGGCGCCCAGGTCGCGCCCGATGTCGTGCGCGGCGCGTTGATGCGCTTGTAGGAATTGACCGTCGGATTGGTGATCGCGGCAAGCGCGGAGGCATGTTTCATGATGCCGCCGAGGAAGGTCTTACCCTGAGCGGAGAGCCCAAAGGCCATTTCCTTGTCCGCGAAGGCGTTGACCTTGCCATCGATGTCCCAGACCGAGATATGGGCATGGCAGCCGTTTCCAGTCAGGCCCTTGAAGGGCTTCGGCATGAACGTCGCGCGAAGCCCGTGTTTTTCGGCGACCGACTTGACCATAAACTTGAAGAAAGAATGCTTGTCGGCCGTCTGAAGCGCGTCGTCATATTCCCAGTTCATCTCGAACTGGCCGTTCGCGTCCTCGTGGTCGTTCTGATAGGGCTTCCAGCCAAGCTCGAGCATGTAGTCGCAAATCTCGGCGATGACATCATACCGGCGCATCACGGCCTGCTGATCGTAGCAGGGCTTTTCGGCTGTATCGAACTGGTCCGAAATCACCGAGCCGTCCGAGGAGATGAGAAAGAACTCGGGCTCTACGCCGGTTTTTACCCGGAGCCCTTCTTTCGCAGCTTCAGCGACCAGTCTTTTCAGCACCACACGTGGTGCCTGTTCGACAGGCTGGTCGTCCATCACGCAGTCGGCGGCAACCCATGCGACGTCCTTCTTCCAGGGTAGCTGGATGACGGAGGAAGCATCGGGAAGCGCGAACAGGTCGGGATGGGCAGGCGTCAAATCCAGCCAGGTTGCGAAGCCCGCGAAGCCGGCGCCATCCTTCTGCATATCGGCGATGGCTTCGGCGGGGACCAGCTTGGCGCGTTGGCCGCCGAACAGGTCGGTATAGCTGATCATGAAATATTTGATGCCTTTGTCTCTGGCAAAAGCAGCAAGGTCCAGTGTCATTTCGTTCCCCTTTGGATTTCTTGGAGACACTTTGCTTATGGATGCGAGACGGCCGGGACATTTGCCCGGCCGGTAGAAATCAGTAGCCTCCCTTGCCGGGATACCAGTTTGTGCCGGCGAGCGGGATCTGCGCCATGGCGGCGGCCTCCATCGTCAGGGCGCAAAGATCTTCCGGTTCCAGGTTGTGCAGGTGGTTCTTGCCGCAGGCGCGCGCGATGGTTTGGGCTTCCAGCGTCATGACCTTCAGATAGTTGGCAAGACGGCGGCCGGCGGCGATCGGATCGAGCCGCTTCATCAGTTCCGGATCCTGCGTCGTGATGCCGGCCGGGTCCTTGCCTTCGTGCCAGTCGTCATAGGCGCCGGCCGTCGTGCCGAGCTTTTGATACTCTTCTTCCCAGTGCGGATCGTTGTCGCCGATCGCAACCAGCGCCGCCGTGCCGATGGCAACGGCATCGGCCCCCAGCGCCAGTGCCTTGGCCACGTCGGCGCCGGAACGGATGCCGCCCGAGATGATCAGCTGCACCTTGCGATGCATGCCGAGATCCTGCAGCGCCTGGACCGCGGGGCGGATGCAGGCGAGCGTCGGCATACCGACATTCTCGATGAAGACATCCTGCGTTGCCGCGGTTCCGCCCTGCATGCCATCGAGCACCACCACGTCGGCACCGGCCTTTACGGCAAGCGCTGTATCGTAATAAGGGCGCGCGCCGCCGACCTTCACATAGATCGGCTTTTCCCAGTCGGTGATCTCGCGCAGTTCCAGGATCTTGATTTCGAGATCGTCCGGGCCAGTCCAATCCGGATGGCGGCAGGCCGAGCGCTGGTCGATGCCCTTCGGCAGATTGCGCATGTTGGCGACGCGATCGGAGATCTTCTGACCGAGCAGCATGCCGCCGCCGCCGGGTTTTGCGCCTTGACCGACAACCACTTCGATCGCGTCGGCGCGACGCAGATCCTTGGGATTCATGCCGTATCGCGACGGCAGATACTGGTAGACCAGCGTCTGCGAATGGCCGCGTTCTTCATCGGTCATCCCGCCGTCGCCTGTCGTGGTGGAGGTTCCGGCAATCGTCGCGCCGCGTCCGAGCGCTTCCTTGGCATTGCCGGAGAGCGCGCCGAAGCTCATGCCGGCAATGGTGATCGGCGTCTTCAGGTGAATGGGCTTTTTGGCGAAGCGGGCGCCGAGGACGACCGACGTGTCGCACTTCTCGCGGTAACCTTCGAGCGGATAGCGCGAGATCGATGCGCCGAGAAACAGCAGGTCATCGAAATGCGGCACCTTCCGTTTGGTGCCGGCGCCACGGATGTCGTAAATGCCGGTCGCCGCAGCACGGCGGATTTCCGCCAGCGTGTAATCGTCGAAGGTCGCGGACTTGCGCGGCGGGGTATAGGGGTTGTGATAGCTCATGATGGTCCCTCGCCTTAATACGCGTCGGCGTTGTCGATATTGAAATTGTAAAGCTTGCGGGCGGAGCCGTAACGCTTGAATTCCTCGGGCCTCACTTCGGTCACGCCCGCCTTTTCGAGAAGTTCGGCGAGCTTCGTCAGATGCTCGGGACGCAGCTCCTTTTCGATGCAATCGGCACCCAGGCTCTTGACCGAACCGCGCACGAAGAGCTTCGCCTCGTAGAGCGAATCCCCAAGCGCATCGCCGGCATCGCCGAGCACCACGAGGTGGCCGGACTGGCCCATGAAGGCGGACATGTGGCCGATATTGCCATGAACGACGATGTCGATGCCCTTCATCGAGATGCCGCAGCGCGATGCCGCATTGCCCTTGATGACAAGGAGGCCGCCGCGGCCGGTTGCGCCGGCATACTGGCTGGCATCGCCCTCGATGACGACGGTTCCAGACATCATGTTTTCCGCAACACCCGGACCTGCCGAACCGTGAACGATGACGGTCCCGCCGTCATTCATCCCGGCGCAATAATAGCCGACAGACCCCTTCACATCGACCGTGACGGGCGCATCGATGCCGACGGCAACCGAATGGCTGCCGCGCGGATTGACGACTTCGAAGGAAAGATCGTTCGAACCGTTCTGGATGTTGTGCAGGGCGCTGTTGAGTTCACGCAACGGCGTAGTGGCAAGATCAATGACAGGCATGTTTCAATAACCCTTGGAAAATACGCATGAGGCGCCGGTCAAGCGACCTTCTGGTGATCCCAGAAATAGACGGTTGCAGGCTCCGGCTCCCAGACCCGGGCGTTCTCGATGCCGGGCAGGTTGACCAGCGCCCGATATTCGGAACCGAAGGCGACATACTGGTCCGTTTCGGCCATGACGGCGGGCTTGCAGGCGATCGCATCGCGCACCACGCCGAAGCCGGATTTCGTGCCAACGACGAAGGTGAAGAAGCCGTCGAGGTCATCCACCGCGCCTTCCAGCGCCTGGCCGAGATTCTTGCCCTTGGCCATCTCTGCCGTCAGATAGGCGGCGGCGACCTCGGTGTCGTTTTCCGTTTCGAAGGTCATGCCCTCGCGCTTCAGTTCTCGGCGGAGATTGTTGTGGTTGGACAGCGAGCCATTATGCACCAGGCATTGGTCGGAGCCGGTGGAGAAAGGATGGGCGCCGAGCGTCGTGACGGCTGATTCCGTCGCCATGCGGGTATGGCCGATACCGTGGGTGCCGGCCATCGAATTGACCGCGAAGCGCGAGACGACATCCTTCGGCAGACCCGTTTCCTTATAGATCTCGATGGCGTCGCCGCTGCTCATGATGCGGATGTTCGGACGCAATTCCGAAACGGCTGCCTTGCCCGTCTCGAGCAGGTCCCTCGCAAGCGTGATGACGGCATGCGTGCTCTTCACCTGGACGGCGACCGATGCGCCAACCGCCTGGCCGAGCTCGGCCTCGAGGCCGGCGAAATCCTTCTTCGGATTGGACGACTGGATGGTGATCTTGCCGCTGTTGCCGCTGGCGTCGCCATAGATCGCAATACCGGCGCTGTCCGGCCCCCGATCCGTCATCGTCACCAGCATGGAGGACAGCAATGCCCCGAGCTCCGGTTCGAGACTTTTATCCTTGAGGAAGAGACCCACAATTCCGCACATGACCAGACCTCCGTTCGTGTTGAAAAAGGACTAGCAGGTCTATTTTGAGTTTTCAACTGGGAAGAAAGATTTTTTCCTTTGAGGCAAGTCAGCTTTTCGAGCTCTGCTGTGGATAGCTGATGATCGAGAGGTATTTGCTCGGCAGTTTCACCAGTTGCTCCGGCCCATGCGGCGCATCGGCGTCGAAGAACAGGCTATCGCCGGGCTGCATCTGAAAAAGCTGGTCGCCGTGGCGGTAAACGACTTCGCCCTCAAGCATATAGAGAAATTCCATCCCCTCGTGCTGGAAGGTCGGGAAGATGTCGGAATCGGTCGTCAGGGTGATGAGGTAAGGCTCGACGATGACGCCGCTGGTATTGTTGTCGATATGGCCGAGCAGATTATATTGGTGGCCGGCGCGCGTGCCGCGCCGTTCGAGCTCGATGCCCTGGCCTGCCTTGACGAAGACGGCGTTGCGCGGTTCCTCGAAACGGCGGAAGAAGGCCGTCAGCGGCACGCCGAGCGCCCGCGACAGCGATTGCAGCGTCGTCAGCGACGGCGAGATGTTGCCGTTCTCGATCTTCGAGAGCATGCCGAGCGAAATGCCGGTCGCTGCCGCCAGATCGGTCACGGTAATGCCGAGTTTCTTGCGGTAGGCGCGCACCTCATGGCCGATCGCCATTTCGAGGTTGTTTTCCTTCGGCTCGCGAACGGCGTGCGGGTCCTGGGAAAAGGGAGCGCGTCCGCCAAGCGCCTGTTCCGGTTGCTCTGCCGCTTCACGCTTGGATTTCATAGGTTTTCCCCTGCCGCCTTCTCTTTTGTTCAAGGCAACCCTATCGCCATAGTGAAAATTCCTCAACCGTGAAGAAAACCTATTCCCGCCGCGCCGCGCGCGGAGCGATGCCGTAGAGGGCACGGAACATCCGGGAAAAATGGCTCAGGCTGGAAAAGCCGGTGGCCACCGCGATTTCCGAGACGGAAAGCGGGCTCTGCTTCAGCAGCCGATGGGCATGCTGCAGCCTGATCCTGCGGTACTGCTCGAGGAAGGTACTGCCGAGGTGAGCCGAAAAGAGCCGGTCGAGATGGCGGGTGGTGACGCCGGCAATGCGCGCCATGGCGGCGCGCTCCAGCGGCATCTCGATCGTCTCCTCCATCCGTTCGAGAACGCTGAGCAAGCCGGGATGATGGACGCCGTAACGCTGCGCCAGCGAGGCGCGCTGGGGTGCAGCCGGCTCGTTGACCTCCGTATGAAGATACCAGTCGCTGACCCGGCGGGCGAAATCCGGCCCCATGCGCTCGGCGATCAGCACATGCATCATGTCGAGCGGTGCGATGCCGCCGCCGCAGGTAATCCGGTTGCCGTCGATCAGGAAGCGCGCCTGGCGCGGCGTGAGATCCGGGAAGGCTTCGAGAAGGGCGGCCGCATGCTCCCAATGGATGGTGAAGTCGCGACCGCCAAGCAGTCCGGCGGCCGCCATCAGATAGGGACCGCCCGAGATGCCGCCGATCCTCACACCTTCGCGCGACAGCTGCCTCAAGCAGGACAGCACGCCGGGATAGCGCCAGTCGCGGGGCAAACCGCCGGCGCAGACGAAGGCCGTTCCGAGCCCCGAGCCCCTGACAGGGAGAGGTTCGGCGGGGACGCTGACGCCCGAGGAGGAAAGTGCCGCTGCGCCATCCGGTGAGAAGATCTGCAGCCGATAGATCTCACGTCCGGCCAAGAGATTTGCCGCCCTGAGCGGCTCCGTCGCCGAGGCATAGGACATCAGCGCAAATCCCGGGATGAGGATGAAGCCGATCGTCTGCACATTTCTGCTATCAAGCGAGGACATGTCTCTTTCTTAGCCAATCATGTCCCTTTTGTGCAAGTCCGCCCTCCCCTTTCTGGCATCATGCAGCTGTTCTTTCCGGGGTGACCCATGCGCTATTCCGCTCTTTCGATTATCCTCAACGGCCTTCGCGGCAACAAAAGCTGGTTGCCTGCCTGGCGCGACCCGGCGCCGAAGCCGCATTACGACGTCATCATCGTCGGTGGCGGCGGCCATGGTCTTGCCACCGCCTATTATCTTGCCAAGGAATTCGGCGTCACCAATGTCGCCGTCCTCGAAAAGGGCTATCTCGGCTCCGGCAATATCGGCAGGAACACGACGATCATCCGCTCGAACTACCTGTTGCCGGGCAATAATCCCTTCTACGAGCTGTCGATGAAGCTCTGGGAAGGGCTGGAGCAGGACTTCAACTTCAACGCCATGGTCTCGCAGCGCGGCGTGCTCAACCTCTTCCATTCCGACGCCCAGCGCGACGCTTATACGCGCCGCGGCAACGCCATGCGGCTGCACGGCGTCGACGCCGAGCTTCTCGACCGGCAGGCGGTGCGCAAGAAATTGCCCTTCCTCGACTTCGACAATGCCCGTTTCCCCATCATGGGCGGCCTGTTCCAGCCGCGCGGCGGCACGGTGCGCCATGATGCGGTCGCCTGGGGTTATGCGCGCGGCGCAGACAGCCGCGGTGTCGACATCATTACCCAGTGCGAGGTGACCGGCATCCGCAGCGAAAACGGTCAGGTGACCGGCGTCGAGACCAGCAAGGGTTTCATCGGCTGCGGCAAGCTGGCGCTGGCGGCCGCCGGCAATTCCACCGTCGTCGCCGATATGGCCGGCCTGCGGCTGCCGATCGAAAGCCATGTGCTGCAGGCCTTCGTTTCCGAAGGACTGAAGCCGTTTATCGACACGGTCGTCACCTTTGGCGCCGGGCATTTCTACGCGTCCCAGTCTGACAAGGGCGGCCTGGTCTTCGGCGGCGATATTGACGGCTACAATTCCTATGCCCAGCGCGGCAATCTCGCTTCGGTCGAGCACGTCGCGGAAGCCGGGCTGGCGCTGATCCCGTCGCTGTCGCGCGTGCGTTATCTGCGCTCCTGGGGCGGCGTCATGGATATGAGCATGGACGGCTCGCCGATCATCGACCGCACCCATATCGACAATCTCTATCTCAACGCCGGCTGGTGTTACGGCGGCTTCAAGGCCACGCCGGCCTCCGGCTTCTGCTACGCCCATCTGATCGCCCGCAATACGCCGCATCAGACCGCCCGCGCCTTCCGGCTCGACCGCTTCGCGCGCGGCTATCCGATCGACGAAAAGGGCGTCGGCGCCCAGCCCAACCTGCACTGAGGACATTTGACGATGGCAAGCCTGATTTCCTGTCCCCATTGCGGCGCCCGACCGAAGGAGGAATTTTCGATCCGCGGCGATGCGGGCCTTATCAGGCCGGCGCCGGATGCCGGTGCGGATGCCTGGTTCGATTATGTCTATCTGCGCGACAATCCGCGCGGCCGGCACAGTGAATACTGGCACCATTCCTCCGGATGCCGGCGCTGGCTGATCGTCGAACGCGATACCGTCACCCATGCGGTCCACGGCGTCAGGGACGCCGCCCTTTCCAAGCTCGGCGGAGAACCGGCATGACGAGCTTCCGTCTTTCCTCCGGCGGCCGCATCGACCGCACGACTTCGCTCGGTTTCACCTTTGACGGCAGGCCGCTCGAAGGCCATCCGGGCGACACACTCGCCTCGGCGCTGCTTGCCAACGGCGTCCAGCTCGTCGGCCGCAGCTTCAAATATCATCGCCCGCGCGGCATCCTGACGGCGGGGGCTGCCGAACCGAACGCGCTGGTGACGACAGGCAACGGCGGGCGCACCGAGCCGAATACACGCGCGACGATGATCGAGCTTTACCAGGGGCTGACGGCAAGGAGCCAGAATCGCTGGCCTTCGCTCGGCTTCGATGTCGGCGCGGTCAACGGGCTGCTGTCGCCCTTCCTCAGCGCCGGTTTCTACTACAAGACCTTCATGTGGCCGGCGGCCCTCTGGGAAAAGCTCTACGAGCCGGTGATCCGCAAGGCGGCAGGCCTCGGCAGAGCATCCTATGAGGCTGATCCCGATTCCTACGAGAAATGCTGGGCGCATTGCGATCTGCTGGTGATCGGCGCCGGCCCGACCGGTCTTGCCGCAGCGTTGACCGCCGGCCGTGCCGGGGCGCGCGTCATCCTCGCCGACGAGGGATCCGACCTGGGCGGCAGTCTGCTTTCCGACAGCGGCACCATCGACGGCCAGCCGGCGGGCGCGCTTCTCGGTGAGTTGCTTGCCGAACTGGAGGGACTTCCGAATGTGCGGCGTCTGCCGCGCATGACGGTGTTCGGCTGGTACGACGACAATGTCTTCGGCGCCGTCGAACGGGTGCAGAAGCATGTGGCGATGCCCGATCCGGAACGCCCGGTCGAACGATTGTGGCGCATCGTCGCCCGCCAGGCGATCCTTGCGACCGGCGCCGAGGAGCGTCCGCTCGTCTTCGGCGGCAACGATATTCCCGGTGTGATGATGGCAGGCGCGATGCGCAGCTATCTCACTCGACAAGCGGTCGCGCCCGGCAGAAGCACTGTCATCTTCACCACCAACGATGCCGGATATCGCACCGCCGCCGATCTCGAGGCCGCCGGCCTCACGGTCGCGGCGATCGTCGACAGCCGCGGGGATGGAGGTGGGAGTTGGCAGGGCCGCGCCGAAGTGCTGGAGGGCGCCAGGGTCATCGATGCATTTGGCGGCGAGCGCCTGCGCGGCGTCACCATCAAGACCGCAGACGGCACCCGCCGGATCGAAGCGGATGCGCTTGCCATGTCGGGCGGCTGGAGCCCGATCATTCATCTTGCCTGCCATCGCGGTGCAAAACCGCAATGGTCGCACGAGGCCTCGACGTTTCTGGCGCCTGTCCAGCAGGAAGGCCTTGCCGTTGCCGGCTCGGCCGCCGGCATGGCGCAAACCGCGACCTGCCTCGGCGATGGCGCGGAAAAGGCAGCTGCCGCGTTGAAGGCGATCGGTTTCGCAGCGGCAGAGCCGGCCTTTGCCGCCGCTTCCGAGACGGCCGCACAGGCAAAGCCGCTCTGGTCGGTGAAGGGTTCGAAGGGCAAGGCTTTCGTCGATTATCAGAACGACGTGCATCTCAAGGATCTGGGCCTCGCCGTCCGCGAAGGCTACGGCCATGTCGAGCTCGCCAAACGTTACACCACATCAGGCATGGCGACCGACCAGGGCAAGCTTTCCAACATCAACGCCATCGGCATCCTTGCCGAGGCGCGCCGCGTGTCGCCCGCCGAAGTGGGAACGACGACCTTCCGGCCCTTCTATACACCGGTTTCCTTCGGCGCCTTGACCGGGGCATCGCGCGGCAAACATTTCCAGCCGGCCCGCAAATCGCCGTTGCATGGCTGGGCCGAGAAGAACGGCGCGGTCTTCGTCGAAACCGGCCTTTGGTATCGCTCCTCCTGGTTCCCGCGCGCCGGCGAGACGACATGGCGCCAAAGCGTCGACCGCGAGGTGCTGAACATCAGGATGAACGCCGGCCTCTGCGACGTCTCGACCCTCGGCAAGATCGAAATCTTTGGCAAGGACGCCGCGGCCTTCCTCGATCGCATCTATTGCAACGGCTTCGCCAAGCTTGCTTTGGGCAGGGCGCGTTACGGCATCATGCTGCGCGAGGACGGCTTCATCTATGATGACGGCACCACCAGCCGGTTCAGTGACGAGCATTTCTTCATGACGACGACGACGGCGCTGGCAGCCGGCGTTTTGACCCATCTGGAATTCTGCGCCCAGACGCTGTGGCCGGAGCTCGACGTCTGCTTCGCCTCCTCGACCGATCAATGGGCGCAAATGGCCGTTGCCGGGCCGAAGTCGCGCCCCATTCTTCAGGAGATCGTCGACGAGGACCTGTCGGATGCGGCTTTCCCCTTCATGAGTGCCCGCAAGGTCACCCTCTTCGGCGGCCGCCTCGAAGGCCGGCTCTTCCGGATCTCCTTCTCCGGCGAACTCGCCTACGAGCTGGCAGTACCGGCCGGTTACGGCGAAGGCGTTGCCGATGCGATCATGGTATCAGGGGAGAAGCACGGCATCTGCGCCTATGGCGCCGAAGCGCTCGGCGTCATGCGCATCGAGAAGGGTCATGTCACCCATGCAGAGATCAACGGTACGGTGACGCCTGGCGATCTCGGTTTCGGCCGCATGGTCTCATCAACCAAGCCGGACTTCATCGGAAAGGCAATGCTGGCGCGCCAAGGGCTGCAGGATCCCGAGCGGCCGCGCCTCGTCGGCGTCAAGCCGCTTAATCCGGCAAGCGGCTTCCGCACCGGCTCGCATATTCTTGCCGACGGCGTTGCGGCGACGCTCGAAAACGACCAGGGCTACGTCACCTCAAGTGCCTTTTCGCCGACACTCGGCCATACGATCGGCCTGGCGCTCGTCCGGCGTGGGCCGGAACGCATCGGTGAAAGGGTGACGGTCTGGAACGGCCTGCGCAACGAATTCACCGATGCGGTGCTCTGCCATCCCGTCTTCATCGATCCCGAAAACGAGAAGCTCCATGCGTGATCTTCCGCAACACAAACCGGTTCTGGCCGGCATGGTTTATAACGGCATCTCAGGGGCGGGCCTTCGGCTTGAAGCCTTGCCGGAGGGCCATCTCCTGCATGTGCTCGGCGCAATCGAACCATCAGCGCTCACCGCGGAATTGGTGAAAGCGGGCTTTGCGAAAAGTTCGATCCGCCAGGCGGGTTTCCGGCAATGGTTCGTCGCCGGTGACGAGCCGCTCGTGCCCGCCAGCCTCCATGCTCTCGCGGCAGCGCTTGCGGGAAGGTCCTTCGTCATGGACCAGAGCCACGGCCGCGTGCGTATCGGCGTTTCCGGCCGTTCTTCGCGCGCACTTCTGTCACGAGGCACAGCCGTCGATCTCGATCCTTCCGTCTTTCCGGAAGGCCATTCTGTGCTGACGATGGTCGGTCATCTCTCCGTGCAGATCGTCCGCACCGGCGATGACAGCTTCGAACTCACGGTCCTGCGGAGTTTTGCCGAAAGCCTCTGGGACGATCTCGCGCATATGGCGGCGAGCGCGGAAAAGGACGGCGTCTAACAGAGGAGGGTCTGGGATCGTTATTAAGCGGTATGCAGCGCGGCGGCTCCGACCCATTCGGGGCGCTCCGCACCTTGCAGCTCTTCCAGCGCATCGGCGGCGAAGCTCGGCACGACACCCGTCCACAGCAGTGCGCCGTCGGGATTGGAATGACCGTCGCCCTCGAGCTTGTAGATGCTTTCGACGATATACTGGCCGTCATTGTTCAGGCCCTTGATCTCGGAAATCTCGATCACGCGGCGCCGGCCGGTGCGCTTGAAGCGGGCGATCTGCACGACGACATCGACCGCCGAGGCGATCTGGGCGCGCAGGGGCCGAAGCGGCATGTCGATATCAGACATCAGCGCCAGCGTTTCCAGCCGGTGTAGGGAGTCATAGGGGGTGTTCGCGTGCACCGTCGAAAGGCTGCCGCTGTGGCCTGATGTCATCGCCTGGATCATATCGAGCGCCTCGCCGCCGCGGCACTCGCCGACGATGATCCGGTCGGGCCGCATGCGCAGCGACGAGCGGAACAGGTCGCGGATGCTGGCGCCGCCGCGACCGAAACGGTCGGGCTTGGTCACTTCGAGATAGACCACGTGTTCCTTGCGGATCTGCAGTTCGGACGTGTCCTCGATGACGATGACGCGCTCGTGGTCGGCAAAGGCTTCCGACAGCGCGTTCAGCATCGTCGTCTTGCCGGTGCCGGTGCCGCCGGAGATGATGACGTTCTTCTGCAGCCCGACGGCCGCCTGCAGCAGCGACAGCGATTCCTCCGTCAGGCTGCCCTGGGTGACGAGGTCGCGGATGCTGCGATGTTCTTTCAGGAAGCGGCGAATGGAGATGCAGAGCCCGGTGCGGGCGGCCGGCGGCTGGATCATCTGCACGCGCGAACCATCCGGCAGGCGCGCCTCGATGCTCGGCTCCTCGGGCGTCAGTCGCTTGCCTGAGAATTGCGCGATGCTGCGCGCGGCCGATTCCAGATCTTCGCGACTGGCAAAACGCGTATCGGCGCGTTCGAGCTTGCCTCGCCTTTCGACGAAGATGTCGGATGTCCCGTTGATCAGGATTTCGGACACGCTCGGATCGTCGAGGAGAAAACGGATCGGCCCGAGCAGCTTGTCCAGCGCCCGGGTCAGGACCTGGAAGGTTGCCTGTTCGGCAGCGTCGTCGGAAACGGCCTTCATCAGAGCGGCATCCCGACCAGGACCGTGCTCATGCCGAACAGTGTCGCCATCATCTGGACCGCGGTCGGAAAGAACATCATCAGTGGAATGAGGACCAATCCAAGTATTAAGATGCTGCTCATCGTTTCCATCGTTCTCTCTCCGGATCGACTGGCGGGCGACATCCGCCATTTTCCGAAAGCTTAATCCAGATCGCCAAACAACGCCATGGCCGGGCCCCGCGGAGGCAGTCATTATGATCGCCATATGCTGTTTCTTCTATCGCTTTGAAAGAATTGACCAATTATGGAGCAGTAGACGAGGCCTCGCCAGGTTGGCAAAAACTTCGGCCACGCAGCTAAAATCTTAGCCCGTTCAAGCGGTTAGTTGAAAAAATATGACGTCAACTGCGATTGTGCCGGCGATGCCTCCAAGACAATTGGAACCCTTCGTTTCGTTTGCTTGACGGAGGGCTGGCCTTGGGCGCACTCTTGGGTCTTAATGGTGTTGTTCAACAAACGTTGGCAGCCGGGGAAGATAAGCTGAAGCAGAAAATATCGTTGGATCGAGCAACATGCTCGTTCGGATCGATGGCGTATGCTTGGTTCATCTTCATCAGGGCTTCGAACCGAAACAAACCTGGGAATGAGGAGTAATCACATGTTTGGTAAACTCAAGACTCTCGCAATTGCACTTCACAAGGACGAGCGTGGCGACATGGCCCAGATCGTCCTGGCCGTCGCCCTGATCGTCATTCCGCTGATGCTGCTTCTGCTCGCATTCGGTAAGCAGATCGGCGAATGGTTCAATGAAAAGAACACGGCGCTCTCGGATGCCGAGAGAATTCCTGAGCCGGGTCAATAAGCGGGTCGGGATCATGGATACGACCTATGATCTGACCCTGATGCCTGCGGCGGCGGCTCTTGCCGTCGCCTGCACCATGACCGCGGCGGTGCTCGACCATCGCCACGGTCATATCCCGAACGCCGTCACCTATCCCTGCCTGCTTGCCGGGTTCATGTTGGCGGCAGTCAGCGGCGGTCTCGCAGGAACAGGGCTTGCCTTCGCAGGCCTCCTTGCAGCCGGCCTGATCTTTCTCATCGCCTTCGCAGCCGGAAGCTGCGGCGGCGGCGACGTCAAGCTGATGGCGGCGCTCGGCGCCATTCTCGGCCTCTGGCCCGCCATCGACGTCACCCTTGCATCGCTCATGGTCGGCGGCGTGATTGCCGTTTTCTCCATGGCGCGGCGTGTTCAGTGGAGCGTGCTGGCGCGAACGGTCGGACTGTTTGCGCTTCTCCTGCCCGCCGGTTTCCGCGACGCCGCTTCCGTGCTGAAGCCGCGCGAGACACATCATACCGTGCGCTTCGGCGTTGCCGCTGCTCTCGGACTTCTCTGGTGCCTTTCCATGCCTGATTTCACCCCTCTTTCACTCGTGAGGTAACGGCAATGCGCGCGGAACTCGAACGCCCCATCTTCGACGGCGCCTTCTGGAGTTCGATCCTGCACTCACGGACCTTCTGGATCCCAGAGGATCACGGCGCGCTCTTCGGTACCTTTGCGATCGCCATGATGCTGCTTGCCTCGATGCTGCTGCTGCCGCGGCTTTCCGCCCGCCGGCGCCGGATATCGGAGCTGCACGGCGATACCTCCGGCAGCACGACGATGATGGATTTCGTTCTTGTGACACCGGTCTTCGTCTTCTTCATGTTCGTGGTCTTCCAGTTCACGATCCTGGCCAAGAACCACCTCTTCACCCACTATGCCGCCTATGCGGCGGCGCGCAGCGCCCGCGTCTATTTCTGCCCGCCCCTGCCGATCACCATCCGGAGCATCATCGACGTCAAGACCTGCGATAACGATGCCGCCGCCGGCAAGGCCGATCTTGCCGCCCGCCTGGCGCTGATCCCGGCCGCACCCTACGACCAGCTGAAATGCGTCGGCGCCTGCCAGCCGCCGGAAGAGGCGCTGAAAAGCCTTGCCGATGCCTCGGGCCTTTCGAAGAACTGGCGGGCGATGCGCAACCAGGCCCGCTACATGTTCGATCCGCAGAACGTCACGGTGACCGTCGACCGCGCGCCGATGGCGCTCTATGCCGCCATCAACCGCTCGCCGCATGTGCCGGTCACCGCCAAGGTGGAAGCGCGCTTCCTGCTGCTCGAATATGCCGGCTGGGTTTTTGCCCGCGGTCAGAGGAAGGACGGCCGCTACTATACGATCTCGACGGCGGAGGTGAACCTGCTATGACACCGGCCCTCATCAAGCGCCTGCACCGCGACGAACGCGGCTTCCTGTCGCCGATCATCCTCTATATGACGATCGCGCTTGCCCTGATGATCGTCTGGATCCTGAATACGGGACAGATGATCTACGACAAGCAGCGCACCCAGGACACGGCCGATGCCGCCGCTCTCGTCCATGCCGACTGGGAGGCGCGCTATCTCAACATCATGGCGATGAACAATGTTGCCTCGTCGCAGGCAACCGTTGTCATGGCGACGTCGGTCGCCTTTCAGCTGACGACGGCGGAACTTGCCCTGCGCTCGGGTGTCATTCTGGCGAAACTCGCCGAATATTCGTTCACGGAAGGCTTCGGGCCGGCGTCCCTGCTGCCTCCGCTTCCGCCAATGCCATATTGCCCCGGCTGGCAAAAAGTCCCGATCGTCGGTGGCATCATCTATGGGGCTTGCCTGGCGTTCCAGGGGTTCCGGGCGTTGGAAGCGGCCAAAGCGATCGGATATACGGTGGCGGCGCAAGTCAAATACAATCCTTTGGGCCTCATCGAGAAGTCCAGCGACATCATCGATGCGATGAACGATCTGAACGACTACCTCGTCGAAAGCTTTCCGCAGCGCGTCAGCAACGAAGCCCTGCATCTGGTGCGCTTGAACAAGTCGGATCACGTCGTCTTTCATCCGCCGTGTGAGTCCTGCAACGACGCCGGAGAGGGCGCCGGCGGTAACCTGCCGGTCGATCGTGACGGCATCAATCCCGCCTCGGCCTATGCTGAAATGTGCCTTGCGATGGCCAACGGCACCCAGGGACAGGACCCGTTTCTGATGCGCGGCGAGTTTGCCAATCGTGGGTTCCCCAACGGCAAGGGCCCGCTAACGGCAGGCGGAGTTGATGGCAGCCATATCCGAGACTGGGTCAACCACGAAAGCGGCGTCGACGATGCGCTGGTGGAGTTCTACATCTTCTACGAAGCCTTCGGCCCGGCCTATCTCAGCAAGGTTCCGTTCAAGGCGATCGTCGAGCAATATGCCGGCGATCTGAGCTGGCTGGAGGAAGCAGCGCTCGATGTCAGCTTCTGGCTGGCGGACAAGGTCTTCGGCGTTGGCTTCGGCATCACCAACCCCTTCCAGCTGCCGATCGACGTGCCGCCGCGCTATTCCGATGCCCAGACGAAGGACGAGAACGATTTCACCCGCAAGTTCGACATGATCTGGAACCAGGTCTGCGGCCCAGCCGGTGGCGCGATTTCCGTGGCGGGTGCTCCCCTGCCCGTCATCTCCTTCCCGAAGCCTTACTGGCTGAAAGGACGCATCCCCTTCAACTTCACGCCTTTTGGAGGCGAGCAGCTCGACGACTACCAGACGCTGGCGATCGTTTCCCGCGCCCCGCGCGCCAGGCTGCAGATCCGCATCTTCAAGGACAAGACACCGTCCGCCTACGCACTCGCGCAGAGCTGGGTCCACAATTACACGGCCTTCGATCTCTACACTCAGGACTGGCTGGCATCGCTTGCGCCCGCCACGCTTGCCGACGATATCGGTGAGGTTTCCAACACCATCAAGCAGAGCCCGGCGGCTGACAGCTTTACCGGCTTGACCCGCGTCTTCGACCGAGGAGGAGCCAATGCCTGGGCTGCCGTCAACACACACTGAGCCTATGGGCGGTCCTGCTGGCCGCGGGCTGCTGATGCGGCTGCACCGCGACAGGCGCGGTCTGGCCTCGATCGAATTCGTGCTCGCCGCGCCTGTTATCTTGCTGATCGTGATTTTCGTCATCCACGCGAACAAGATTTCCACCAAGAAGGTCGGAACCATGCTTGCGATGCGCAACGCCGCCTTCGCCGAAGCAAATGGGTTGGACTGCACGTCGGATTTCTCGAATGTCGTCCCGATCCCGGCTCTGCCGGCAGTGCCCGGGGGCGACGCCATCAACTGCTCGCGCACACCATCGCATGAAGGCGATGGCGACCCGCAGCGCACCTTTGTCTGGGACGATGTCCAAAATACCTTGAAGAGCGACGGCCGCGACTTCGGAGACATGGTCGGCGACCTCGCCAATGAGAAGCCGCAGCTCGTCACCGCGACAGCCGACCGCGTCTACAAGTTCAGGGATTCCGACGATCTCGATACGATCAGGAGCCTCCGCTGGAAGGATGCGTTCACGGTGGATGATTCGACGCTGTTTGCCTCGCACAACAATGACACCACGAGCCACGGCTACGATCCGACGCTGCGCCGCGAAATTCGCGATGTCGCCGACGATTCCGGCGATCTGTTCGACGGCGTCTTTCCGGGAGCGAAATAAGATGAGACAGGGCCCCCGCGTCTCCCATCATCCCCTCGGCCATCTCACCGGTTTGGCGCTCGTCATCGGGCTTGCCGCCGCCATGGCCACGCCGGGCCGCGCCGAGATCTACAAGGATTTGAGGGTGACGCTGAATTCGATGCTGGCCGGCATCGTCGGCGCGCCGGAACGCGCGCCGCGCGATCTCGTCATCAACGGCCAGCCGCTTGAATTCACGCCCTATCAGAGCGATCGCAGCATTTCCGATATCACCGACGAATGGCTGCGGGTACTGGCCGTCAATACAAGGCCCGCCATGCCGAAAGGCAATGACAGGCAAGAACTGACTGACGTCATCGCCGCCAACATGCTGATCGTCCCGAAGATGAGCCGCATCCGCGATGATCTTGCCGTGGTGGTACGGTTCTTCGACGGCGACGGCGAGGCGGCCCTCGACTATCTCAGACGCCAGGATCCGGCCAATCCCTCGGCAAGGGCGCCGATCCCCGGCGTCTCGATCATGATCCGCCGTCCCGCCGACGCGCCGAGGACCGAGGTGCTGATGAGCCGCTTCGAGGATGTCGCGGCGACGCTGCCGGCCTTCGCGGCTGCGGCCGATGTCAGCAAGCTGCCGATGTCGCTGCGTCCGCCGGCCGGTGCCGAGGTGCTGAGCGATATCGGCGATCGCGACAAGGGCCACACGTCACGCACGGTCGTGTCTAAAGGCACGCTGTCGGCCACGCGCTGGTCGGATCAGCGCGCCGATCTTCTTGCCCGCGACGGCTTCACCATCGAGACCCCGCCGGTGCAGCACGGCCGGGTCACAGCACTTTATGGCCGGCGCGGCAGCGTCGAGGCCAATGTCTTGTACACCCGCAGTAAAACCGACGGCCGGACCGTCGAAGTCATCCAAATCAGGCAACCCTTCGTCGAAGGAACAACACCATGAACTGGAAGCTCATCGCGGCCGTGATCGTCGGTCTCATTACCGGCGTTCTGCTCTACTTCTGGACCGAGAGCGTCAAGAACGAGCAGGTGGCCTATGCCTTCATGCGGCTCCAGCCCGACAGGAAGGTGACGCGAGGTCAGGCGATCACGCCCGACATGCTCGCCGAACCGGTGATGCTGCCGGAAAGCTTCGGGGCGCTCGCCAAGCTCGCGGTTCCCGCGGCCAGCGCCTATCAGGAATGGTTGAAGGACAGGACGGCGGCCGCCGACATTCCGGCCGGCTCGGTGCTGCTCTTCCAGTATTTCGACGATAACGACGGCGGACGCTTGACGACGATGATCGCACCCGGCAAGCGGGCACTGACCCTTCCCGTCAACGCCGCCTCGGCTGTCGGCCATTTCGTCGAGCCGGGCAGCTATGTCGATATCCTCGGCACGGTCGACGAACCGGTCGAACCTGTGGCGCCGGCCGCAGCAGCCCAGCCGGGAGCTCCTGGCCAGCCCGCTCCCGTGCCAGGTCAGCCTGCCGTTCCGGGCCAGGCGCCGGCCGTAGCCGGACAGCCGCAGGCTCCAGCCCAGCCGCAGTCACCGGTCGAGCAGATGCTGAAGAACTATCTCACCCAGTATCCGGGCGCCGACGAGAACGATGTCAACGCTTACCGCAAACAGGCGCAGGACTATAAACTCGGCATCAGTTCGCGCACCCGCGTCGTCACCCGCACCTTCCTGCAGAATGTCAAAGTGCTGGCCGTTGGCGCGGCGACGACGGCGGAGGGTGCAGTCACCAAGGCCAACAGCGCTTACAACAATGTGACCGTCGAAGTGACGCCGTCGGAAGCCGAAATGCTGATCTTTGCCATGGGCCAGTCGAACGGCAGCCTCAACCTCGTGCTGCGCAATCCGGCCGACAATACCGTCGAGGACCTGCCGAGCATCAACTGGACGCGGATGTGACCGTCGCGGGGGAATGAGCCATGCTGTTGAAGATTTCCTATGAGGACGGCAGCGGTCGGGAGGTGATCCCGCTCTCGGCGAACGAGACCTATTTCGTCGGCGAAAGCAGCACGCTGACGTTGCCCGCCGGCGCGGGCGTCGTGCGGCTGCGCGGCAGCCACGTCTCTTCGCCGCAATTCGTGCTGCGGAAATCGGGCCAGGGCTGGTCGGTGCAGCATCACGGCCGCAACCCGACGCGCGTCGACGATCAGCCGCTTCGAGCCGGCACGCCGGTTGCGGTTTCGGCCGGCATGTCGATCTGGGTGCCGAACGTCACGATCGAGCTCGTCGAGCCGGCCGCCGCGCCCGTCGCGGTCACGCAGTTTCCCGATCAGGAACGCGTGCTCGCCCTGCAGATGGAAATTCACGAGCGCCTGCTGAAGGACACGCAGTATGACCGGCTGGTGAAATCCTCCGATTTCGGCCGCGAGGAGACGCGCACCCGTATCCGCGAGCGTCTCGACATGTTCATCAAGGAGGCGCTCGACAGCGCGCCGCAGGATCTCGTCATCCTCGTCATCAAGAACGCCGTCTATCGGTGGCTGGCAAAACGCATCGCCCGGACGGGCCGGCGTGACGCCTCGTCGAATGCCGCAAGCCTCTCGCGTGAGGAGCAGGACAATCGCCGCCTGTTCGACGTCGGCAAGGCGCTGATTTCGGCCTTGCAGCTTAAGCTGAACTTCGAATCCACCCGCTCCGACTTCGCCCAGCTCGATAGCCGTTTCAGCGCCGCATTCCAGTCCAGGCAGGCTCTTTTCAACGCCGGCGACCGCTACGAGATCGCCCATATGCACCTGCGCTCCAATATCGAGGAGCTGATGTATCGCTGGGGGACGATCTCCGAACTGATGGATCTCGATGTCATCTCGGAAATCATGGTGACGCGCTACGACGAGATCTACGTCGAGAAATTCGGCCTGCTGGAGCGCTACCCCTTCGCCTTCGCCAACGAGCGGCAGTTGATGAAGGTGATCGAGCGCATCGCCGTCGATTCCAACCGCTCGATCAACGAAAGCGAGGCGATGGCCGACTTCCGCATGCCGGATGGCTCGCGCGTCAACGCCGTCATTCCGCCGCTGGCGGTCAAGGGCGCTTGCCTGACCATCCGCAAGTTCGGCGGCAAGTCGCGGCTCGATATCAGCAAGCTGGTGACCGCCGGCGCGCTCAGCGAGCCGATGCGCGCCTTCCTCGAGGCAGCCGTCCGCTCGCGCAAGAACATCGTCGTCTCAGGCGGCACCGGCTCCGGCAAGACGACGCTCTTGAACAGCCTGTCTCAGTTCATCCCGGTCGGCGAGCGCGTCGTTGCCGTCGAGGACACGTCGGAACTGCAGCTCGACGGCATCCATGTCGTCTATCTGCAATCGCGGCCGAAGACGGCGGAGTCCGAGACCAGCGTCACCATCCGCGACCTCGTGCGAAACGCATTGCGCATGCGTCCCGACCGCATCATCGTCGGCGAGTGCCGTGGTGCGGAGGCGATCGACATGCTGCAGGCGATGAACACCGGCCATGCCGGCTCGATGACGACGGCGCATGCCAACACACCGCAGGACATGATGACCCGCCTGGAAGTGATGGTGCTGCAGGGGCAGAGCTCGCTGCCTGTCATGGCGATCCGCCAGCAGATCGTTGCCGCCGTCGAGCTCGTCGTGCAGCTGAATCGGCTGGCGAACGGCCGGCGCGCCGTCACCGAGATATCGGAGGTGATCGGCATCGATCCGGATACCGGCCTCATCATCGTCGAGCCGATCTTCAATCTCGTCGGCCGCGCCGGCGGCCAGGCCGTGCATGCCTTCACCGGCTACCTGCCGAGCTTCGTCGCCGAGCTCGTCGAGTTCAACGACGACGGCGAGATCGAAAAACTGGACATGTTCGTCTAGAGCGGTTCCAGAACCGCTCTAGGCTTTTGTTTTTACGCAATTCAGAACGGAAACCGCTTCGCACTTTTCGTGGAATTGCTCTGAGGGGGAAGCCATGGATATCAGCATTCTGCAGATTTTTACGGTCGCCCTCGGCGCGGTCACAGTGGGACTGCTCGTCTGGGGCGCGCCGGTGCGCTGGCCGGCGCCGCTGCTGCGTGCCACCGAGCGTGACATTGCGCTCGCCAGCGAGGCGGCGCAGGTCTTCGGGCGCGATGCCGTTCCGCCCTATACGATGATCCTCGCCTACGGCATCACGGCGATCGTCGTCTTCGCGGTGGTCTCGCTGATCTTCGGGCCGATCTTCGGCTTCGTCATCGCCATCCCGGTCGCGATCTTCCTCCCCAAGGGCGTGATCCGTTATTTTCTGCAGCGCCGCTGGCTGCAGATCGAATCGCAGCTTCCCTACGCCGTCGACCAGATCGTCTCGGCGGTGCGCACCGGCAAGCCGCTCGCCATCGCCGTCAATGCGGTGGCCGATACCGGCCAGATGCCGGCCTCGCGCGAGTTCGAGCGCATTGCCCGCGAACAGAAGCTCGGCATCGGCCTGGTCGAGGCGCTCGACCGCCACGGCCGCAACGTGCCGAGCCTGCATTTCAAGATGGTCGATGCGGCCCTCGGCCTCTTTGCCCGCCAGGGCGGCGACATCTCCGAACCGCTGACCGAAATGTCGAAATCCTTCAAGGAAATCTGGAAGCTCGATCAGAAGATCACGACCTCGTCGTCGCAGGCGCGCATGAATTTCCGCGTCGTCAACGGCGGTGCGCTGTTCATGATCCTGATGATCTTCTTCGGCCAGCCCGAGTTGATCGACAAGGTGTTCGGCAACGCCATCGGCATCGTCATCGCGATCGTCGGCGCCATTCTCTATGCCACCGGTTTCTTCTGGATGCGCTCGATGATGAAGGTGTCGGTATGATATCTCAGATACCCCTCGCCCCGATTGCCGTCGTCTTTGCCGGGATCACCGCTGCGCTGTTCGTCTGGTGGATCGGCGATCTGCTCGGCAGCATTCACGTGGTGCGCCGGTCCGCCGGCGGCGATGGCCCGCCACCCAATATCGTCGACAGCATCGGCATGCGCACCCCGGTCGAATTCGTGCTGACGCATTTCGAGCAGCTCCTGGCCGATTACGGCGCGCAACTCGAGCAGAAGCTGATCTATGCCGGTCGGCCGTTCGGCGGCGTCACGGGGCGGGAATATATCGCGCTTCTCGTGGTCTTAAGCCTCTTCGGTTTCGTCGTGCTCGGCCTGCTGTTCGGCATTGCCAGCGGCAGCGTGATCGGCGGGCTGGTGGCCGGGCTGATCCTCGGCCTGATCCCCGCCATCTATTTCTGGGTCGTCGCCGACGACAAGGCGCAGGACCGCAAGGAACGCATTTCGCGCGAATTTCCCTATTTCCTCGATCTCGTCGTCATGACGCAGCAGGCGCAGGCGACGCTGCCGGAAAGCCTGAGGCTTTATGCCGAAGCCGCATCCGGCACCGTCATGAGCGAGGAGATCGAACAGACGCTGAAGGACGTGGCGCTCGGCACCGGCATGATTGAGGCGCTGCAGCGGCTGGAGCGCCGCATGACCGCCGAAGAAGTCATCCGCGTCATCCGCGCCGTGATCCAGGGCGAAGTCGAGGGCAGCAACCGTGTCGAGCTGTTGCGCGAACATGCGCGCGACCTGCGCTTCCGCCGCTGGGAAAAGGCCGACAGGGCCAGTGAAAAGCTGAAGGCCAAGATCGTCATGCCGGCGATGATGATCGTCGTGTCGATCCTGCTTCTGGTGCTGGCGCCTGCAATTGTCGAGATGATGTCGAGTGGGATGTTCTGATCATGGCCTTTTTTTCCTTCTTTCGTGGAAACAAACCAAGCCTTCTGCAGACCGGTCCCGGCGGCCAGAGCCGCAGCCATGTGCTCGACCGGCCGGAAATGTCGATCGGCCGGGCGGCTAATGCCGATATCGTCGTCGACGATCCGTTTCTGGCGCCGATCCATGCGCGTATCGAGCGGCAGAGCGACGGCGGCTTCATCATTCGCCGCATGGGACTGAACCCGATCATGCTGCGCGGCGAAGCGCTGTTGCAGACGGCCTCGCTGAAATCAGGCGACAGCTTCCGGCTCGGCAAGGACGTCGAATTCCAGTTCGTCGTCAAGGCCGCCGCCAAGGAAGCGCCGAAGAAGCAGGCCTCCAAGGTCGGTGACGACAAGCCGAAGAAGTCGCTCCTCAAACAGCCGGCCTTCCTCGCCGGCATGGGTGTTGCCTATCTCGCCGTCGTCGGCATCATCGGCTACGTCATCCTGTCCGGCGGCAGCAGCGCGGAAACTGGCCCGACGGCCGAGCGCATCAATGCGGAAGCGGCCCGCATTCCGACATGCATCAAGAATGCCAGGCGCATGCGTGAGGTTTCCGAGCAAAGTTTCAACGGGGCTGTCGGCGGCCGCGTCGGCAGGGATGGCGAGGCGACCTATGCCGCCCTTTCGCTGGCAGCCGAACCGTCTGATGACGCCGCGCTGGCAAAGGCCGCCGAGCCGATCGTCGAGGCTTACAAACGCACCGCCCTTGCCGCCCTTGCCTCGGAAAACCGCGGCAACAACACGCTGGCGCAGAGCCTCTACCAGCAGACCTACGATCTCGTCCCCGACATCAACTGCTCGGCCGCGCGCTTCGCGCTGCAGCGCCGCGCCGCGGTGAAGCCGGTCGCACGGCGCTGAGGGCAGGCCTGTAGCAAGCAATGCTCGCCAGTGCCGGGGTGATCAGCGGCGCGCGCGCAGCACAGGGCTGCTCTATGGCTGCCCGAGGGGTTCGGCCTTCCCCGCCTCGCATTGCGGCAGTCGCACAGGTTTGGCGAGGTTCGCCAGCGCCTCGGGCCTGGCGCATGCCGGGAAGCCAGCGAGCGGCATTGTCTCTATGAACCGATTGCGCTCGATTATGCTTAGGCCGGGTTCACTGATCATGCTCTCGACAGTCACCTCGGGGTGCTGTCTGAGAGTTTCCATAGCTGAAGCATGCGCCTCATCGGTTCGACCCAGTGCCGCAAGCGAGCTGCTACGGACCACCCAAGTCCACCTTTGGTAGTTGTTGGGCGTCATGCGCTCCAACATCGTCACCGCGTCTTCATACCGCCCCGCCATAAAATAGGCAGGCGCGAAGAAGTTGGACGCCCACATCGGATAATTCGGGTCGAGCCGCATGACCTTGTCGACATTTGAGCACCGCGTTCTGGTTCACCGAATCGTGCTGCATAGCCGCTGTAAAAAGTCAGGATTTCGGACGAACCCGGTGCGAGACGAAGGGCCGTTTCGAATTCGGACTTGCCGCGGCCCATATCGCCCTTATTGGCAAGGCTCATACCAAACACCGCATGGGCTTCAGCGTCGCTCGGATCAAGCCGCACCGCGCGTTCGGCCACATCGGCGGCCACCTTGCGGTTGCTCTCGGGATTGACGCCAAACACACCCATCAGATCATGAGCATGGTAAAGTTCTACCCAGGCCCGTGCCAGCCCCGGGTCCAGCTCGACGGCGCGGTTGAGAAACGTGATGGCCTCCTCGTCATCGGCTTTGGTGAGCTTTTCGATCTTCTCGGACCCGAGAAGATAGTAATCATAGGCATTCAGGTTTTCAGGCCGTTTGCGTTTGGCTGCAGCCCGCCCGGCCTCTTGAATCAGTCCCACTCCGCCGCCGAGGCGGTTGGCGACCTGTTCTGCGATTTCGGTCTGAACGGCGAACACGTCCTCATCGGGCCGGTCCCAATTCTCCGACCAAAGATGGTGGCCGGTTTTTGCATCGATCAACTGTGCTGTGATCCGTACCCGGCCACTCTGCCGCTGGATCGAGCCTTCCAGTACAAAGCCGACATGGAACGCGCTTGCGACCTGGCGGGCATCCACGGGCTTGCCTTTATAAACTTCCGTCGAATTCCGCGCCACCACCTCGAATTCGGGAAACCGCGCGAGGTCGGTGATGATGTCCTCAGTCAGCCCATCGGCCAGACGCCCGCTGGCCTCGTCGCCGCCATAATTGTTGAAGGGCAGCACCGCCACCGAAGGCTTGCCACTCAAAGGTTCGGGCTGCAAGAACCACCAGACCCCGCCGCCCGCCAGCGCAAGCGCCACGATAGACGCCGCAGCCGTTTTAGCCCAGCGCGGTATCATTTTGAGAAGCGGCCGACGCGCCCGTTTGCCGTCGAGTCTCAGCCGATACATCCGTACCGGGCGGCTGATATTCTTGACCTGCTGCTCGCCTGCGAAATCGAGCGGCCAGTCGAGTTTGCCCTGGAGATGATCGTATGCCGTTCCCGACACCACCACGCCGCCGGGCTCGGCCAAATGCTCCAGCCGCGCGGCGACATTCACTCCATCCCCATAGACATCGCCATCCACCAAGGCCACATCGCCCAGATTGATCCCGACGCGAAATACGATGCGCTCAGGCTCCGGTAGGTCGGCGTTGCGCGCCGCCACCACACTCTGAAACTCCGCGGCGCAGGCAACCGCATCAACCACGCTGTTGAACGCGACGAGCGTGCCGTCACCCATCAGCTTGATAACGGTGCCATGGCGCTGGGAGATGGCGGGATTGATCAGTTCGGCGCGGATGGCCTTCAGTCGCTTGATGGTGCCGGCCTCATCGGCCTCCATCGCCTTCGAGTAGCCGACCATATCCGCCGCTAGGATCGCGAGCAGCTTCCGGTCAAGCGTGGGGGTACCCATCATCATTGCCTTGCATGAACATGCAACAGTGTCGGCAGTCTACACCCATCGACGCGCCGCAACCAGCACACCGCCAAAACGGTATGTCTGCTTGTGGTGCTATGTCGGCCGTAGAAGTCGATCTTGAAGTTGCCCGGAAAGCGTTAGCTGCCACCGGCCCTGCCACCGAGACTATGTTTGCCATCCGCCTCGCTTTGTGACGGCCTTTTCGCAGCCGGATTCTGGCCGCGTGTTTGGAACTAATGACGAGCGAGACTGTTTCAGCAGTGACTTTGGCATGGCGCTTACGTTCCCTCCTGGCTGGGTAAGCCTCGATTTTGAGGAGACTCGCATCATGAAGATTTCATCCGGATTTCGTTCAGTCGCGGCTGCGGTTATCGCTGCAGCAGCAATCAGCTTTGCCGGCTCCGCGCATGCCGACAGCGGCACGATCAGCTTCTCAGTCTACAAGGCTGCCTTCTTTGTGGGTGGTTCTGGAGGCGAGGGCACGCTGACCTTCCATGGTCGCCACTATCCCATCTCTGTCGGCGGCATTTCGGGCGGCCTCGCTTTCGGGGCTTCTAAGACCTATTTTCATGGTGCCGTTCGCCACATTCGCCGCGCCCGGGATGTGACGGGGGTCTACGGTGCGGCGGGCGGTGGCGGCGCGGTCGGCAAAGGGGCACAGGTAATTGTCATGACTAATGACAAGGGCGCCCAACTCGAACTCTCAGGCAAGCAGGTAGGCCTGCAAGTCAACGCCGATCTCAGCGGCATTGCCATCACAGTGAAGTAAGGGTCGTCGCTCCTTTCGTCATCGCGTCAGTCGGCCCAGCTTTAAGCGCTACCATCTAGGAAGCGGTCGTTCCACTGTCGGCCTCAAATCGGTCGTTCCTTGACACCGAGCCCAACGACCGCTCCTGGCGCAAACGCAACGTCGATAGGCGGGTAGTCCCTGGGAACAAGGCCTATGTTGGCATCATTGGGGGAAGGTCCGGCCGTCGCTCTCCCATTCCCTGCCGGACGAGCGATAGAGTAGCGATGCCGGCCTCATCGGCCGCACGCAGAAGCGCTTCCCGGAATTGTTCCGGGGCAATCTTCCCGCTCAACGCGTCGACGCAGGCTTTGACGGCTGCCACATATTCCTCGCCGTCATCGCAAGGCCAGTCGTTGATCAGGAGACGCGCCGCGTCGCCCAACGTCCATACGATCTTGCGAGATGCCGGGCCTCGCAAGGCAAACCCAACCGGCGTAAATGCTGATGATGTTTTCCAGCACATTGTCCTCGACCCCTCAAGGCACGGATACTGCAGTCCCCAGTTCAATATACGCGCGTATTTTGAAATTTGGAATTGAAATTTGTCAAATGATGCGGCTTGAACGCGAGCTGCCGAATGAAGCAGAAACGGCGCCCAAACTTCCCTATTCGGTCCCATTTTTCGCCGCGCTCACCGCAATTCTGCAGTAACCCGGAAGATGCCGCCGGCCGACGCGTCGGAGCAGACGACGAAGGTCGAGCCCTCCTGCGCCATGAAGGCGACATTGCCGCCGGCTTCGCAGGGGGTGGCGCTCCACTGCAGGATGATATCGCCATTGTCGGGCAGTTTTTCCGGAGTGATCTTCGCCGCACTTGCCATCCATTCCGTCGCCGACGGCAGGTGGACGGGGGCGTTCAGCTGCTTCGACAGCCAGGCGGTATAATTCTGCGCCACGGCAAGCGGCACGTCGTCGGCCGGCTGCTGCGGATTGTCGGCATAGGCCTTTGCTGCGGCGGGGTCGGAATTGGCGGTGTAATATTCCGCCATCTCGGCACGGGTGACCGCCTTCGTCTGCATGCAGAAGGACTTGTCGATCTTCACGGCGCCATTGGCAACGCCAAGCATGCCGCCGAGCTCCTTCATCGAGGAGGTCATCAGCCGGACGTTCTCCAGTGAATAGCTTCCCGCTGGGACGGTCTCGAAGGCAAGGGTCTGCGAAACGGGGCAGAAGCCGCGTGCCGACAGCGCCTCGAGATCGGCAAGGATCGGCTGGTAGGCAACGACCGCGAGCTTATAGGCCTCGGCGTTGTAGCGGCCGTCGGCCTCGCCGATCTTCGGGGCGAGGGCCGCAAGCGTTGGATCGGCAGCACCGGCGCGGGTGGCGATCGAGGCGTTGAGATCGGCGACTTTCTGCTTCAGCGCCGTCGCCTCGTCCTTCGCCGCCATGACATCGGCGATGACGGCGTCGAAAAGCTTGGCGGCGTCGCCATAGCCTGACGTTGCGGCCGGCATCTGCCATTGCTCGGCCTTGGTCTTGGCCTCGGTCATCAGCCCGCTCGCCTTTTTGACGTCGGGGCTATCGCCGGCGCCGATGCGATCGACCGTTTCGCGTTTTGCCGTCGCGTCCTTTTCGGCTGCTGCCAGCGCGGTCAGCGCCTTGGCGAGATCGTCGAACGTCGTTTTCGATGCGTCGTAGGCGTCGACCGCAGCATGCATCTGCTTGGCAGTGGCCGCGTCGGCGGCAGTCTTCATCTTGGTGTCGGCCTCGGCAAAACCTGGCGCCTTGTCGCCGCCTGCGGCAGACGCGGCAGCTTTCGCCTTCTCTGCATTCTCCTTCGAGATACCGATCAGCGCGTTGCCGAGATTGATGGCGGCCGTCTGGAAGCCCGGAAGGGCCTTTTCATAGTCTTCGTCCTTGAGCAGCGCATCGGCCGATGTCAGCGCCGCAGCACCCGTGTCATAGGCGAGCTTTGCCTGGTCACCGGAAGGGCGCTCCGGCGCCTTGGCGGCGATCGCCTTCTGCTTGCGGCTTTCTGCCTCCTTCTTCCAGGTGCCGACATCGGCGACGAGTTTCGGGTCCGGGCGGAGCAGCTTCGGAATGGTGACGACACCGACGCCGATGCAGATCAAGAGCAGCGCGCCGATCATCGACAGCTTGGCAAGCGTCCACTTTTTCGGTTTCGGCGCCTCCTGCTGCTGTTGCATGCCGCCGCGCGGATCCCACGACATCGGCTGGATGCCGGTCGTGACGCGCGCGAATTCGCCGAGCGCATCGGCGCCCATGCGTGGTCGCTGGGCCGGGTCGCGGCTCAGCATCCTTTCGACAAGGCTTGCAAGCCCCTCGGGAAAACCGGGGATCAGCACGTCCAGGCGGGGAAAGACGTTGGAAGGATCGAGGTGGATGTTCTTCCAGCTCTGCTCGCGCTGGTGCTCGTCTTCCCAGACCATGACGCTGTCGAAGACGCTGTTATACGTTTGCCGCGGCAGGAAAAGCTTGTAGGCGATCATGCCCATGGCGTAGATGTCGAGCGCGGATGAGGCGGAGAAGCTGCCGCTCGCATAGATTTCCGGCGCGCCGAATTCCGGCACATAGGGCGGGATGATGTGCTCGCCGATCCTTGAGATCAGGTGCAGGTTGCCGATCCGCACCGACAGGCCGGAATAATCCTCCGACACATAGATGCACTGGTCCGTCAGGGCGTTGTGGGCGTAACCGGCGCCGTGCAACGTGGCCAGCCCTTCGAGGACGTGGCGGCCGATCTCGACGGCGCGCTCGTAAGCCACCATCTCCGTTTCGTCGAGATATTGGTGCAGCGTTTTCGACGGCCGCTTCTCGACGATATAGAAATTGTCGTCTTCCGGCGACGGCGGAATGAGATCCTCGATTTCGACGAAGCGCCGCGCCGTCAGAGATTTGGCCTCGTTGATGGAGGTCCAGACCCGCTCGAAACGAGCCTTGTCCAGTTTCAGCGCCACATCGGGCGTGACGATGAAGACCGCATGGTCCATCCGCTTGTCCTGAGCGGGATAGACGATGAACTCGTTTTCATAGATCGGCTCGCCGATCGTGTAGCGGGCGATCAGATCACTTCTCATGCACGTGTCCCCCTGCATTCATTACATTCATGAAACCGAATTCTATTCGCCCGCCAGTAATGGATCACCGATCAGGCCTGCGGCCAGCAGCAGGCCGCTTCTCGTATCGCGAAGCGCGAAGGCAAAACGGGCATCGGCGACCACGCGAACAAGCTTCGGATCGATGCTGCGTTCCGTGACCACAGCCGTGGCCGCTGCCGCCTCCGTGCCGTTTTCGTCAACCTTGATCATCGTCTTCTGCAGGACGCGCGACAAGCGGATGTTTTCCTTGGTGAAACCCGGGAACCCCGCATCCCTGGCCTTCTCGGGCGCCACTCCCATCGCATTGAGTACCGGCATCAAATCACGCCCGTCGTTCAGGGAAAAGCGTGGCAGGAAGATTTCGCCCCTGGCGGCCTCAAATTTTTCCCCTTGCAGCCAGGAAGCGAGCGCCTTCAGGTCCGCGCCGCCGACACCCTTGCCGGAGCGCGCCGCTACCACGACCATGCTGTAGCCCTCGCCGGCATAGGCAAGGTCGACGGCGGTGAATTTCTCGTCGGAGCGGAATTTTTGGCCATCGCCGGCAAGATGCATCATCGGCACCGAAATCGTCGAACCATCCGGCCGCTGAAAGGGGCTTGCCGGGCTCTCCTTCTCGAAGGATATCTTCCAGCGCGCCTTGAAGGAGAGCGCGCCGAGACTGACGAAGCCGCCGCCGGGCGGTGCGTCGAGGATTGACGAAATGGCGCCCCTCGTTGCGTCCTTAACCCAGCCGTTGATGTGCTCGACCGATTTCGGTCCGTCGAGATCCTCGATCGAAGGCTTGATGCGGTGGCCGGCGAGCATGGAAAGCGCGTCGGGGACGAGCACCAGCTTGTCGTCGAAGACGATCGCGACCGCCATCGCCAAAGGCGCATCCGCCGCTGCCGGCTTTTCCGGGGACATCGCCTCGAACGCCGTTTCCGGTCCCTTCACCTCGCCGCCGAAGCCGAGGCCTTTGGCGATCGAGGCCTTGCCCGCATCGGAAGCGCCGAGGCCTGCAAGGCCGAGGGCAGCGGCAAGGCTTGCCGGCGACACCATGATATTGGCAGCACCCTCCTTTGCCAGGCTGCGGTCGATCAGTTCGGCGGCAAGCTCGGCTTGTGCGGCGAGCATCGCCTTGCTGTCGCCGGAGTTGCCGGCATGGGCGGTCGGGGCAAACGCCATCAGGGAAGCGGCAAGACCCGCCAGCAGAGTGGATTTCGGCATGGTTCGCTCCTGTTCAGCGGACGCGATAGAATTTGGAATCGAACGACCATTTGCCTTGGGCGCCGGTTTCGTCGTCGCCGACGATCCTGAGGCTTCGGGCGAGATCGTAGACATAGTTGAAGGCGGCGCGCTGGCCGACGAGCGGCGTCGGCACATCGGGCAGGTCGAGCACTTCGATCGGCTTGTCGCTGAGGATGGCAACGACCATGCCGACGCCAGCCGGCCCCTCCACCACATATTCGAAGCCGGTATAGGGATTGCGCGCATCGGGCACGACGACCGGCCGGGCCGGATCGAGCCGGTTGTCGCCGCTTTTGGCTGATGGTTTCAGCCCCATCGAGCGCTTGTTCGGGTAAAGCTGCGTCAGCTTGCCGGAGGCGTCGATATCGACCAGGATCAAGTAACCGGACGTTTTGGTCGAGACGCGCATCGCCACCTTGTCGCCGATGCTGACCGCGGTGCCGGGCAGCACGTCGACGGCGACGCCGGCCTCATTGTCGCTCTTCAGCGTGTTTTCGACGGCGGCGACCGGCGTCTTCGCCTCCCCACCGGTGATCACATCCCGGCCGAGCGCATCCGGCTGGCCATAAAATTGCGGCACCGGCGTGAAGCGGCAATCCTCCGCATGCGTCCGGCAATATTCGTCCGATTTGCGCCGGACATAATCGAGAAGGGCGGCATTGCTGACATTCGGCTTGTCGGCGGCGCGTGCCACGCCATCCTGCACGCCTTCGATGAAGCGGCGGGTGAAGACGCCGACCGGCGGCTTGGCCTCGCGGTCGACGAGGGCCCACTGCCCTGCATTGACTGCCGACCAGACCATGGCGCTTTCGCCGCCGAAGGAGAATTTTGCTTCCTTGCCTGATTTGTTCGGCGGTTCCAGCGCTGCCAGCGCCGGGCCGAGGCAACGCACGGTGCCGGAGGGTGCGGCCACAGCGCTGCGGCTGCCAGGCCCGACATGGCAGGCATCGATCAGCAGCGTCACACGGCGATCCTTGAGGCTGTTCAGACGTGCGGCGATCTCGGTTTCGCGGATCTGGTTGGTGACGGTCACCTTGCCGCCCTCGCGCACCAGCTTGGCATCGACGGCCACCAGCGTCGGGCTCGTCGTTTCCTCGGCGCCCATTTCTTCCGAGCCCTGGCCGCTGAAATAGAGGAAGACACGGCTTCCGGGTGTCGACTGGCGCACCAGCCAGTCGTCGATCTCGGCCAGGATCGCTTCGCGGGTCGCCTTGCGGTTGGTCAGCGTGTGGATCTGCTCCGGGCGATAGGCGAGCGTCTTGGCGAGGAAGACCTGCATCGCCTTCACATCGGTAGCGGAGCCGGTCAGTTTGGCCTCGCGCATCTCGTACTCGTCGATACCGATCAGCAGTGCGCGATCGCCGGGCGAGCTTTCGATCACCGGCATCTGGGCGACCGGCGGCTGCACGGCGGGTTCGTCGGTGACGGGCTTGTCAGCCGGCAAGATATCGCTGGCGGGGGTGTCGGCAGCAGGCGTTTCGGTGGTCGCGGCTGGCGCGGTATCGCCAGCCGGGGAAGTGGTGATGGCGAGATTGGCTTCTTCCTGTCCGGACTGCCTCTGCTTCGTCCCGCCACTGGTCGTGGTGGACGCGACCTGATCGTCGGCAGCGGGCCCTTCAACGTCAGGCACGTCGCCGTCGGTCTTTGCGGCGATCCAGTCGCGGAAGGCGGCCACACGGGTATAGACGCCGTAATGCTCTGCCTCGGCGCAGCCAGCGCCCCAGCTGACGATGCCGAGCTGGATCCAGCGCTTGTCGGGACGCTGGGCGACGAGCGGCCCACCGCTGTCGCCTTGGCAGGCATCCTTGCCGCCCTCGGCGTAGCCGGCGCAGACATTGCGCTCGTCGATCGGGTTCATGCGCATCGAGCTGTCGCGGTAGGCGGCGCGGCAGTCATCGCGCGGGACGATCGGCAGTTCGACTTCCTGCAGCTCGGTCGGCAGGTACTTGTCGTCCCAGCCGTGATCTGCCTTGGTATAGCCCCAGCCGGTGACGACAGCCGGGTGGCCGGCGGCCTCCACCTCGTCATCCGAGGCCGAGGCAAGGATCGCCGGCTTCGATTTGGCGGGCTCGCTCAGTTTGATGAGGGCGATATCATTGGCGAAGACCTTGCGGTCGAAATCTTCGTGAATGATCACGTCTTCCACGGCAAGGCCCGGCTTGTCCGGCCCGTCGACCGCGATCACCTTGTCGATCTTCGACTTGCCCTCGACGATCAGCAGGTCGCGGGCGAAGAGATCCTGCTTGCCGGAGCGGCCGCTGGTGACGCAATGGGCGGCCGTCAATATCCAGCGCGGTGCGATCAGCGAACCGCCGCAATGGCCGCCGAAGCGGCCGCGCTGTTCGGGATCGGGCGCCAGGATCTTCACCTGCCAGGGCCATTCGCCCTTCTTGGCCGCCTGGCCGCCGATGACACGCCCGCCATCCTCGCCGGCAAAATCGGTGTCCTGCTGCGCCAGCACGGGAGCAGCCAGAAGCAGCATGACGGACGCAATAGTGAGGACCCTGCTGATCGACGTGCTCATAGCTTGGCTCCGGCGGAGGTATAGAGGACCGTAAATCCGACGCGCGCCCCCTCGGGCAGGAATTCGCCGAGGCGCTTGGCGATATTGCCGGCGGTGCGGCGCCTATCATTCTGCTTCAGGAATTCCACAAGTTCGGGCATCGGGGTTTCAGAGGTGACGGCGACGAGCAGGTCCGTGCCGAAAGGTGCGACGACGGAAAGATCGAGATCGAAGGTCTGAGACATCGCAGCATCGACCTCCTTGTCGTTGGGATAGAGGAACTGCACGGTTCCATCGCCGGTGACGTCGAAGAGCACGAGCTTGCGGCCTGATAAATCCGAAACTGTGACGCCGACGCGCTCGCCTTCACGATGGACGGCGTCGGAAGGCGTCACGCGTACGGTCTGCGGGTTTGTCTCGGACAGCCGCTTGAGGGTATCGAGCGCGGCCATCCGGTCGACGACGAAAGGCATGTCGCCGGCGCCGATGGCGGAGGCGACGACATCGCCGCCGGCGATCGCCTCGCGTTTTTCGGGATCGAAGACGAGTTCGGCATCAGCATCCTGCGTCAGCTTGAACGGCGTGACGGCAGGATCGATCCCCTGCAGCACCGGCTCGGCGCCGAGGGCGGCAACGCTGATCGGTGCGGGCTCGGCGGGCAGCGGAGCGTTTGATTTCTCCGTCGCCGCCTGCGCCCCCGCCCCTTGGTAATTGTAGACCACCGCGCGATCGAGATCCGTTCCCGGCGGGCTTTCGGTGAAGATGTTCTGCCGCTGATCGGTGAACTGGTAGACCGCTTGGCGCACATATTCGAACAGTTCGCGGCGGCTGACGGCGCCGTCGCCATTCCGGTCCGCCGCCCCTTCGAAAGCGCGGGCGGTGGCATAGCTCAGCGCGCCGCGTTTTTGCGGAATGCCGGGAATTGATATCTCGGGCGACTTGGTGTTCTCGTCGACGGCGGCTAGAAAGGTCAGCCGCTTGAAATCGAAGACGGTGGACAGCGCATCCGCCGTCGTCGAGATCGGCGCGAGGTCGTCCTCCTCGATCGTATAGGACGGCGCTTGACGCCATGTGATCTCGGCGCCGCGCGGATCGACGTCGCGGGTCATGCCGCCGGCATGGCAGGTATCGGCGATGAAGACGACATCGGCGCCCTTGGTCTCCAGATTGCGGATCAGCGCCTTGAATTCGTCGCCGAAGATGCGTTCCCGTGATCCGGGAAGACGGGTGTCGAAGCCGGCGAGCACATAGACCTCGTCGCGGCCGCTCGGTTTCGAGCCCTTGACGCGCTCCGGCTCACTCGACCCGTGGCCGGCGATGCCGAGCACGACGAGGTCACCAGGCCCTGCCCGTTCCGTGACGGCCTCGATCGCGTGGAAGATGCCCTCGCGGTCGGCCGCACCATTCTTCAGCAGCGTCATATCTTCGACGCCGACCGAGCGCAGCGAAAGGGAAAGGTCTTCGGCATCGGCGACAGCGCCATGCAACGGCGGAACGTTGCGGTAGAGGTCGATGCCGATCAGCACGGCCCTGACCGCGCCGCGCTCCGGCGCTTCGATCACCCTTGCCAGGCTATCGGTGGCCGCCATGGTGAGGAGGGCAAGTGCTGCGGCCATGGAAACGGATGCGGACATGGCCAAACTCCCCTCGCCCCAGCTATTCGCGGCGCCATTCGACGCGGCGGTTCAGCGCATCGACGTCGTCTTCGGTGAGGTTTGCGGTTGCCGTCACGTCCACCGGCTCGGAGGCTCCGCGGCCCTCGGCGTCGATCGTCGCGTCGATGCCTTTGCTCTTCAGGAAGTCGGCGACGGCCTGGGCGCGGCGTTCGGAAAGCTTCTGATTGTAGTCGTCACCGCCGCGATGGTCGGTATGGCCGATAAGGATGACGCGTCCGGGTTTCTGCTCCTTCAGCGCCTCCAGCAATTCCTCAGCGGCTTCGGTGCCGATTGAGGTGAAGCTCGACTTGTTGAAATCGAAGGTGATCGGAACCGGAATGGAGACCGGCACGATGCCGCGCACATTCTCGGAATAGATGCCGCCGAGCACGCCGCTGCGGTGATCCTTCTCGGCCGGCACGAAGCTGCCTTCAGGATGGTCGCTGGTCGGGTTGGCGGCAAGGATGCGGGCCTGGGCGGCGCGCTGGATGAGATCGGAGATCGTCTCGGCCGGCGGCGCCTTCGGCGTGCGGGTCTCGTTCTTGATGATCTCGATCGCCTGCTGGTAGTCGGCGGCGGCATCGGCAAAGCGGCGGGCGGAGAAATAGATCTCGCCGAGCGTGGCGGAGGCCTGCCAGAGCACCTGCGGACTGTCGGCGGCGACAAGCAGCGGCTCGTAATCGGCGACCGGCTGGTTGGCCGCCATCATCTCCTGGGCAGCGGAAAGCCTGAGCGCTGCGACGCGGCGCTGGGCATTCACCTGGAACTGCCCGCAGTCGGCACTGACGGCGATCGTGTCGGCTTCAGCGGCGGCAGCCGTGATATCCTTGGCGGCAACGGCCGTGTTCAGCTTGTCGAGAAGGGCGGTGCAAACAGGCGTATCGGCATTTGCCACCTCGATCTCTTCGCCGGCCCCGGCGGCCTCGCCAGGTTCGGCCGAACGGCCGAGGTTCAGCTGCGGCATCTTGATGCTGAAACCGCCGGGCAGCTTGAATTGCGGCATCTTGAGCTGCGGCATCGGCAGTTTCGGCATCTTCGTCTGGGACGTCTGGGCCGGCTGCTTATACTGCGTGATCGGCTTGGTGGATGAGGTGGTGTCGGCCGGACCGATCAGTTGCAGTTCGTCGGCGGCAAGCTCCTGGCCGGGCGCCAGATTGGTGACGATCTTGTATTTCTTCGGCGGCTGTTGTGTTGCCTGCTCGACAGGCTTCGGCGTGAGCTTTTTCGGGATAACGGGCTTCGGCTTTTCCACCACCGTTTCCGGCTTCTTGGCGACTTCCTGTGTCGTCGCCGGCTTCGGAGCGGCTGCGGGTTTCGGCGCAACGGGCGGCTTGGCAGCCTGCTCGACCGGTGCGGGTTTCGCGGCAGGGGCGGCTGCGACGGGCGGCACCGCGGGCAAGCTGTCGACCGTCGTCAGCGTCAGCGTCTTGCTGCTGATCTTGGTGCCGAGGCTGCGGGCCTCTTCGAGACTGCGGGAAACGGTATCCATGCCGCCGTCGATCGAGCGGAACATGCCGGCGCCGCTGCCGCCGAGATCGGCAAAGATCGTCAGCGGCTTGGAGGAATAGAAGACCTTGATCTGCTCCTGGCCGACCGGGCCGGAAACCTGCAGCCGGGCGCCGCTTGCCGGATCCGGCACCTGCACGCGCTTGCCGGCGCCGACAAGGGCGTCGGTCTGGTACTTGTTCGGGAAAAGCTTCACCACAGAACCGTTCGGCGAGACATTCAGCACCGTGACATAGGCGTTCTCGGTCGATTGGATGAAGAGACCGACAACTTCGCCGACGGCGTATTTGGCTTCAGCGCGATCGAAGGTGATGCTGACAGGCCCGCTTTGCGCCGGCGCTTCGGTCAATGTGCGTTCGTTCTGCGCCTCGACGGCGGGAACCACCGAAAAGAACGAAAGAAAGGTGGCTGCGGCTAGGATGGCTTTGCTGTTCGGCATTGGAAAACCTCCTCTTCGAACAATCTCACACTGTGTTGAAGATGAGAATAGCACTGACCGGCGAAATTGGGATGGCCTTGCCTGTCTTGCTTGAGGGAGGGTTACAAATTATTTGGAGCCTGGAAGAATCCATCAACGAAAAGACGTGAGCAAGACTCACGCCTGGCAATATCAGCGCCTTTTATAGTCGGTTCGACTGCAAGGTTACGGTTAGTTCTTGGGTTTCTGCCCGGCTGATTTCAAAATCGAGATCAGGTCGCTCATTCCCTCGGGCGAGGAATTGTAGAGCCAGAGAATATCCGGATTGTCGACTGTGAATTCCTTGCCGGGGCCTGAACCCATGTCGCGGCCGGGCGAGTTCGCGTCGGGCAGCTTGTCCTCGCCGGGTGCCAGCCCCTTGGCGGTTTCGTGTTTGGCGATGATCGCCGTCGCCGCAGCAAAGGCCTTTTCGTCATGTTGGCGCAGCGCTGCCAGCGACGGGTTTCTCGCCGCAAGCGCGTCTTCGGCCGGGCCGGAATAGGCAAGCTGGGGGATCTGCAGCGCCAGCAGAAGGCCGATCGACAAGGTTATGAGCCAGGATTTCGTCATCGTCGTCAAATCCGTTATCAACCTGATGCGCCGCAATAGGGCAAGCAGCATGACAATAGGCAGAGGCCGGAAGGATGGCAACGGTGCTCAGTGCCAATCGATTTGGAGGGTTGAAATCGACTGGCAGCTGCGCTTTCGCTCCGTGTTTTATGCAATGTCGTTAACCCGGGCGACATGCATCAGAGGATCTTCAATTGCTGCAGGTTAAGGCGCAGGTCGCGCAGCATCTCGCCGAAGATCTCCTCGATCATTCCCGTCGACCAGACGACCATGGTGCCATAGGGCGAGCGCTTGCGCTGCATGAAGCCCGCCGTCTCGAAATCGATCAGCGTCTTGCGGCAGGTCTCGCTCGACATCACGGCGACAAGGAAACGGGCGAGATTGGACTGGTCGATCGCGCCGGCTTTCTCCGCCCAGTTCTGGATCAGCCGCGGCTTGGTGTCGGCGGTGAACATCGAGGCGAGCGCCCGATCCTGCGAGAGCCCCAGGCGCTGCAGCTTGGCCGGATCGCGGGTGAGCGAAACCACGTAATCATTGTGCAGATCGGCGAAGCGTTCGATATCTTCGGCAGTGCTGATGCCGAAGACCTTCATCGAATAGAGGAACTCGGCCATCAGATAGGTCGGCTCCGAGCGCAGCTGCGCCAGATGCTTGTCATCCTTCCTGGCCGAGGCCGCGCAGACGCGATCGGAGAAGTTGATCCTTGCCGCGCGAACCTGCTCCAGCAAGCTTATGTCGAGCGCCAGTTCGTCACCGTTCCATTCCAGCATAAGCACTCCCTGCCGACAAATCTTCGAGACGATGTTCTTGTACTATCGCCGGCGGAGATCTCCAAATCGTTTGGAAAGCAATAGCTTGCTGACGAGGCACAACTATCCTACCATTTTAAAGACTTGACGGTCACAGAGCATGATGCCGAAAAGTGTGAGCGGTTTTCGGACGACATCATGCTCTTGCTTTAATTGAGAACAGGATTCAGATTTTAGGCCGGACCGGCCTAAAATCATCCTGTTCTGGGGGTCGAGGCAATGCGTGGTTTTGGGTCGCATATTTTGTTTGCCGCGGCACTTGCGGTCGCCTCGCCGGTTTTCGCCAAAGACACTGTGATGATCGAGCTTCGTGGCGGCGACGGCGCTCGTTCGGTCGGCATTATCTCTTCCAACGAGGAAGTCGAGGCATCCGGGCCGGCGGCGATCACCGTCGGTGACGACGGCACCATCTACATCCTCGACCAGAACAATGGCCGCGTGCTCGCCATCGATGCCGAACGCTCGCAGGCAGAGCCTGAGATCCTGCCGCTGCCGGAAAATGCTGCGCCCGAGGATCTCGCCGTCGTCCACAACGAACTCTACCTCTGGTCGGACGGCGTCGTGCCGCTCGAGCGCTCCACCGATGCCGACGGCCGGTCGCAGACGCTGCGCGCCGTCGACGGCGGCGATGCCGACGACTACACCCGCTCGGTCTTCGCCTCGATGGGCTCGATATCGCCCGGTCCACTGAACAGCATCATCGACGAGATCGGCCGCAGCACCAGCCGGCCCGAGGCCCGCCCGCCGGTCATTCAGTATGTGCCGAGCCGCGGGCTCGGCGATATCGTTGCCGAGGTCTCGGCTGCTGCAAACGACAAGGCGGAAATCCTGCTGCGACGCAGCAGCTCGGAGGAGAACTTTCTCTCGCTGCAGCTCGCCTCGGAAGGCCGCATCGGCACCGTCGAACTTCTCGACATCGACACGACAGGCAGGCCCTATGCGCTGGTCGAACTGGTGCCCGCCGACCGGCCCGAGCGCACCGGCATGCTGGTGGTGCGCTTCACGCCGAATGGGGCGATGGACCGGGTCTACGACCTGCCGATCGACCCGGGGACGGTATTCTCCCGGCGCTTCGTGGCGATCGGCCCGCGCGGCGACGTGCTCTATTTGAGATCGCAGGAAAGCCGGGCGCAGGTGCTGCGGCTCGACGGCCGGGAGCCCGGCCGCAAGCTTGCCGCCGCCCTGCCCGCAAAACAATTGGATGCCGGCAAGCCCGGCAAGACGCCGAAGGTGGCGATCGTGCCGAAATCGCGCGGCGACGTCATCGAGCGGGCCATCGGCTTCGAGACGCTGAACTGGCTGGTGACGTCGACCGCCTATGGCGGGGATCCAGGGCCTGGCTGCGTCAACATGAACCGGCTGCGCCGCCCGATCTACCTGATCGGCAAGCGCGGCCAGACGGTCAAGGGTGTTCCCTATTGCTGGGGCTGCAAGACGCCGCTCGAGAATTTCGTCGGCGGCGTCGAAAAGGGCCAGACCGCCGGCAATGTCTGCACCAAGAGCGCGCCGCAATCCAACATCCTCGGCGTCGACTGCTCCGGCTTCGTCAGCGACGCCTGGGGCCTGAAGATGCATGTCTCGACGCGCGCAATCCCCGGGATCACCAGGCGCCTCTCCGATCCCTGGTCGATGCGGCCGGGCGACGCGCTGAACAAGCCAGGCTCGCATGTGCTGTTGTTCATGCGCTTCACCGACGACCGCAAGGTGGAAGTGATGGAGGCCTCGCCGAATGCCTGCAAGGGCCGCGTCTGCCGCAATACCTATTCGCTCGGCAGCCTGTTGATGCGCGGCTACCAGCCGGTGCGCTTCAAGGGGCTGGATGGGTGAGAGGCGGGAGCGTCGCGCCGGCTGTCTGCTGCATAATTCAAAGTATTATAGCGGCCGCCGCTGGACCACAGTCCTGACGTGGGTGTCCACGCTATGATTTGCCACTTCCGCCCACCTCGTCCTCCGTCATGCTCGGCCCTGAGCCGAGCATCCACACGGCACCCACCAGCAGCCGCTGCATGGGTCCTCGGGTCAAGCCCGAGGATGACGGAGTGGAAGACGCGTTTCCGCCAAACTCACCCTCGCCTACATCCCGTGGTCTTCAGACGCGTGGCGCCCTCTCTCGGCGCCAGACGACGCTTCGTCTTCGCTAAAAGCCCATGCGCCGCGACGTTCTCGGCATAGTCACGATAGGCGGGATCACGGCTCAGCAGGCGCTCTTCGGCGCGGGCGCGCAGCAGGTAGACGAGACTGACGATCGCCAGCATGCCGGCTCGCACCAGTCCTTCGGCAAGGCCGCTGGCGATGAAGCTCGGGGTCGCAAACACACCAGGAGATGTTCTTCGAGACATGGGCCGTGATGCCGCGATGGGTCAGGTTAGAAAAGCGAGGCCGAAGGCAATGGTCGCCCAGGCGTAGATTATCGCGCAGGACAGCGTCGCGACGCTCCAGAGGACCGGCGGGATGAGTCTCAGTCCTTGAGCCACGAAGAGACGAATTCTCAATAAAATATAGATAAAATGGACGCCGACGGACAACCTATCCTAGTGCCAACTGCCGCCGCCATCGCCGCTAGAGCCGCCACCGCCATCGCCACCACCACTGTCGCCGCCGCCGCCCATGCCGCCGCCAGAACTGGAATTTCCGCCGGATCCGTTTTCAGAACGGACAAAAGCCGGTTCATTGCTCCTTGCTGCTACCTTTTTGACGGTGGGTGTTCGTTTTACTGTCGGTTGTTTATTGGCTGCCGGCTCTTCGTTGGTAAAAAGTGTCCTGGCGCCTGGATCGAAGATGCAGCTTTGCAGGATCGCGCCTGAGCCAACGATGAATGTCGAGCACAACAGGACCCGGATGATTTGATTGCTATTCATATAAGGCGCCCCCATGCCGCCGTCTCAGAAGAGATCGTACCTCGGATTTCGCTTTGCCCATGTCGCCTTGGCGAGCTGGATGAGTCTGTCGTTGAGTGATTTGGCTTTCGGAAGCGCCTTTTGTTCCTGAGCGGTCAGCTCGGCTGAGAAAATTCCTTCCGCTTTTTTCTTTGCAACCTCAGGCAGCGCCTTGAGTTCCGCCAAGGCCTGATTTTTCGGATCACCGCTACCAGGCCTGTTCACCGCCATCGCCAGCGCAAAATAGTGTGCAGCGATCGCAAGGCTGTCGGGGTCGACGCCCTCATCTTTGGCCAGCTTGGCGCGGTCGAGAGCACCCCAATAGTCGCCGCGTTCTGCGCCTATCTCCAGCCATTTTACCGCTTCCGTCTTGTCCTCGGCAACGCCGACACCGTCGCGGTACATGCGTCCGAGGTTTGTCGGAGCGTAGGGCTGACCACCTTCTGCTGCCCGCGTGAATAGGTCTAGAGCTTTAGAAAGATCCTGCGGCGCGCCCTTACCAAAGCGGTAGACCAGCGCTAGATTGTTCTGGGAATAGATGTCGTTGCGTTCGACTCCGGCCTCGTAAAAGCGAATGCCGCGTTCCGGATCGGCCGGAACTTTGATGCCATTAAGAAAGATAAAGCCGAGAGCGTTCATTGCGTAGGTATGGCCGAGATCGGCAGCCTGCAGCATCATGCGCAAACCTTGCTGCTGGTCTGCTTTGACGCCTCGCCCGTAATACAGATCGTTCCCGAAGCTGTGCAGTGCGTAAGGGTCGCCTTTCTTGGCGGCTGCTTGAACGATTTCTGCAGCTTTATCGACATTGAGAGGCACTGACGCACCAATTTCGTACATGGTCGAAAGATGATGGATCGCCCGGACATGTCCGGCATCCATCGCCTTCTTGATCGTTGCGAAGGCCGTCTTGGTGTCGCGGTTTGCGAGCTGGGCGCGGCCGAGCTGGTAGACGAAGCGGGCCACCTCAGGATAGGCCTTTACCGCGTCGGTGCAGGCCGGCAGGGCTACATCGGGGTCGATCTCATTCGGCAGTTTGCCCGAGGTCACGCCCTGAAGGTCGAGGGGGGCTGCGGCTGCTGTGTCGCAGGCATCGAGCACCGGCTTGATGGTGACCGTCGCCGGCGGCAGGTCGTCATTGGCAGCCTGCAGCGTCAGGGCGAAAGGCTGGTTTTCGGTGCCGATCTGCGGCTCGTAGGAAAGGGCCGGAATATCGGCGGCCTCGAGCACGTGACCGAGCCCGATCACCCGGTCTCCGGCGCGTAGCGTGCCCTTGTCGGGTAGGGCCGCGACCTTGAAGGTCATCTCGGCTGCCGATGCCGGTACTTCAGGCAGGCCGGCCTTTATGGGGCCGACCCCGATCGTGGTGCTCACGTCGCGCGGCAGGGTCTTCAGATAAGCGTCGGCATCGGCCAGCCGCACCTGCTTTTCCTGTTCGAGTTGGGCGAGCTTTGCGCCGGCATCCGCCGAGACGGTGATCGCGACGACGCCTTGTGTAGTCTGGCCATAGGGGTCGCTGACGGTATAGCCGATGAGGCCGACGGTTCCGGCGGCAACACCTGATGAATCATAGGTCAGCGCCGTCAGTGCCGCGGCTGGCATCTTCGCGCCCTGCTCGACCGGCTTGCCGTCGAAGCTGAGCTTGCCGGTCTTGGGAAGCTGGTTGAGGGTGACGAGCAGTGCCGAGCCGGTCTCGTCATGCGGCGGGGCGATCGGCAATTTGGTCGTGGCCGCACCCTCCGGCACGCTCACCTGCTGCATCGATTCGACGCTCGGCGGCGGCGGCGCCGGAATGAAATAGAAGCTGTCCATCAGCGAGGAATTTTCCCAGGGGACCTGCTTGCCGTTGGTCATGGCGATGACATCGCGGCGCACATCGGTCAGGACCTGGCGGATTTCCTTGTTGGGTTCGCTTGCCCGCTTGATGAAGGATTGGGAATAGGGGCTCAGGGCCCCGGTGCCATCGAGCGCCACCTGGCCGGGTTCTGTGGAAAAGGCGATCAGACTGCCGAGATCGCTGTCGATCCGCGCAAGTCCGCGTGTGGCGCCGACCGGTTCCAGTTTTTCCGCCATCCAGAATTTCTGGGCGTTGAACGGATTGTTGCGGCAGGCGTCGAGGAATATCAGTTGCACCCGCGAATTCTGCTTGAGATGGTTCAGAATGAGGTCGAGCGGCATCGTCTGCGTCTCGACGTCATAGGGCGTCTCCAGTGTCGCATCGACCGGTACAAGGAAATTCTGACCGCCCACCTGGATGCCGTGGCCCGAATAATAGATCAGGCCGGCCTCGGCATTGCTGGTCGAACGCAGGAAACGGCGCACCGTATCCTCGAGCCCGATGCGGTCGACATTGACGCCGATCGTCACGTCGAATCCGGCCGCACGCAACGTGCTGGCGACCTCTTCGACGTCATTGGCAGGATTGGGAAGCGAGGGCAGCGTCTTATAGACCGAGTTGCCGATGACCAGGGCGACGCGGCGGCCGCTCTCTTCTTTGATGGCGGCAAATGCCGTGCCGATCGACAGCAGCATTGCTGCGATGATCAGCAGATAAGCGCATAGTCTCTTGATGTGGTGAAACTTGGGCATGGCTCGATCGCAAACATTCTATTGTCTAAGTTCAATAAAATTTGCTGGCCTGCTGGTGCTGGGCCCCCTCCGCATTCACAGTTCAAAACTATTCCTCGGCGCCCTAAAAAGCAAGCTGCGCCGCCTCCAAGAGAATTGGAGCAGTTCTTGCAGATTGGAAGCCTGTCTCTGGCGGGAAAGACTATGGAAATCAGAGAACAAACATGCGGATGAGGGCAGATACGTCAATTCTGATGACGTTTTCTTGGAGCCTCTTGTCTGTCAGCTTGGTGCATTCCGGCGACAGTAGTCTGCAGAGACCTTTGTTTCCGAATATCTTTATCGCAAAACAGCTGCACATTTTAGCGAGGCATGCTTTAGCAAAGAGGGTGCTGAAACACTTTCAATCCTCGCATCGTGCTCCCGTCATGAGGGAGTTTCCATCCTCGGCTAGCCCGATGTATCATGGTGGTGTTGAATTCGTGGGCCCGAATACATGGGCGAGGACCGGAGGGGACCGTTGCAGAGAAGGCTCGCAGCTATTCTAATCGCGGATGTCGTCGGCTATTCTCGCTTGGTCGAGGCGGACGAGAATGGAACGCTTGCGGCTCTCGGCAGCTTGATGACATCGTCGTTACGTCCGGTTATCGCTGCTCATGCTGGACGTGTCGTCAAACTGATGGGCGATGGTCTGGTCGCGGAGTTCACCTCGGTGGTCGAGGCTGTTTCTTGTGCGATCGCAATGCAGAAGTCCGTAGCGAGCCAACAGCACCTCGTCGATCCGACGAGCAAGATCGTCTTTCGCGTAGGAATCAATCTCGGCGACGTCGTGGTAGACGGTGACGACATCTTAGGGGACGGAGTTAATGTGGCGGCGCGATTGGAGCAGCTGTGTCCGCCGGGTGACGTTCTGATCTCAGGCGCAGCGTATGAACATCTTGCGGGGAAAATCGACGCCACGATCGAATACGCGGGAGAGCAGCGCCTCAAGAACATCACGCGCCCGATCAAGGCGTACCATCTTCGGCTGAGCGGGTCGAAGTTTGCCGTTTCCAACCTCTCAAGATCGACCGGACCAACTATCGCAGTCCTTCCATTTGAAAACATGGGCGGTGACCCTGAGCAGACGTATTTCAGCGATGGAATCACCGAAGACATCATCATCGAGCTGGCCAGGTTCACCGAACTCATGGTGATCGCAAGAACCTCGTCGTTCGCTTTGGGCGGCCGCACGGGTGACCTGCGCGAGATCGGACACATTCTCGGCGCGGATTACGTGGTCGAGGGAAGCATCAGACGAGCGGGCCATCGGATCCGGATTGCGGTTCAGCTTGTCGAGACAAAAGGCGGCACTCATCGCTGGGCAGAGCGTTACGACGCGTCCATAGAGAATATCTTCTCCACCCAGGAAGAGATAGCGCGCAGCATCGTCGCCATGGTCGCCCAACGCGTCATAGACGACAACGAGCTCACCTCTAGAAGACGCCGTCCGGAAGACATGCGAGCCTACGATCTGTTCCTACAGGGCAACCGCCTCTCCGACGACTTCCGGCCAGGAGCACAGGAGCGCGCCGAGGCACTGTTTGAAAGCGCGGCTAAGGCGGATCCAACCTTCGCACGCGCACATACAGGTCTCGCCTATATCTACCTTAACCGCGCCTCGGAAGGAGGCCTTGGTATCCCAAGGGAACGCGATGATAACCGGATCAAGGCGCTTCGCTCGGCCGAAACGGCATTCGCCTTGGACCCGAGCGATCCTCGCGTACAGTGCACTCTGGGTTACATTTGTTTGACCTGGCGAGACTTCAAAAGGGCGGAGCATCATCTCGACCTCGCAAAATCGATGAATCCCAATGATGCCACTATTCTGATCCTCTGGGCTGGGATGCAAGGAGCGTTGGGGCGGCCGGTCAAAGGCTTGGCCGGCGCCGAGGTCGCCTACCGGCTGAACCCGCTCCATCCCAGTTGGTACAACTATTACAAATCCCGTCTTCTGTTCCTTGCGGAAAGATACGGTGAGGCCGCCACTCTTCTGGAACAGCGGACTTTTGACACGCCCGAAAGAGAGCCGCGAGACATGGCATGGCGCGCAGCGTCCTACGGTCACCTCGGTCGGATCGATGACGCTGAGAAATGCGGAAAAATATTCCTTGATGCAATTAGGACAAGGTGGTGCGGAGCGTCGACGGCAGGTCCCGTCGACTATGTTAACTGGCTTGTTGATGTCTCATATCTCAATAACGAGCATGATGTGCTGCGGCTCCGCGAGGGTTTGAGGCTCGCTGGTCTGCCGGGATGAATAGGTTGGCGGTATCGGCGGCAGTTGACGTCCGATGAATGGCTGCGGCTCGCTCGGGACGATCTGCGAGGGCGCTGAATGTCGGTTGCTTAGCCTCGAAACGTATAGGTTCTGATCGAGGCCGGTTTCATCTCGATGGAGAAGCCCGGCAGGGTGGGCGGCATGTAGGCGGCGTTTTCGATCAGGCAGGGGTCGAGGAAGTGTTCGTGCAGATGATCGACATATTCGATGACGCGGCCTTCCTTGGTTCCCGACACTACGACGTAGTCGATCATCGACAGATGCTGCACATATTCGCACAGGCCGACGCCGCCGGCATGCGGCCAGACCGGCAGGCCGAACTTGGCGGCGATCAGCAGTACGGAGAGGACCTCGTTCAGCCCGCCCATGCGGCAGGAATCGATCTGCACGATGTCGATTGCGCCCTCGGCGATGAACTGCTTGAACATGATGCGGTTCTGGCACATCTCGCCGGTCGCGACCTTCACCGGAGCGATCGCCTGGCGGATCTTGCGGTGGCCGGCGACATCATCGGGGCTTGTGGGTTCCTCGATGAAGAAGGGCTTGGCGAAGGAGAGCGCCTTCACCCAGTCGATCGCCTGGCCGACGTCCCATACCTGGTTGGCGTCGATCATCAGGTAACGATCGGGACCGATCACCTCGCGGGCGATCCTCAGACGGCGGATATCGTCTTCGAGATCGCGGCCGACCTTCATCTTGATATGGTTGAAACCGGCGTCGATCGCTTCCTGGCAAAGGCGGCGCAGCTTTTCGTCGCCATAGCCGAGCCAGCCGGCCGAGGTCGTGTAGCAGGCGTAGCCCTCCTTTTCGAGGATGGCGATGCGTTCCGCCTTGCCGGCCTCGGCGCGCTTCAGGATCTCGATCGCCTCGGCGCGCGTCAGCACGTCGGTGAGATAGCGGTAATCGACGATATCGGCGATCTCTTCCGGCGACATCTCGGCGACGAGCCGCCAGACGGGCTTGCCGGCCTGTTTGGCGAGCAGATCCCAGACGGCATTGACGACCGCGCCGGTCGCCAGGTGAATGGCGCCCTTTTCCGGGCCGATCCAGCGCAGCTGGCTATCGCTCGTCAGATGCCGCCAGAAGGTGCCGGGATGGGCGAGAACCTCGGCAAGGTCTGCGCCGACGATGAGGTGGCGCATGGCTTCGATCGCCATGCAGCAAATGTCGTTGCCGCGGCCGATGGTGAAGGTCAGGCCGTGGCCGGCAAGATCCGGCGCATCCGTATCGAGAATGACGTAAGCCGCCGAATAATCCGGATCGGGATTCATCGCATCGGATCCATCCAGGCTTTGCGAGGTGGGAAAGCGGAGATCGAAGACACGAAGGTCGGTGATGCGGGTCATGGTTGTTCCTCCCGATGATATGGGCCGATTATATGCCGATTATATAGAGCCGATTGCAGTGGGCGGCCGCATCAGCTGAAATCAGATCGTCCAGCCGCCGTCGATGGCGATCGCCTGGCCCGACGTGTAGGTCGCGCCGGCAAGATAGACGGCGAGATCGGCGATCTCCTCCGGCGAGCCGAGCCGGCCCATCGGCTGGCGGGCGATGAAGGCGGCGCGGGCCGCGTCGTAATCGCCCTGCGCCCGCATGCGGTCCTGCAGCGACGGGCTTTCCACCGTGCCGGGGCAGATGGCGTTGCAGCGGATGCCTTGGCCGACGTAATCGGCGGCGACGGCTTTGGTGAGCCCGATCACCGCCGCCTTGGTGACGCCGTAGGCGAAGCGGTTCGGCACGCCCTTGATGCTGGAGGCGACGGAGGCCATGTTGATGATCGCTCCGTCCTTGCGTTCGATCATGCCCGGCAGCACGGCCCGGATGGTGCGGATCATCGCCTTGACGTTGAGGTCGAAGGCGAATTCGAGATCGGAATCCTTCATCTCGAGGATCGAGCCGGCATGGACGAAGCCGGCGCAGTTGAACAGTACGTCGACGGCTCCGATCTCGGCGACGAGGGCCTTGACCGCATCCTCTTCGAGTACGTTCAGCTTATGGGTGGAAACCCCGGTTTCGGCGGCAAGCGTCGCCAGCGCCTCGGTGTTGATATCAGTCGCGTGAACCTTGGCGCCGATTGCGGCAAAGGCCGCCGCCGTCGCCCGGCCGATGCCCTGACCGGCGGCGGTGATGAGGATGTTCTTGCCGGAAAGTCTGTTTGTCATGTCACGGGCCTTTTCTGGAATTGTCTACGCTTGACGATGGAGTGCGGCTGATGTCTTGGCGAAGCTCGGTCGTGATGGAGCATTCCGGCCTGCTTCCGCAGGTGCACGGCTCTCTGCGTTAAATGGAGGAGTTGGCGCCGTTGCACAGGCAGATCAGCGGGAGATTCAGCCGATTGGCTGCTTTTTCGGCGATCTCCGCCGGCGGCAGGGCCGATGACCATTCCCATGCGCTGCACGGTTTTCCTCCCTGTCCCGGCTTGCTTATGATCCTGCCGCGCGGGCGCCTTCGATACCTCAGCCGCTCGTTTCGATCGACCTTTTCAGTGATGAGTTGTCTGTTTATAGACAAACAGACGATTGGCCAAGGGTCAAGTGCGAAGTTTTCCTTTTCCGGCTGCGGTTCTGCGTATATGCAGAAAGATATTCACAGGAGGAAGGAATGGTGACCGACGAGTCCGACCGCTACCGCGCTCCTGCCCTCGACAAGGGCCTCGATATCCTGGAATTGCTCGCCGGCGTCGACAGCGGCCTCACCCAGGCCGAAATCGCCAAACGGCTCGACCGCAGCCCCAACGAATTCTACCGCATGCTCGACCGGCTGGTGCGCCGCGGTTACGTTACCCGGCTGGACGGCGACCGCTACTCGCTGACGCTGAAGCTCTTCGGTCTTGCCCAATTGCACGCACCGGTGCGCCGCCTCGCCTCCTACGCCACGCCGTTGATGCGCGATCTTGCCCAGCGCACGCGCCAGGCCAACCATCTAGCCGTCTTCGATCGCGGTGCTGCCGTCGTCATCGCCCAGCAGGAGGCGCCGGACTATTGGGGATTCTCGATCCGCGTCGGTGCCCATATCAGCCTCTTCGACACCGGTTCGGGACATGTGCTGCTTGCCTTCCGCAGCGAGGAAGAGCGGGAGATGATGATTTCGGAACATGTGCGCAGCCGCGCGGAGATTGAACTCGGGCCCGAATTCTATGATCGTCTCCACCAGATCCGCGAGCGCGGCTATGAGATGATGGCGAGCGCCCAGACATCAGGCGTCTACAATCTCTCCGCTCCCGTTCTCGGACCGGACCGCCGCTGCATCGCCGCCCTTACCTGCCCCTTTATCGCGCTCGTCAATGCGCCGTCGGCACCCGATATCACCCAGGCGATCACGCTGGTGCAGAAGGCCGCCGCCCAGCTTTCGCTGCTTGCCGGCGTCAATGTCGTCAACCCCGCCTGAGGCCTGGGAATTTCTATTTGAACAATCCATTCACCGGGAATAGGTTTGCTACAAAACCACTCTGGGGAGGAGAAGAGCGTGTTCATCGACACTCATCTGCATATCATCGACCGGTCGGCCCTGCCCTATCCCTGGCTCTCCGGCGCGCCTGATCTCGATCATGATTTCCTCTACGAAAGCTATGCGACTGAGGCCCGGCGCTGCGGCATCACCACGGCGCTGCACATGGAGGTCGACGTCGATCCCGCCGCCATGCAGGCCGAGACCGACCACGTCGTCACTATCTCTAAGAAGGAAGGTAGTCTGATTGCCGGCGCCATCGTCTCCTGCCGGCCGGAAGAGGAAGGCTTTGCCGCCTATCTCGAGCGGCAAAAGGCCGATCCCTTCGTCAAGGGGTTCCGCCGCGTGCTGCATGTCGTGCCCGATGATGTCTCCGAAGGCGCCCTGTTTCGCGAAAATATCAGGCGCATCAGCGGCAGCGGCCTGACCTTCGACCTTTGCATATTGCCGCATCAGGCGGGCCGTGTGACCGCCCTCGTCGATCTTGCGCCCGACGTGCAGTTCGTGCTCGACCATTGCGGCGTACCGGATATCCGCTCGGACGCCTTCCAGCCATGGAAGGCCGGCATATCAGAGATTGCCCGGCGGCCGAACGTCGTCTGCAAGGTCTCCGGCGTCGTCGCCTATGCCGATGCGAATACATGGGCGGCGCAAACGCTGCGGCCCTATATCGAACATGTGATCGCCAGCTTCGGCTGGGACCGCGTCGTCTGGGGCAGCGACTGGCCGGTCTGCACGCGCGGTGGCGGCCTCTCTACCTGGGTCGCGGCGACCCATGCGATGCTTTCGGGCGTGAGCGAGGCGGAGCGTTCCAAGTTGCTTTTCGCCAACGCACAACGCCTCTGGTCGCTCTGACGTCACAAAATGAAGCAACCGATCTCGTCGACGTGCCATTTCGGCATGTTTTTTGTACCATTCCCGGACAAAAAAGGTGCGATATTCTGCCTTAACGCTATCTACATGCAAGCAATTGCTAGCCTTATTTATCTCGGCTAAAAGTTGTTGACACGGATATGGCGAATACCCCCTTGTCCGCTGCCTTCAGAAGGGAAAATGAGATGAAAGAAGCACCGCATTCCGTCGATGTTCACGTCGGAAAGACAATCCGTATCCAGCGTCTGTTGAGGAAAGTTTCTCAGACGGAACTGGGCGATCGTGTCGGCGTAACGTTCCAGCAGATCCAGAAATACGAAAAGGGTTCCAACCGCGTTTCCGCCAGCATGCTGGTCGAAATCGCCGGCGCGCTGAAGGTCGACGTCAGGACATTTTTCGACGACATGTCGACCCCTGATACGGCCAACGACAACCCCGCTCCGAGCGAGGAATTCGTTATTTCGCGCGAAGGCGTGCTTCTCAATGCGGCGTTCTTTTCGATCAAGAACGAAGCGCTTCGCAAGAAGATCCTGAAGCTCGTCCAGGCGATTGCCCACACAGAACAGTTGGACGCTGAAGCGGCTGAATAGGGTCCTTCACGCGATCCCAACGGACCGCATGAGGCATGAGGATCAATAACAATCGATCGCGCTCAATGGCGATCGATCAGGATTAGATTCTCGCTGGCATCCTTCATTGCGATTTTGGCTTTGCTGCCGAGCAGTTTCTCGAGATTGACGTCAAGCTCCCTGTCGGGATCTATGCCGTCCCAATCGATGACGACTTGCAGCAGCGCCATGTTCGTCAGGTGCATCAGATTGCGCAACCGAAGCTTTTCAGCCTCCTCCTTGGCTGCCGACAGCAGCCGGAAGATCCTTGCGTATTCGCTGCCGGTACCCTCGTTGTGTTGATCAAACATCGTTCCCGCCTCTTTGGTCGTAGAACCCTACGATTCCATCAGTGCTGCATCTTTCCGCCGCGACCGTTATTCAAGCGTTACAGGAACCGCATTGCGCGTGACTTCGGCGTGCAAGAGCTCCCAATGTGAGGTCGCGGCAAAGCGCCAGTCGCGGTTGACGGGGAGGAATTTATCCCGGCGCAGCCAGTCCAATACCAGTCGCGCGTCGTTGCGCTTGCGCTCGACGCGGCTGCCGCGGATGGCGGCGAGGATATGGTCGCGGCGCGGTTTGCGGAAATGGCACTCGTCGGCCACCTTCGCATAGGTGCGCTCGGAGAAATGCAGAAACCGGCCGGCCAGCAGCAGCTTCTTGCGCTCGCCGGGCGTAATCTCGCCGCTGGCGTAAAGCGCATCGATCGTCGGCTCGAAATCGACCCAGGGAACGGAAAGCGGCAGCCAGCCGAGCTCCTGCGGTGCATGCACCAGTGCGACGGCCTCATCGTCGAGCAGCCGTCCGGACTCGTAATCTTCGAAGATCGAGCCGAGCCCGATCATACCGAAGGGGGCACATTCGGCTGCCCTGAGCGCTCCCATGCTGGCCCCGCCGGCAACGGCGACATCATGTTCGAGTGCGTACAATATTTCCTTGTGCCAGACCGAAGGCAGATCGCCGAAATAGCCGTCGACGAGGCCGATCGCGGTGGCGCCGTCCCGAACGGCCTTCAGGATGTCGCCGGCGGCGGCCGGCGGCCGGAAATCGATGCAAGGAGACATGGCTCTTGCCGCGGCAAGATCGCTGCCAAGACTCGGGCCGACGAACAGCACCTTCATGATTCGGCTCCTCTTATGGTGTTGACCGCGCGCATGCCGAGCTGGATGTATCGGCCCGAGATGTCGACCTCCAGTCCCGGCACGATCACTCTGACGACCGAGATCGGCAGGGCTCGATGCGGAAACGGCACGACGACGATCTGCTCGATGCCGGTTGCCGTCAGCCGGTCGGCGATATGGCCGATGGATTCCTGGATCGTCGCCGGGCGGCGATGGCGGGTCTGGAACGAGCGCATACGGCCGTCGCCCTCGCAGAGTTCGACCACCTGCTGCATCGCTGCACTCCTGTCGAGCCGCTGATAGATGCGCGGCGAGAAATCGTCGCGGCTGCCGGCAATCGCGGTCAGCCGGCTCTGCGCCGCTTCGGTGATGGCACGCAACGCTGCGCGCACGGGGTCGGGATGGCAGCCGCAGCCACCGCAGACATGCGACCACCGCGCATCGACACGGTCGGAAAGATTGCCTGGCATGATGACGGCCAGAAAGGCGGGAACGCCGATATCCGTCGTCATGTCGAGCAGCAGCAGTTTCATGCCGGCGCGCGTGATCCGGTCGGTCATGACGTCGATGACCGCATCGCCGAAGGAGGCGGGGTCGATGCGGCTCTCCCTTAGCCGCTCAGGCGATTTCAGCTGGGTCAAGGCCCAGGCGTCGCGCTCCACCAGCTCACAAAGCCCATGCAGGACCGCCTCGGACGGCGTGTTGCCGGAGGCGAGCCCATCGCTCGACTGCTCGAAGCCCGCCGGCCTCTCGCCGCGATGGTCGAGTCCGACGAGCCACCAGGGCACGAAGACGCTGCTGCCTGAAAGGATGTCGAGCCCTGTGCACCAGGGAATAGGCTTGCTGCCGATCTCGTCGGGCGCACAGCGTGCGACATTGTCGAGATCGATCATCGCCGCATGCTCCGCCCGCATGCTGTCGACCGTCGCCTGCGTCAGGTCGGCGGGGGCAATTTCGGCGATCCGCGTCTCGACTGCTTCCATCGCTGCCGAGGTCATGGCGGCATCATTGTCGATACCCTTGCCCTGAAACACCGAGAGCGTATGGCTGTTCGGCCTCGTTGCGAAGGCGACGGGGATGTTCAGGACGTCGAGTGCCGTCAGCAGGCCAACGCGCGTGATGCCGAATTCGCGCAGATGCGGCCTGATGGCTGCGAGGGTCTGAGCCGGCGTCACCGCGCGGTCATGATAATCGCTGACACCGGCCGATGATCGTTTAAGGTCACCGGCAAGCGTTTCAAGGTCGGTGAAAGCGGACATACCGATCTGTTCCTTAGCGGAACCTCAGCGCATGCGTCAGGCTTTCGAGCGCATTGGCGGAAACGTTGAGTTCGTCCTGCTTCAGGGCCGCTCTGGCGGCAGCAGAAAAGCGCAGCGACTGTGTCTGAGCTGCAGTGGTTTCAGCATTCGTCTTCATGTTCCATCTCCGATTGGTTGGGCAGCGCCTTGCTGCCGTTAACCATCGGAAAGAAACATTGCCTCCGTCATTTAAGCGTTACAGGCTTCGTTAAAAGGCCGTGCAATCAGGGAAGACCAGCAAGTTGCAGCCCCTTAATCAGCGGTTCCGTATAGGCGGGATCGCGATCGGGGACGAAATGGCGGATGTCCTCGCTGCGAAAATCGGGGAAGTTTTCCAGCACAATCCTGGCGTAATTCCCGGCCTTGCCCGTATCGCCTGCCATGGCATGCGAGGCGGCGAGCAGACGGGCCGTTGCCTGCTTGGTCTTCACCGGTTCCAGCGCCTCGATCGCCATTTCATATTCTTCGCGCATGAAGTGGATGCCGCCGAGGTTCCAGTAATAATAGTCCGGCGGCAGCGGATTGAGTTTAAAGGCCGCGCGGCTGAGCTCCAGTGCTCGATCGAAATCGCCATCATGGGAAAGCGCGTCGGCGAAATCGGCGAGGATGTCGGCATCGTTGGGATTGAGATCCTGAGCCTGCTGGAAATATTCCAGGCTTTCGTCGAAGCGGCGGCGATAAAGCGCCACGAAGCCGAGCTCGCGGTAGGCCCGGCCGCTGTTTGGGTCGGACTGCTGGGCCTGCCGGGCAGCACCGTTCGCCTCGTCGAGCAGTTCCTTGTCCCGCATGCCGCGGATCAGCCATTCCATGCCGAGCGCGCGCGACATGCCGGCATGGGCGGCGGAGAAATGTTCGTAGCGATTGAGCGAGGATTTGAACCATTTGCGCGCCTGGCGCAGATGCTGCAGATCGGTCTGGGCAATCAGCCGCTTGCCTTCCAGGTAGAGACGGTAGGCGGACGGCGGCGCCTCGCCGATCGGCATCGCCAGCTCGTGGCGTTCGATCGTGTCGGCGAGCGAGGAAACGATCCGCCGCGTCAGATGCGCGAAGGATTCGCTGATCTTCTGCATGACCAGCGGCAGTTCGATGGCCCAGATTACCTCCGATGTCGTCGTCCGCGTCAGCCGGCAGGTCGCAAAAACATCCTCGTCGCGGCCCTGGATGGTGACGTAGACCGCATAGTCGAAGCTGAGGTCGAGCGGACCGGGCACGGCACGCGACGGATCGATCGAACGGCTGAGGATCTCCAAGCTGGTATGCGCCGCGATCACCTTGAAGCCGCGCTGCTGGCTAAGGCCGATGGTGACGTCTTCGAGAAGGGCCCTGCCGACGCGCTCCATCAGCGGATCGGTGAAGATACTTTCCGGCGGCAGAATGATGATGCGCGGCTGGCCGACCGGATTGACGGAAAGATTAAGCGCCGACTGTGGATGTCCAGACGTCGCCTGTGCCGCCGGCGCCAGGTTAAGTTCGCGGGCAAGAGCTGTGGTGCTTTCTTCCGGCTCGGTGTCGAAGTCGTCCTTCAACTGGCTCTTGCACTTCAGATAGGCCTGACGCGCCGCTGCCGGATCGTTCATCCTGACATAGGTGCGCATCAAGGCGCGATAGGCCGTCTCGCTGGCAGGATCGAGTTCCAGCAGGCGCCTGGCAAGCGTGATCTGCTCTTCGTCCGATCTGTCTTCGGCGGTTTCGACTAGCCGGGTCAGATGGGCGGAGCGCAGTTCATCGACGCGCTGGCGCTCAAAGGTCAGCCAGTCCTCGGCGCCCTGCGTCGGCGATTTGACGCCTTCGAGCAATTCGCCGTTCAGCAGGCCGCCATCTTCGAGTGCAAGCGGCCCTTTCTGTTTGAGGATATGAACGTCGACCTCCCAGCCATCGGCAAGGCCGATATGGGTTCGGGTCGCGGCAAGCAGCTGTGGAAGGCCGGTGGGAACGCTCTGCTCGATTCGTGCCAGCAGCTGGCGCAGGCTGCCGGCGCGTTTTTCCGGCAGCTCCGATTGCCAGAGCTGCCGCCTGACGGTTTCGCGGTCGAGTTCGAAATTGGGTTCGGCGGCGAGCATGGCGAGGAGAAAATAAGACTTCTCCGGCAAGGGGAGTTCCTTCCCCGCCGCCAGCAATCGCGGTCTTCCGAGCAGGCACAGCCTGTTCGTCAGCATCTGCCGGATGTCCGTCGCATCTCGATTCTCACCCCTGAAAGCCAAGGCGCACAAGCACACCGGCCAGTCCAAACCATGTTAGAGCCATAAGAGGCCGGCGCATAGCGGTTTTGCTTTAAAAAGAAGAAGTTTCATCGAATATTTGCATATTCTCGCGCCACACGGGGAGGAGATGCTTTGCCAACACTTGCTTGGGGCGCGGTTTTCGTTCGGCGGAAGGCTATTTACGGCGTGAATAGGCCTGAGGGATCACAGAACCTGTGCAATCCGTTTCAGGCTATTCTCCGTTGCGGCCGCGGCCTCGACGAAATCGAGCCCGATATCCAGCACCGGCGCACTGTGTGTCAGCCAGCCGACCGAAATGAGGTCGACACCGGAAGCCGCGATTGCGGCGGCCGTTGTCGGCGTGACGCGGCCGGATGCCTCGGTGATCGCTCGGCCGGCGACGATGGCGACGGCTTCGCGCAGCTGATCCGGTGTCATATTGTCGAGCAGCACGGCGTCGACGCCGGTCTCCATCGCGTCACGCAGCTGATCGAGGGTGTCCACCTCGACCTCGATCTTCACCATATGGCCGACGCCGGCCCTTGCCCGGCGGATCGCTTCAGCGACGCCGCCGGCGATGGCGACGTGATTATCCTTGATCAGCACGGCGTCATAAAGCGCGAAACGGTGGTTCATGCCGCCGCCGGCCCGCACGGCATATTTTTCCAGTGACCGCAGCCCCGGTGTCGTCTTGCGCGTACAGGCGACGGAGGCTCTCGTGCCGCGGATGGCGGCGGCAATCTCAGCCGTCACGGTCGCAATGCCGGAGAGATGGCCGAGGAAATTCAGCGCGGTGCGTTCGCCGCTCAGCAGGCCACGCGAGGGACCTTCGATGGTGGCGATCACGTCGCCGGGCTTGACCGCATCGCCGTCCTGAAGATGACGGCGCATGGCGATCTCCGGGTCGACGAGAGCGAAAGCGAGTTCGGCGGCATCGAGACCGGCGATCACGCCCGGCTGACGGGCCGCCATCACCACGGTCGAGCGATGATCCCTAGGGATGACCGATGCCGAGGTAATATCGCCGGCAAGACCCAGATCTTCGAGAAGGGCCGCCCGTACCAGCGGCTCGACGATCAGGCGCGGAAGGGGAACAAGGTTCATCTCAAGCACTCCTTGCAAGAGTATAGAGCGGGGCAAGGGCATAGGGTGGCGTCGCGCGGGCGATCTCCAGAACGTCGGAAAGGCACATACGGCGCCGGTTGGCATTGGCGAACTTCAGCGGAAAGTCGGTGCGGGCATGGGCGCCGCGCGATTCCATCCGCAGGCTGGCAAAGACGGCAATCAGCAGCGCGACGGTGGCCGGATCGGCGGCAGGGCCATTGTCCTCGGCAAGCGGCAGCAGGGCTGCGATCGCGCCATGAATGGCGCCGGCGTTGCGCAGCACGCCGAGATGACGCGAGACGATCGGCCGGACGAGCGATGCGTCGGCAGCCACCGGCAGTCTCTCGGCGAAGATGGGGCCGGTGGCACCTGCGGGCATGCCTGAAATGTCGCGTGCCGCCCGCATGCCCATGACTGCCGCTTCCAGCAGCGAATTGCTGGCAAGCCGGTTTGCGCCGTGCAGGCCGGTCGAGGCCGCCTCTCCCGCAACCCAGAGGCCGGGAACCGAGCTGCGGCCATTTGCATCCGTGGCCACGCCGCCCATGTGATAGTGAACGGCCGGGCGCACCGGAATGACGTCTTTCGCCGGATCGATGCCGCCCTCGCCGCAAAGGCTCGAGATAACAGGAAAGCGTGCGGCAAAGCGGCTGCCGAGAGCCGCGCGGGCGTCTAGGAAGACCCTGCCGCCGCGGGCGATTTCGGCGCTGATCGCCCGCGCCACCACGTCGCGCGGCGCAAGCTCGGCACCGGATATGCGGCCCATGAACCGTTCGCCGCGTTCGTTGACGAGCAAGGCCCCCTCCCCGCGCACCGCTTCGCTGATCAGCGCCAGCGGCCGGCGGCGTGAATCGAGTGCGGTCGGATGGAACTGGACGAATTCCATATCGGCGAGCGCGGCACCCGCCCTTGCTGCGAGCGCGATCCCCTGGCCGAAATTACCCATCGGATTGGTGGTCGCATCGTAAAGCCCGCCAATGCCGCCGGTGGCAAGCACAACCTTCGATGTCGGCAGCATGGCGGCGCCATTCGCGGTCGCGCAGAGCAGGCCGGCGACCTGCTCGCCGTCCATCAGAATCCGCCGCGCCTCGAAACCTTCGAGCACTGTTATAGCTGGCGTTTTCATCACCGCCTCGATCAGCGCGGCGATGATCGCAGCACCCGAACCGTCGCCTTCGGCATGGACGATACGGCGGCGATTATGGGCCGCCTCCAGCCCGAGCGAAAATTCACCGGCGGCATTCCGGTCGAAACGCACGCCAGCTTGCTCCAGCGCGGCGATCGCCGCCGGGGCCTCGGTGATGATACCGGCGGCGATCGTGGGATCGCAGAGCCCGTCGCCGGCCGCAAGCGTATCGGCAAGATGCAGCGCTGCGCTGTCGTCGGCGCCCATGCTGGCGGCGATGCCGCCCTGCGCCCAGGCGCTCGATGTCTCCGCGCCAAGGGCCGCGCGGGTGACGATGACGGAGGGTTCATGCGCCAGTGTCAGCGCGGTCATCAACCCCGCAAGCCCGCTGCCGACGATCACCGTGCGTCCTGATAGCTGCTCGAGAATCTCGGTCATATCGCCAGCATCCTCTCGACGGCGCGGCGCGCGGCCACCGCAATTGCCGGATCGACGGTGACCTCGTGGCGGTTTTCCTCGAGGGCCGCGCGGATATTGCCAAGCGTGATTCGCTTCATATGCGGGCAGAGATTGCAGGGGCGAATGAACTCGACATCGGGATGGTGCACGGCGACATTGTCGCTCATCGAGCATTCGGTGAGCAGCACGACGCGCGCCGGCTTCTGCCTGCTGACATAGTCCGACATTACGGCGGTTGAGCCGGCGAAATCAGCTTCGGCCACCACCTCGGGCGGGCATTCGGGATGAGCGAGCACGGTGACGCCCGGATGGTTTTCTCGCAGCTGGCGCACGTCCTCGGCGGTGAAGAGTTCATGCACCTCGCAATGGCCATGCCAGGCGATGATCTCGATATCAGTCTCGCGGGCGACGTTGCGCGCCAGATATTCGTCCGGGATCATCAACACCTTCGGCACGCCGAGCGATTCTACTACCTGCTTGGCATTGCCCGAGGTGCAGCAGATGTCGGAGGCAGCTTTCACCGCGGCCGAGGTATTGACATAGGTGACGATGGGCACGCCGGGATGGGCCTGGCGCAGCAGCGCGATATCTTCGGGCGTGATCGAATCCGCCAGCGAACAGCCGGCGCCGAGATCCGGGATCAACACGGTTTTCCCGGGGTTCAGCAGCTTGGCGGTCTCGGCCATGAAATGCACGCCGGCAAGCACGATGACATCGGCATCGACCTCGATCGCCTTGCGGGCGAGCGCCAGGCTGTCGCCGACAATATCGGCCACGCCGTGGAAGATCTCCGGTGTCTGATAGTTGTGCGCGAGAATGACGGCGTTGCGGCGGCGCTTGAGCTCGAGGATCGCGTCGACGTCATTTTCGAAGGTCATCCATTCGGCTTTGGGAATGACACGGCTGACGCGCTCGTAGAGCGAGGATGCGGAAACAGGATAATTCATGACCGGCTCCTAATTATGCTCTCTTTGAGCATATCATGAGCAAAGAGATATTCTCGCTGTGAGCATATGTCAATTGCGGGAGAGCGGTAATTTCGTTCCTGCCAGCGCCCGTTCTTCGAGCACGGTGTGGCGAAAGCGGAAAAGCTTGGCCGGCCGGCCGCCGGTTTCGCTTTCGGTGCCGCCGGTTTCCTCGACCAGTTCCTGCTGTTCGATGAGGCGGCGGAAGTTCTGCTTGTGCAGCGTCAGCCCCGCGAGCGCCTCGATGGTACGCTGCAGCCTCAGCAGCGTAAAACTCTCCGGCATGAGCTCGAAGACGACAGGGCGGTATTTGATCTTGGCGCGCAGCCGGGCGATGCCAGTCGCGAGAATACGGCGGTGATCGGCAAACATCGCCCGGCCGAGATTGGCCTCCGCCGCGCATCCGGCTTCCGAGACGAGCCTTGCTTCGTAAAGCAGTTCGTAGCGCTGCAGGGCCAAATCTTCGTTCCAGCCGCCGCCGTCGAGGCCGAAGGTGAAATCCGCCCGGCGATGGCGATGGTCGCGTCTTGCCGGATCGGCATCGGCCCAGCTCCCCAGACGCGCCATGATCTCGTCAAGCACGGCCGGCCGTCCCTGCCGATGGTCTTCCCAGGGGAAATATTCGTACCAGCCATGCCATCCCGGCCGGCCGGCACCCGACTGCTCGTTGACGAGGCCGAGATAGCTGATCGAGATCGTCCGCCCGCCTGGGATGTCGTTGTTCCGGTCGCGGTCGGCGAAGGTATAGAGCTGTTCGAGATAGCCGACGGGATGTTCCGTCTGCTCCTGCACCCATTCGCGCAGGCCCGATTGCAGGGTGCGATGCCCCATCTCGAAAGGGCCTGATGGCAGCGCGTTGCCGGAGCGGATGGTCATGACGCGCGGTTCGTCCCCCGTCACCGCGACGAGCACCGCAATCAATTCCGCATGCGCAAAGCCGATCGTCACAGGGGACCGAATACTCCGTTCCGAATGAATCGAACGGATAATTCCTGACACAGGCAGGCACAGAAGCCAATGGTGGCTTTCCCCTTCTCCCCAGCGGGGAGAAGGTGCCGGCAGGCGGAAGGGGGCTACGCGGCACGGCGTTGATTGCCCTTCGCTGACGCTCAGTGCCTCGCTCCTATCGTCGCTCGCCCCTCATCTGCCCTGGCGGGCATCTTCTCCCCGCTGGGGAGAAGGGGAAGCGTCGAGCAAGCCACCCTCAACTATTGCCCGTCTCGCTTTTCAGCCGCTGCAGGAAGATTTCCAGTTCCGCGTCGTCGATACCGACGAGATGGCGCTTTTCCGGATAGGCGCCGGTCCTGACATCCTCGGCAAATTCGGTGAAGGCGGCGATGCGCTCGCGCTGCAGCCGATCGTGTTCGGCGGCAAAGTCGCGATAGATCTTGGCGTGGCGCGGAGTGTGGTCGCGATTGGCGCCGAGCACGTCGTTGGCGAAGAGATATTGGGCGTCGCAGCCGCTGCCCGCCCCCATAGAGATCATCAGCATCGAGGTGTTGCTGCTGATGGCGGCAGCGATATCCCCCGGGACGACTTCGATTTCGGCGGCGAAGGCGCCGGCCTCTTCCAGGGCCTTGGTCTGCCGCCAGATTTCGGCCGCACTCGCCGCCGTCTTGCCGACGGCACGGAAGCCGCCGGTCCAGGTCGCTTTTGAAGGGATCAATCCGAGATGGCCGCAGACCGGGATTCCTTCATCGCGCATGCGCCGGATCGTCTGCAGGCTTGCGGCACAATAGACCGCATCACCTCCTGCCTTCAGCGCCGCGAAGGCCGCACGCAGATAGTCCTCGGCTGAGACATGGTCGCCATATTCGAGCCCCGGAATGGCAAAGGGAGTGGGGGCGATCTCGCGAAAGACCGGCCCGAGCAGCGAGGGCGGCACCGAGACGATGTCGATCCCCGCTTTTTCGGCGGCGTCCGCTTCCTCCAGCGAGGTGACGCGCAGCATGGTGAGCTGGCGCTTGCCTTTTTCCGCAAGCAGATCGGCGACGGTCGCGCGTTTATGTTTCTTCATCATTTATTCCTTTTGAAAATATCGGAGAGCTCAGGCGGCCAGCAGGGATTTCAGCTTGATGTCGCTGGCTGCGAGTGCCGCCGGGTTCGGATGGGCGCGTGCTGCGATCAGCATTTCGGCGAGCCTGATGTCGCGCGCCACCGCATTGCCCGATCCGATGCCGCTTGCGGCAATCAATCGTCCATCGGTGTCGAGATGGAAAAGAATGAAGGCGCCTGCGCCGAGATCGCGGCGCTGATGCGCGACAGCCCCTTCGGCAAGGCCTGATATCTGCAGCGTCATGTCGTATTGATCCGACCAGAACCACGGCACTGATGAAACGGCTTCGTTACGGCCGAGCATGTTGGCCGCGGCCAATGTGCCCTGCTCCTGGGCATTGCGCCAGGATTCCAGCCGCACCCGCCGGCCGCCATAGATCGGCAGCGGAAAGGAGCAGCAGTCGCCGGCCGCAAAGACATCAGCTGCGGAGGTCTGGAGATAAGTGTCGACGGCAATGCCATTGTCGATTGCGAGGCCCGCTCTTTCGGCGATCTCGATATTCGGCCGTGCGCCGATGCCGACGAGCACGAGATCGGCCTCGATCACCTCGCCGGTCGACAATCGGATCAGGGCTTTGCCGTTTTCCTCAGTCAGCGCCTCGATGGAGACGCCGCAGCGGATATCGACGCCTTCAGCGCGATGGCGTTCGGTGAGCAGATGAGCGATCTCCTCCGGCACGCCACGCTTCAGCACGCGTTCCAGCCCCTCGATGACGGTGATCTCGGCGCCGAGCAGCCGCGCCGTCGCCGCAAGCTCCAGTCCGATGAACCCGCCACCGATGATGGCGATATGCCGGCCCGGCTTCATTGCTTCGCGCAGGGCCGCAGCATCGTGATGCGTCCTCAGCGAGCGAATATGCCGGCTGCCATGCGGCGCCCCGGGGAACGAACGCGCGGCGGCACCCGTCGCAAGCAGAAGCTTGTCGTAGGAGAGCGCCGTCCCGTCCGAAAGCGTGACGGTCCTGGATGCGGGATCGAAATCCCTGGCCTCCACGCCGGTGAGCAGCCGGATGCCGTTTTCGATATATTTTTCCGCCGCGACGATGAATTTCGGATCGCTCGCATCGGCGGAGCCGGCCTTCGAAAGCGGCGGCCGCTCGTAAGGATGAAGGGGCTCGGCACCAACCAGCGTTATCTCGCCGGCAAAGCCCTTTTCCCGCAAGGCGAAGGCGGCGCGCGCACCGCATTCGCCGGCGCCCAGGATGACAAAATGAGCCATGCCGGCCTCCATCAGAGCGAGATGAAGACGGCGCCGTCTTCGATCTTGACCGGATAGGTCTTGAGATTGACGCAAACCGGCGCACCCTTGGCTTCGCCCGTCTTGTAGTTGAAGCGGCCGTTATGCTTTGGACATTCGATGATCTCATCCATGACAAGCCCGTCGGCGAGATGGATATGTTCATGCGTGCAGAGCCCGTCGGTTGCGAAGAATTCGTCGTCCGGGCTGCGATAGACCGCGAAGGTGCGCCCGTCGTGATCGAAGCGGATGACATCCTCTTCGTCGATCTCGTCCTTGTCGCAAACCTGGATCCAATTTCCGCTCATCTTGTCCTCCCTCGATTGTTGTTATTGCGCGGCCGGGGCCAGCTCGTTGTGGAATTCCTCGCGATAGGGCCGCGCGGTGGCCGGCAGGTCGCGCTTCAGGAAATAATCCTCGTTGCGCAGTTGGCGCAGGAAGGCCGGGATCATCTCGCGATAGCCGGACCAGATCGATGGGTTCGGCGCCGGCAGGTCGTGCTTGATCATCGCGTGCAGCTTCGGCAGCGCGTGGTAAGGCACCATCGGGAACATGTGATGCTCGACGTGGTAGTTCATGTTCCAGTAGATGAAGCGGCTGATCGGGTTCATATAGACCGTGCGGCTGTTCAGCCGATGGTCGGTCACATTGTCGGCAAGGCCGCCATGCTGCAGCAGCCCGGTCAGCACATGGTGCCAGGCGCCGTAGAGGCGCGGCAGGCCGACTAGCACCAGCGGCAGGATCGAGCCCATGGCGATTGCGGTTGCGATCGTGGCGAGATAGATCGCCAGCCAGATGCGGGCAATGCGGATCGCCTTCGGCTGCTCCATCTCGGGAATGAAGGTCTTTTCCGCCGCGCTGACGCCGCCGAAGGCATTGCGCAGCATGTCGACGATCGCGTGCCAGGCATCGAGGATGCCGAAGAAATTAAGCACCACCCGGAAGAGATCCGGCGGCCGCATCACCGCGATCTCGGGATCGCGGCCGACGATCACCGTATCGGTATGATGGCGCGCATGGCTCCAGCGCCATGTCACCGGGTTGCGCATGATCATGAAGCAGGCGATCTGATAGACGACATCGTTCATCCAGCGCGTCTTGAAGGCGGTGCCGTGACCGCATTCGTGCCAGCGGCTGTCGGTGGCCGAGCCGTAGAGCACGCCATAGGCGAGGAAGAAGGACACGGCCACCCACGAGCCCCAGAAACAGATGCCGAGCCCGGCAAAGATTGCCATGGCGCCGAGCCAGATGATCGTGTCGCGGATCGCCGGCGCATCGGAGCGCTGCATCAGCGCCTTCATCTCCTTGCGCGGAATGTCGGTGTGATACCATTCGGCTGCCGCCAGCCCCGTCTCGATGGCGGTGCGGCCGCTTTCGCCGAGAAGGTCGTAGTCACGTTTCTTCGTCTGGGTCGCCATGATCCGCCTCCCGTTATGCCCTTGTCTGGAGAATAGGTTGACTTTGGACAGCGCTCAATGCAGGCTTGATATAATCTATCAAAAGCCATCATGAATGGCTTGCATTCATGATTGAATCCATCAGGAACGCCGATGCGCCGTCCCACCATCTCCGATCTCGCCCGCGCCTCCGGCGTCAGTGTCGCCACCGTCGACCGCGTTCTCAACGCGCGCCACCGGGTGCGTGAGGAAACGGCGCGACGGGTCTATGATGCAGCGCAGTCGATCGGCTATCACGCCGTCGGCCTGATCAAGCAGCGCGTCTTCGAGGATCTGCCGCAATACAGGCTCGCCTTCCTGCTGCAGAAGCCGATGCAGCCCTTCTACCAGAGTTTCGTGCGTGAGATCGAAACCGCAGCGCGCGCGTTGACGTCTGCGCGCATCCAGACGCAGATCGATTTTCCGTCAGCCGCGACGCCGGCTGCGATCGTCGAAAAGATCAAGGCGCTCGGAGCCCGCAACCAGGCCGTTGCCCTCGTTGGCCCGGATTATCCGGCGGTGACGACGGCGGTCGAGGAGTTGAAGGAGCGCGGCATTCCGGTGTTCTCGCTGCTCTCCGACCTCGCCACGGGCGTGCGCGACGCCTATGTCGGCGTCAACAACCGCAAGGTCGGGCGCACCGCCGCCTGGACGATTGCGCGCACGGCGCACAAGCCCGGCAAGGTCGCCTGTTTCGTCGGCAGTCACCGCTTTCATGGCCATGAGCTGCGGGAAATCGGCTTCCGCTCCTATTTTCGCGAGAATGCGCCTGATTTCGATGTCGTCGACACGCTGATCAATCTCGAGACCGCCGAGATCACCCACGAAGCGACGTTGACACTGCTGCAAAAACATCCCGATCTCGTCGGCCTCTATGTCTGCGGCGGCGGCATGGAGGGAGCAATTTCGGCATTCCGCGAAGAAGGCGTCGGCGGCAAGATCGTCCTCGTGGTCAACGAATTGACGCCCGACAGCAAAGCCGGTCTTGCCGACGATATCGTCGCTATGGCGATCGGCACCCCCCTGCCCGCTCTCTGTAAGGAGTTGATGGTGCTGATGGTGGGCGCCATCGAAAACGGTGAAACGGCTGTTCCCGGGCAACTCTTCCTGCCTTTCGAAATTCATATTTCGGAGAACATCTAAGCAATGATGGAATTCCATCATTTCGTTCGAAATTCTCTCAGCAATGAAAGCGGACGCCGGCGATGACGGATGGATTGCGACGCGAATTCCGATAGAGATTCGCCGACCCATTCACGAGGACTGCTCCGCCCTGACGCGGAGATCAGGAGGAGATACCGATCATGACGTCGATCCGTTTTGCGCTCAACCATATGGCCGCGCCGTCGCTGGCCATCGGCGATTTCTTCGCGCTGGCCCGATCGCTCGGCATCGATGCCGTCGAGATCCGCAATGATCTTTCCGGCAACGCCATCCTCGACGGCACCAAACCCGAGGTGATCAAGGAGGCCGCCGCCGAGCACGGCCTGACGATCATCTCGATCAATGCCCTGCAGCGCTTCAATGAATGGAACGCGACAAGAGCCGCCGAAGCGCGGGAACTGATCGATTATGCCGGCGCATCCGGCGCCAAGGCGCTCGTCCTCGTTCCGAAGAACGACGGCACCGGCTGCGCCGATGGCGAACGGCAGGCCAGTCTGCGCCAGGCTCTGGCCGCGCTGAAGCCGATGCTGGAGGAAGCCGGTATTATCGGTCTCGTCGAGCCGCTCGGTTTCGAGATCTGCTCACTGCGCTCGAAGACCGAGGCGGCCGAGGCAATCAGGGAGCTCGGTGCGGAATCGACCTTCAGGCTTGTCCACGACACCTTCCACCATCACCTTGCCGGCGAAGCGGCGATTTTCCCTGAGCTGGCCGGCCTCGTCCACATTTCCGGGGTCAGCGATCCTTCCGTTTCCGTTGGCGACATGCGCGATTCCCATCGCGTGCTCGTGGGCGACGACGACCGGCTCGACAATGCCGGGCAGATCAGGGCGCTGCTGCAGGCGGGCTATCAGGGTCCGTTCTCCTTTGAACCCTTTGCCGCGGAAGTTCATGCGGACAAGGACCCGGCCGGTGCGCTTCGTGCCAGCATGGATTACCTCCGCGCGCGGGTTTGAGACCTGCGCGAAACGTCGCCTGATAGCGCCATCGGCGTCGGGACCGGGCGGGGACGATTTGTCACGATTGGCCGCGCTGGCGCGGCCAATCGCCTGACGTTATTCCCTGCCTCTGAACCGGCGTTGATAGGCCGGATCATAGAGTGAGCTTTCGCGGAAATCCTCGGCCGCGAGCGAGGGGCCGACGAAGATGATCGCCGTGCGTTCGATCGGTTCGGCGGCAACCTTTGCCTCGATATCGGCAAGCGTGCCGCGCAGGATCCGCTCGTCCGGCCAAGAGGCCTTGACGACGATCGCGACAGAGCAGTCGACGCCGTAGAGCGGCGTCAACTCTTCGACCACTTGCTTCAGCGCGTGGATGGCCAGATGGATCGCCAGCGTGGCGCCCGTCGCGCCGAACTTCGCCAGTGTCTCGTCGTTCGGCATCGGTGACGCGCGGCCGGAAACGCGGGTCAGCACCAGGCTTTGGGCCACGGCCGGGATCGTCAGCTCTCGGCCGAGCGCCGAGGCTGCGGCGGCAAAGGCCGGAACGCCTGGCGTCATCGTATAGTCGACGCCGTGTTTTTGCAGCCGGCGCACCTGCTCGGCGACCGCACTCCAGACGGAGAGATCGCCGGAATGCAGCCGGGCGACATCCTGGCCGGCCGCGGCAGCGCGAAGATATTCCGCCTCGATCTCATCGAGCGACATCGGCGCCGTATCGACGATGCGTGCGTCCGGCGGGCAATATTGCAGCAGTTCGGGCGAGACGATCGAGCCGGCATAAAGGCAGACCGGGCATCGGGCGATGAGATCGCGGCCACGCACCGTGATCAGATCTGCAGCACCTGGTCCCGCGCCGATGAAATGCACCGTCATCTCGTTATCCTTTCGTCCAGCGCCACTGCGTCACCGGCATCGCCGGCCGCCAGCCGCTCATGCCGCCGACAGGCTGGGCGCGCGATATTTCGATCCGCGTGAGGAAGCCGCTGCGTTTTGCATGTTCGGCAAGCAGCACCGCTTCCATTTCCAGCGTCACGGCATTGGCAACGAGCCGCCCTCCCCGCTTCAACGCCGCAATCGCGGTATCGAAAACACCCGGCTCGCTACCGCCGCCGCCGAGGAAGATCACATCCGGCTCCGGCAGGTCTTTCAGCGCGAGGGGTGCCGCACCTTCGACGACAGCAAGATGCGGCACGCCGAAGGCGGCTGCGTTGCGGGCGACACGTGCGGCCCGCTCCGGCGATTGTTCGACGGCGATTGCCTTGAGGCTGGGATCGGCGAGCATCCATTCGATGCCGATCGATCCCGAGCCCGCGCCGATATCCCAGAGCAGTTCGCCGTGACGCGGCGCGAGTGCGGAAAGCGTCATCGCCCGGATTTCGCGTTTGGTGATCTGCCCATCATGCTCGAACAGCTCGTCCTCGAGCCCGGCGGTAAAGGGCAGAATGCGTGCCCCCTCCCCTGCTGCGATATCAAGTGCGCAGACATTCAGGGGATCGATGTCCAGGAGGTCGAAATCCGCCGCCGCCACACTTCTTTGCCGTTCCCGAGCGCCGCCAAGCGCCTCGAGCACTGTAAGTCGCGACTGACCGAAGCCAGCGGCAGTCAGCAGCGCAGCCAGATCGCCAGGCCCCTTCTCGTCCGAAGTCAGCGCGAGGATGCGCCGTCCGCGGTGCAGCTGCGGCCGGATCAGATCGATCGGCCGCCCATGCAGCGAGATCGTTGCGACCTCCTGCAGCGGCCAGCCAAGGCGGGATGCGGCAAGGCTGAAGGCCGAGGGCGCCGAGATGGTGCGCATCTCTTCCGCCGCCACATGGCGGGAGAGCGTTGCGCCGACGCCATAGAGAAAGGGATCGCCGGAGGCGAGCACGACAACAGGCGTGCCGCGCCTCTTAACGACGGCTTCGACCGAGCGCTCGAACGGGCTCTGCCAGGATAGTCTTTCGCCTGTGATCAGCGGCGCAGCAAGTGCGTGGTGCCGCGCGCCGCCGAAGACGGCAAGTGCTGTCGCAATCAGCCTCTTCGCCTCCTCACCCAGCCCTTCTGGACCATCTTCGCCGATGCCGATAATAGTCAGCCAGCGCTGGCCGGACGGAGGAGCGACATCAGACATGGGAAGACCCCGCATCTTGATCCTCGGCGGCACCAGCGAGGCGCGGCTGCTGGCCGAGGCGCTGGCGGCGCGTGACGATTACGATGTTCTGCTGTCGCTTGCCGGCCGCACCGAAAAACCGGCCACGCAGCCTGTTTCCGTTCGCATCGGCGGTTTCGGCGGCGCTGCCGCACTTGCCGATTTCCTCAAGGCCGGCGGATATGACCTGCTGATCGACGCCACGCACCCCTTCGCCGAGCGCATTTCGGCCAATGCCGCCTTTGCGGCCGAAACCACCGGCATTGCCGCGATCACTCTGCGCCGTCCTGAATGGCAAAGCGTGGCCGGCGATCGCTGGCGGGACGTGCAGAGCATTCCGGCTGCCATCCAAGCGCTCGGCCCCTCCCCCCGCCATGTCTTCCTGGCGACGGGCCGGCAGGGCGCCCATCATGCGGAAGCCGGACCGCAACATCATTACCTCGTCCGCAGCGTCGATCCCGTCGAACCGCCGCTTGCGCTTGATAATGTCGACTATGTCCTCGCTCGGGGTCCGTTCACGCTGGAAGGCGAATGCGATCTTCTGAGGCAGCACGACATAGACGTCATCGTCGCCAAGAATAGCGGTGGTGCCGCCACCTATGCGAAGATCGGGGCCGCCCGCCTGCTCGGTATCGAGGTGATGATGGTCGCGCGCGCGCCGGCCCCGATCGTCAAGGCGGTCGACACTGTCGAGGCGGCGCTGGCGGTGATCGATCACCTGTTTCCCCCCGCCATGAAACGCGGTGTATAGACGAGGTCCAGCCGGCCTGGCCGTGTGACGATGCGTGTTTCGGCGGAGCCGATGATGATGCAGGTCGCCATGTCGGCAATCGACGCATCTGCCTGCGACAGCTGCTGGACGGCGATACGTTCGTCCGGGCGCCCGGCCGCCCGCCCGAAGATAACCGGCGTTGCGGCAGGCAGATGGTCGCGCAACAGCTTGAAGGCTTCGCCGAGTTGCCAGGGCCGTGCCCGGCTGATCGGATTATAGAGCGCGATGACAAAGCCTGCCTTTGCCGCCAATACAAGACGATTTTCTATTATATTCCAAGGCTTTAGATTGTCAGACAGCGAGATGGCGCAAAAGTCGTGGCCAAGCGGTGCTCCGGCTCTTGCTGCCACCGCCAGCATCGCCGTGATGCCGGGCAGGATGGTGAGATCGACCGCGCGCCACGCCGCCGGCCCGTTCTCGATCGCTTCGCAGACCGCGGCAGCCATGGCGAAGACGCCGGGGTCGCCGCCGGAGACGACGCAGACCTTGGCGCCATCGGCTGCCATGGCGAGTGCGGCCCCTGCCCTTTCGAGCTCCTCGCGATTGTCCGAGGCATGCCGCAGCTGATCGTGGCGGAGCTGCAGCCTGTCGAGATAGGGGCCGTAGCCGAAGAAATCCGTCGCCGCATCGACAGCGGCCAGCGCTTCCGGCGTCATCTGCTCGGGGTTGCCGGGACCGGTGCCGATCACGAAAAGCCTGCCGCTCATCGGCTGCCCTCCCAGCCCGGCACCAGCACGAGCGAAAAATACGGTGCATCGCCGTCGGTTCTGTCGGCAAGCTTTTCCATCGCCGCATTCGCCATGGTGCCGCGCTCGACATAGACGGCTTCCGCAAGCCGGCCGGCCGCCGCCAGCGCCCGACGGATCTTCGGCAGATTACGGCCGACCTTCATGATGACGGCGGCTTGCGTATCGGCAAGACGGCGCGTCAGCTCGGCCTCGGCCATCGTACCGGGCAGTACGGAAAGCACGTCGTCGCCCTGAACGATCGGCATGCCGGCCAGCGACCAGCAGCCCGACATGGCGCTGATACCCGGGATCACTTCCGTCGGGTAGCGTGTGGAAAGCCGGACATGCAGATGCATGTAGGACCCATAGAAGAGCGGATCGCCTTCGCTCAGAACGGCGACGGTCAGCCCGGCATCGAGATGCCCGGCGACAGCTTTGGCAGACAGATCGTAGAATTGGGTGATCAACCTTTGATAACGTTCCTCATTCTTGTCGATCTCGGTCGTCACCGGATAGTAGAGCGGCAGCAGCGTCACCCCGGATTTCAGCAGCGGCTCGACGATCGCCTTGCCGTTGCCGCCCCTGCCCTGTTTGGCGAAATAGGCAATCACATCGGCACCTTCGATGGCGCGGACGGCCTTGATGGTCAGGAGCTCCGGATCGCCGGGACCCGTGCCGACGCCGATGAGACGGCCGCTTGTCGTCATAGGCCCTGCCTCGCCAATGCATTGATGGCGGCTGCCGTCATGGCGCTGCCGCCGAGCCGGCCGCGGACGATGGCAAAGGGTACGCCGTAGGAATTTTCCGCCAATGCATCCTTCGATTCCGCCGCGCCGACGAAGCCCACAGGCATGCCGAGGATCGCCGCGGGTTTCGGGGCGCCGTCGCGCAGGAGTTCGAGCAGATGGAAGAGCGCTGTCGGTGCATTGCCGATCGCGACAACGCTGCCGCCGAGCCGATCGAGCCAGAGATGCATGGCGGCGGCCGAGCGCGTATTGCCGGTCTCGCGCGCAATATCCGGTGTCGCGGGATCGCGCAGCGTACAGATCACCTCGTTCAGCGCTGGCAGCCGCGCCCGGGTCACACCCTGAGATACCATTTCCGCGTCGCAGAAGATCGGCGCGCCACCCTTCAGCGCGTCGCGCGCCGCGCTGACGAAATCGGCGGAGAACAGGAAATGCTCCGCCGCCTCGACCAGCCCGCAGGCATGGATCATGCGCACGGCGATTTCGGCTTGATCGTCGGTGAAACGCGAAAGATCGGCCTCGGCACGGATGATCGCAAAGGAACGCTCGTAGATCGCATCGCCGCTGCGGATATAATCGTAGTCTGGCATTCCTATTCCTGTCGCAGCGCCTTCGAAACGCCGGTTGCGCCAAGCCGTGTAAGGCAGGCGGCGGTCGATTCGCCAGCGTCTTTGTTGTCTTCGATGGCCCGGGCGAGCCTCTCTATAGCGAAATCGATCCGACCGCCAGCGATCCGTTCGTCCGGCAGATCCGCGGCAAGCCCATTGAGGATGAGGCCATAACCTTCCGCCGAGCCGGTCAGGGTCAGCGCCGGCCGCGCATGAGCGCAGCCCTTGGCGCAGCCGGACAGATGCAGCGTCAGCGAATTGTCGAAAAGGGCAGGTGCTGCGGCAATGAGGTGGCGCGCCAGAGCTCTTGTCTGGTAGAAGGCGGAACCGCAGGCGCCGGCGCCGGCGCAGGTGACGATATGCTCACTGTTCTCTCCGGGCTGGGTGCTGAAGCCATGTCCAGCTGCGGCGATCTGCATCGCCGGCACTGTATCGGCGGAAAGCCCGATGAGGAAGAAACCACGACCGGGCGCAAGCCGGATGGCGGTTGCGCCACGGGCCCTTGCCAGGTCAAGCAAAGCGATCAGATCGGACGCTTTCATCTGGCCGAATTCCGGCCTGACGCCGAGTACGGTTTTGCCGTCGTCAAGCCGGTGTAAGCCGGCAAGCGGTATCCCTGCCGCGCGGGACGGAACGAAGTGCATACCATCCATCGCGGGAAAACGCGCCTGCAGAAGCGCCGGATCGATATCTCTCGCCCGCCTGCCCTTCGCGAGGCCTGCCAAGAGGCCGAGAATTTCGCCGACGGCCGCTATCGCCGCCTCCGCAGGGCCGATCGCGATCGGCGTTGCAGTTTCGCCGTCGCCATTGATCGCGACAAGCCAATCTGTGTGGGATTGAGCGACGACACGAATATCGGCGGACAGTGCTGACAAGCCGAAGGTTCCACCACCGTCGACGACAAGCGAGAGCTTCGGCGCGAGCCGCGGCGAGGCAAGCAGATCGTGAAGTTTGCTGCGCAAGGCGATTTCCATCGCGGCTGGATCGCTTGTCTCTTCCGGGTCGATGCCGTGCAGCGGCGATGTCTCGATCGCCGGCCCGTCCGACACGGTGATCCCGGCGGCATCGATATCGGCAGCGAGCTGCCCGACGGTCTCGGCGCGCAGCCCGCGAATCTGCAGATTGCCGCGCGCGGTGATTTCCAGGATGCCGTTTCCATGGGCCGCGGCCGAGCGAGCAAGGCTTGCGAATTGCGACAGCGTCAACGCGCCACCGGCCGGCCGCAGCCGGACCAGCAAACCGTCGCCGGTCGGCATGGGGGCGGCAAGGGCGGGGCAGGCGCCGCGCCTACGTATCTCGGCCGCCGGGCGACCGTGCAGATCCGCCTCGCCTGTCCTGTCGCTCTTCTTTGCGGCCTTGATGCTCATTCTCGATCCTCTGATCATTTCTTACATGATCGCGGCCAACCCGGCAAAGCTGATGGCAAGGCTCGAACCGCTATTCCTCGAAATCCCGTCCCTTGCGCAGGAGATAGATGTCCATGATCCATCCGTGCCGTTGCCTGGCCTCGGCCCTGAGCGTCAGAATATCGCTGGCGATGTCGCCAAGTCGCCCTGCTCTGACGATCTCATCCTTGGTGCCGAGATAGGCCCCCCAGAAGATCTCGGCATCGGGATCGTCGATCTTGGCAAAAGCCTGTTCGCCGTCGAGCATGACGATGGTGCTGTCGGCCAGAAGCCCGTCCTGCGCCAGCCTGCGCCCTGTGGTGATCTCGATCGGTTTGCCAACGAGGTTGACCGGGATCCTGTGGCTGGCCGCCAGCGCCTGAATGCTGGTGATGCCGGGAATGACGCTGTAATCGAAATCCAGGCTGCCTTCCCGCCGCACGCGTTCGATGATGCGGATCGTGCTGTCGTAGAGACTGGGATCGCCCCAGACCAGAAAGGCGCCGTTGTCATCATCCGGGAGACTGGAGATCAGTTCTGCATAGATGCGGGCGATCTCGCCGTGCCAGGTATCGACGCTCTGCACATAGGTCTTGTCTGCCGTCTGCCTTTGCGGCACCGCGAATTCTGAAATCCTGCCAGCCGGCCGCGTGATATAGCGTTCGCAGATATCCCGCCGGATCTCGGCGAGCTCTTCCTTGGCGGCGCCCTTGACCGGCAGGAAAACCACATCGGCGGCGTTCATCGCGTTGATCGCCTGTATGGTGAGATGCTCCGGGTTGCCCGTGCCGATGCCGATGATATTGATATGCTTCAAGCGGATACTCCCCGTTGAGTCCTGGCGGTCTTGCCGAAAAAACCTCGTGGTCGCAAGGGCAGAACGGGAGTTGGCCGCGGCCAACCGGCCCTGTGGGTGGCATCCGAGCGCTGTTGTTGCTGCAAATCCCGAATCGTGTCACTTTCGATACGCTTTTTGACGCTATGTTGAAAGAAAAGCGCATCGAAAAGGATTGGGTGTTTTGGACAACATTAGCGTATCGACGACAGATGTACGGATCGAGCGGCATGCGAACCAGCTTTCGCGGCAACTGAAGCTCCTCCGCGACAAGCTGTTTCCGCCGCTCTCGCAAAAGACGCTACGAACATTCTCCTCCGGCGAGGCGGCCCAGATGATCGGCGTCTCGGACGGCTATCTTCGCCAGCTTTCGCTGGATGGCAAGGGACCGCAGCCGGATCTTGCCCAGAATGGCCGGCGTTCCTACACGCTCGGCCAGATCAACGAATTGCGCCAATATATGGCCAAGCTCAAGCCGAAGGATGCGCTTTCCTATCAGCCTTGGCGCCGCCCTGGCGAAAAGCTGCAGACGGTTGCCGTCACCAATTTCAAGGGTGGCTCGGCCAAAACTACGACGACGCTCTATCTGGCTCAGTATCTGGCGCTGGCGGGTTACCGGGTGCTTGCCATCGATCTCGATCCGCAAGCTTCGCTCTCTTCCATGCTGGGCGTTCAGCCCGAATTCGATCTTTCCGAAGGCGATACGCTCTATGGCGCAATTCGCTATGATGAGGGCCGCAAGCCGCTGAAGGAGATCGTCCGCAAGACCTATTTCGACGGGCTGGATCTGGTGCCGGGCAATCTCGAACTGATGGAGTTCGAGCATGAGACGCCACGGGCACTGAACGACCGGCAGCGGCCCGGCGAGCTGTTCTTCCGCCGTGTCGGCGTCGCCATTGCCGAGGTCGAGGCCGATTACGACATCGTGGTGATCGACTGCCCGCCGCAGCTCGGTTACCTCACGCTTGGCGCCGTCTGCGCCGCAACATCGCTGCTCATCACCATCCATCCGCAGATGGTCGACGTCGCTTCCATGTCGCAGTTCCTGCTGATGACTTCGGATCTGCTTTCCGTCGTGCGCAAGGCCGGCGGCGACCTGCAGCATGATTTCATCAAATATGTTGTCACTCGTCACGAACCCTTCGATGCGCCGCAGTCGCAGATCGTTGCGCTGCTGCGCAGTCTTTTCAGTGACGACGTGTTGACGGCGACCATTCTCAAATCGACGGCGATCGCCGATGTCGGCTTGACCAAGCAGACGCTCTACGAGATCGAGAAGGGGCAGGTGCGCCGCTCGACCTATGACCGGGCGCTGGAATCGGTCAATGCCGCCAACAGCGAGGTTCTCGCCGGTATTCACAAAGCCTGGGGTCGAGCATGAGCAGACGCGATCGCCTGAAAGGTCTTTTCGACGATACAGCGCAGGAGTTGGCCGCGGCCAACTACGAGGAACCATCCTCGCGCGGATCGGCCGGGCCGGTTCGGACGATGGCGCTGACCCTTGGCCGCATGGAGGAAGAGAGCAGGGCGATGCAGGAGGCTTTGCTCTCCGGTGAGCGCATCGTCGAGCTCGACCCTGATCTGATCGATTCCTCCTTCGTCCGCGATCGTCTTGCCGACCAGCCCCTCGATATTGAGGATGAGTTGGTGCAGTCGATTGCCGAGAACGGCCAGGAAGTGCCGATCCTCGTTCGCCGCCATCCCAATAATGAGGACCGCTACCAGATCGCCTACGGCCATCGCCGCCTGCAGGCGGTTAAGCTGCTCGGCCTCAAGGTGCAGGCGATCGTCCGTAAGCTCGACGATACCGATGTCGTCATCGCGCAGGGCATCGAGAATTCGGCGCGCCGCAACCTTTCCTATATCGAGCGCGCGGTCTTTGCCCTCAATCTCGAGCTGAAGGGTTTTGAGCGCCCGGTCATCATGAAAGCGCTGTCGACGGACAAGACGGAGTTATCGAAGCTGATATCTGTTGCAAAAGCTATTCCCGCCGAGATCGTCAGGTCGGTCGGAGCCGCGCCTGGTATCGGGCGACGCCGGTGGATGGCGCTTGCCCAGGACTGGAATGGGATGACGGCCGCCCGGCTTGCGAAGCTTATTGCCTCGGGAGGTTTCATGGCGGAAGAGAGCGACCGCCGTTTCGAGCTCTTGGTTGCCGAGCTCGCCAAGAAAGAGGCAAAGCCCGAAACCACGGAATATGACTGGAAGCCGAAGAGCGGCGGCAAGATTGCCGGCCGAATCAAGAGCGCCGGCAATTCCTTCACGATCGCGTTGAAGACCGGCGATGCGCCGGATTTCGGCGCTTACATTTCACGCCGTCTCGATGAGCTTTACGAAGCCTATCGGGCCGGCAAGTTGCAAGCAGGAGAGTAGGCCGCAAAAGAAAAAAGCCTCCGAACGTTGCCGTCGCGGAAGCCTTTCTCATATCTGGACAATCTGAGAATCGCACTTCCTCGAATCACTGTCAAGCGTCTTCGGCATCCTTTTGGGTGGTAGGTTTCTTTTGCCTTGAGAAAAGGTGAGGGACATGGAGTCTCAATATGTATCGACGCCCTTCGGGCGGCGATCGATGACGCTTGGCATGCTGGCAAGCCAGGAAAGCGCCAGCAAGGTCGATCCGGACGCATCGGTCGACAAGTGGAAGATATTTCGTGCTCTCTGCGAAGCAAAGGACATGGTCGGCGTATCGGACCGTGCCTTGGCCGTTCTCAACGCGCTGTTGACCTTCTACCCGAAGAACGAGATTGCCGAGGCCAACGGTTTCGTCGTCTTCCCATCGAATGACCAGCTGTCGCTGCGCACGCATGGCATGGCCGGCACGACGCTGCGGCGGAACCTGGCAATGCTGGTGGAAGCCGGTCTGATCATCCGGCGAGATAGCCCGAACGGGAAACGTTTTGCCCGCCGTAACGGCGAGGGCGGGCTTGGTGAGGCCTTTGGTTTCAGCCTGGCGCCGCTCCTGGTGCGCGCTCGCGAGATCGAGGCGCAGGCTGCTCAAGTGATGGCCGACAAACTCGAATGGAAGCGCCTGAGGGAGCGCCTGACGCTTTGCCGGCGTGACATCGCCAAGCTCATCGAGATCGCGCTGGAGGAGGAAATTGCCGGCGAATGGATCGAGATGCAGACGCATTTCAATCTGCTTTCCGCAAGCCTGCCGCGCCGCCCATCGGCTGCCGAGATGGAAAGCCTGCTGGCTGATCTCGAAGCTTTCCGGCAATTGATCGTCAAGACGCTGGAATCGAAGTCGAAAACAGAAAAAACAGACGCCAATGATAACCAAAACGGTCGGCACATACATAATTCAAACCCAAACCCCCCATCTGAACTTGAACCAAGCTTCGAAACGAAGCAGGGCGCAAAGCCGGAGGAAGAACCGCAGCCGTGGCGGGAGCCGCCAAAATCCTTTCCTCTTGCCATGGTGCTGCAGGCCTGCCCGGAGATCATCGCTTACGGACCGGGCGGCGGCATTGGCAGCTGGCGAGATCTGATGGCCGCGGCCGTCATCGTCCGTTCCACGCTTGGCGTCAGCCCCAGCGCCTATCAGCTGGCCTGCGATGTCATGGGGCCGGAAAACGCCGCCACGGTGATCGCCTGCATTCTGGAAAGGGGCGGACATATCAACTCCGCCGGCGGTTACCTGCGTGACCTGACGCGGCGGGCGGAGCGTGGCGAATTCTCGATCGGACCGATGCTGATGGCGCTGATGCGGGCAAATGGTCCGACGGCGAGGAAAACCGGATGAACGGCTATGAAAAAGTTTCGCGCCAGCTGCGACGGTTAGAAGCATATGCGGCCGGTCGATCAGCCGTCTTGACGGCTTCCTTTCCCGTAGTTTGTTGAAAACCGCTGTTAACCATGTCATACATGGCGGAAGGAAACGTTCGTTTTGCTTCCATTTGTGAAAAACTGTAAAGCTTAACAATGCGCTACGATATTGACGGTGCAATGCTTCAAACCCTGCTTCCCTCCATTGCCGCGGCGGAGGATGCGGTGGCGCGGCTGGACGAACGCGTGTTACGCTCGCCCGTCGGCGGGGGATTTGCCGAACGCAGCCATTTCTTCGACGCCGCCGGCGCGCTCTGGGTGGCCGGCGAACTTGTGCATGTCGAGGATCTCGTTTTGCATGATGCGCATATGGATAGCCGCGCTCCCACCCACGAACTGACGATCGCCCATTCCGTACTGCGGGCACGTCGGCGCATCTGGACCGGCGAACCCTCCTGGGCACTCGGAGTCTCGGGCCTTGCGACCCTGACTGCGACCGGCGGGGAGGGGGAGGGGAAAGTGCCGGACGCGAAGAGCCCCGCAGCTCCGGTCGAGATCGACGAGGAGGGCGAGGATGAAGATGGGCCGCTCGCTGCCGAGATGGCGGAGATCGATGCGCTTCTTGCTCGCTCACAGAAGCTGCTCGATATCCATACAGGGAAAACGCCGGCAAGCGAGACGGCTGCCGTTACCCCGGCAAGGCGCAACGAAGATCCCCTCGGCTTGCTCGGTGACGACGAGTGGGACGAGGAACAGCGGCTTGCGGAGTGGCGGAGCGTCCTGCCATTGACCGACAGCTTGCCGCCGGTTCTCGGCGCCATCATCCTCTTCGAAGCCTGGGAAAGGATCGAGCCGTTGCGGCGTCAGCACTGGCTCGGCGGCCTTCTGGTCGCAAGCCATCTACGCGCCCGCGGCAAGGTCGTCTCGCATCTGTTTTCTTTTTACGGCGGGCTGAAGCTGGTGCGCCATGAGCGTCGTCGGGCGCGCGATCGGGCCACGCGGCTGCAAGCCTTTCTGGAGGCGATGCATCTGGGCGCTGCGGCCGGCCTTAAGGAAATCGACCGCTTGTCCTTAGCACGTACGCAGATGGAGCTGCGCTTCCGCGGCCGCCGTTCGAACAGCAGCTTGCCGGAGCTTGCCGATTTCATCCTGTCGCGGCCGATGGTCTCGGCGGCGATGATCGCCCGTCATCTGCGCATCACGCCGCGCGGTGCGCTGAACCTCGTCAATGAGATCGGCATTCGTGAAATTACCGGCCGGGGCCGCTATCGCGCCTGGGGTATCATCTAATGCATGTCGCCCAAAAGTGTGCAGCGGTTTTGGGACAACGACATGCATAAAACAAAGACTTAAAGCGCGTCGTATGATTCCGATTTGACGCGATGCGCTTTAAACGAAAACGGCCGGGCATTGACCCGGCTCGTCTCGTTTAGGTGAACACCCGATCTGCCATCCTGTCACAGATTGCAGACCGGGCGCTCTGCGCTTCCTTTGCCCCCAGAAGCGCAGTCCTATTCCCGCTCGCCGGTGAAGTTGAGCAGAAGCTGGAAGATGTTGACGAAGTTTAGGTAGAGCGAGAGCGCACCGAAGACGGCGAGCTTCTGGTTCGATTCCTGATCAAAGTTTTCCGAATACTGTTCCTTGATATTCTGCGTGTCGTAAGCGGTCAGACTGACGAAGACGACGATGCCGATCACCGAGACCGCAAACTGCAGCGCGCTCGAACCCAGGAAGATGTTGACGACCGAGGCGATGATGACGCCGAAGAGGCCCATCATCAGAAACGAGCCCATGCGCGAGAGGTCACGCTTCGTCGCATAGCCGTAGAGGCTGGTGGCACCGAACATCGTCGCGGTGATGAAGAAGGTCCGCGCGATGCTCATCCCGGTGAAAACCAGGAAAACGGAGGCGAGCGACAGGCCCATCACGGCGCAGAAGGCCCAGAAGGTGATCTGAGCGGTGCTGGACGACATCGTCTGGATCTTGAACGAGAAGAAAAATACAAAGGCGAGCGGGGCAAGCATCACCACCCACTTCAGCGGCGAGCCGAAGATCGGGACGTAGAATGCCGGCGTCGAGCCGACGACAAAGGCGACGAGGCCCGTTATGACGAGGCCGAGAGCCATATAGTTGTAAACGCGCAGCATATGCTGCCGCAGGCCTTCGTCGAAGAGGGCCTGCGAGCCGGCGACGGCGCCATAGCGGGGATTGATCGGGTTCATGCTGATCTCCTCGGTTTGAATTAATAGAGCGAGCGGGCGAGCCGTTCGGCCGCCTGGTCGAGATTGAGACCGCTATCGTCTGCGATCAGCGCATAAGCGACCTCGCCGATCTGCCAATAGGCTGCTTCTGCTTTTTCCAGCGTAAGATGACTGACCGGCTTGACCTCGAAGGCGCCAGGACGGACGGCAAAAAGCGACAGTTGCTTTCCATCTGCTTGTTCGATCGCCATCTCGACGCTGGGGCCGAATTCGGACGGGAAGATCTGCACGTCAACGGCCTTCCAATCCTTAGGCAATTCGGGCATCACGATCGCGGTGGCGGCGCGAATATCGTCGGCGCTATAGGTGGTCGGCGTCTGTGGAGGCATCGATTGGCGGAGCGCCGCGGTCTGATAGGCGCGGACGGCATCCTCGACATAGGCGGGTGCCGGAACGGATGCCACCACCTCGGTCGCCGAGAAGGCGCCGAAGGAATTGTGCGCCACCCAGCCGGCAGCGATCAGAATACCGACAGCGGCAACGCGCTGCATGGAATGGAAGATGCGGCCATAGGAAAGGCCACGTTCCAGCCGGCGGGCAGCATCGCGGGTCTCAGGGCGGCCGAAGGCACTTTCGCCGGCAAGCGCCAGACGCAGTTCGCCCTTCATGCTGAGGTCGGCCATGACATTGGCGGCAATCGCCGGATTCTCGGAAAGATACGATTCAACCTGGATGCGACGGGCGACATCCAGCTCGCCATCCACATAGGCGTCGAGATCGGCATCGATGATCGGATCAACTGCTTTCATTGCCGTTCCCTCCGATGATTCTCAGATGCGAAATCCGCGGCGTCTTCTCCTCGAATTCGCGCAGTTGAGCGCGGGCGCGGGAGATGCGCGACATCAGCGTCCCCACAGGAATGCCAAGCGCCTGGGCGGCTTCCTGGTAGGAAAGATCTTCGATCGCAACGAGGTGCAGCGCCTCGCGCTGTTCCTCCGGCAGGTCGAAGAAGGCGCCCCGCACCTGCTGCAGGCGCACGGCGTGTTCCTGGCCGGCCGGCAGCGACTGCTCGGCTTCGACAGCGGCCTCATCGTGGCGGCGCGTCAGCGATCGGTTCTGGCGAATACGATCGATATGGGCATTGTGCAGGATGGAGAGCAGCCAGGTGCGCAGGTTGCCGCCGGTGCGGAAGCTCTTTCGCTTCTCGAAGGCGCGCACCAGTGCATCATGCACCAGATCCTCCGCCTCGTCCGAATTGCGCACCAGTGAGCGAGCGTAGCGCCGCAGTGCTGCAAGCTGTCCAATGACATCAAAGGGGCGATCTTTGCGTTCCATGATTGAGTATACGGAAATCCGGCGGATTTTATTCCCGGGCGGCGTAAAAAAATCATGCGGGACCAAAACCCTCGCCGGATCATCTCAAATATCCCTCTTCAGCGGCCGCGCGCCTTAAATCCGCGATTGTTTATGACAATTACATGACAGATCATGGCGCCGCTGATTTGGAGGGGAATAGAAAGAATGAAGGAAAAGAAGCGGGTCTACGAAGCTCTCGTGGACGGCGCCATGGAAGGGCTGACCGATCAGGCGCTCTACGATTTCGTCAAGGCGCGTTGTCCGAAGGCCACCAGCAGGAAGATCGTTCGAGCCTCGCTTCTCGCCCTGACCGATTCTCACCTGAAGGACCGCAATATTCTCGACGTGATCTATGCGCTGGCGATCAAGCATCGGTTGGATGACGGCGTGCTGGACGACAGCGAAGACGAGAGCCCCGACGAGCGGCCTCAATCCTCGCAGGCGGCCAACCAGAACATGCCTCAGCTTTCCTGATGCAGATCATCTGAAACGCGACGCCTGCTCTCCCGGAATGGTCAGATGCCGTCCGAAAGCTCTTCGAGGATCGGACAGTCCGGCCTGTCGTTGCCATGGCAGGCATGCACGAGATGCTCGAGCGTGCGGCGCAGTTCCGTCAGTTCGCGGATCTTGCGGTCGATCTCGGCAAGCTTGGTCTCAGCGATATCCTTGACGTCGATGCTCGCCCGGTCCTTGTCCTCATAGAGCGCCAGCAATTGTCGGCATTCCGCGACGGAAAAGCCGAGACCGCGCGAGCGCTGCAGGAAGCGCAGCTTGTGGACGTCGGTTGCGGCATAGTCGCGATAGCCATTTCCGCCCCTTTCGGGGCGGATGAGGCCGATGTCCTCGTAGTAGCGGATGGTCTTCGAAGGCAGGCCGGATCGTTCCGATGCTTCGCCGATATTCATCTCCATCTCCTATAGTTTTGCAAAGCGCAGTCTCAGCGCATTTGATATCACCGAGACGGACGAGAGGCTCATCGCCGCCGCCGCGATCATCGGCGAAAGCAGCAGCCCGAAGATCGGGTAGAGCACGCCGGCCGCAACCGGCACGCCGAGCGCATTGTAGCCGAAGGCGAAGCCAAGATTCTGCCGGATGTTTCGCATCGTCGCCTCCGCCAACCGCCGTGCCCTGACGATGCCGTTCAGGTCGCCCTTCACCAATGTGATGCCGGCGCTTTCCATCGCGACGTCGGCGCCGGTACCCATGGCGATGCCGACATCGGCGGCTGCGAGCGCCGGCGCGTCGTTGACGCCGTCGCCGGCCATGGCGATGATGGCGCCCTTGGCCCGCAACTCGTCGATCAGCGCCTTCTTGCCTTCCGGAAGTACATCGGCGCGGACCTCGTCTATGCCGAGGCTTTTTGCCACCGCACGTGCTGTGCGCTCGTTGTCGCCTGTCGCCATGATGATCTTCAGACCGCTATCGTGCAGTGCCTTGATGGCGGCTGCCGTTGTCGGCTTGATGCGGTCGGCAACGGCGACGAGGCCGGCAAGTGCACCGTCGAACACCACGAACATCACCGTCTTGCCGTCGCCGCGCAGGACTTCGGTCTTCTCGACAAGGACCGCTGGATCGATGCCGAGATCGGTAAGCATCGCCGCATTGCCGAGCGCTACCGTCGTGCCGCCGGCACGACCTTGAACGCCCTTGCCGGTCTTTGCCTCGAAGCCGGTGACCTCGACGAAGGGGACACCGCGCTCCTCGGCGCCGGAAACGATCGCTTCGGCCAGCGGATGTTCGGAGCCGCGCTCCAGGCTTGCCGCCAGCGACAGCAACCGATTTTCCCCGACCCCGCCGAAGGTGACGATGTCGGTAAGCTTCGGCTTTCCCTCCGTCAGCGTACCGGTCTTGTCGACGATCAGCGTGTCGACTTTGGAAAAGCGCTCCAGTGCTTCGGCGTCCTTGATCAGCACACCTTCCTGCGCCCCTCGCCCCGTCGCGATCATGATCGACATCGGCGTCGCAAGGCCGAGTGCACAGGGGCAGGCGATGATCAGAACGGCGACAGCGGCAAGCAGTGCATTCGCCATGCGCGGCTCCGGACCGATCGCGGCCCAGACGAGGAAGGCAAGCACGGCGGCGGCGACCACCGCCGGCACGAAGATGGCCGACACCCGGTCGACCGCACCCTGGATCGGCGCTCGCGAGCGTTGCGCCTTGGCGACCATGTCGACGATACGCGACAGCACAGTGTCGGCGCCGACCTTCTCTGCGGTCATGACGAAGGTGCCGTTCTTGTTGATCGTGCCGCCCGTTAGCGGGTCGCCCTTCGACTTCTCCAGCGGCAGGGGCTCGCCCGATATCATCGATTCATCGACCGTCGACTGGCCTTCGAGGATGGAGCCGTCCACCGGCACCCGTTCGCCGGGGCGCACGCGCAACCGGTCACCAGGCTGGATATCGTCCACCGGCACGTCGTTCTCGCTGCCCTCGGCATCGATGCGCCGCGCTGTCTTCGGCGCAAGGTCGAGCAAAGCGCGGATTGCCGAGCCGGTGCGTTCGCGCGCTTTCAATTCCAGCACTTGGCCGACGAAGACGAGCGCGACGATAACGGCTGCCGCCTCGAAATAGACGGGCACGGCCGCGCCATGGCCATGGAAGCTCATCGGGAAGATGCCGGGTACAAGCGTGGCGACGACGCTGTAGGCATAGGCGGTGCCGACGCCGAGACCGATCAGCGTCCACATATTCGGGCTGCGGTTGACGACAGACGCCCATGCGCGGCGGAAGAAGGGCAGGGCCGCCCAGAGTACCACCGGCGTTGCCAGCAGCAGTTCGATGTAGGTCGCCTGCGGCTCGCCGATCGCTTCCCGAAGCGGCAGGCCGAGCATTGGCCCCATGCTGAGTGCCAGCAATGGTATGGCGAGAATGGCGCTGATCCAGAGCCGCCTGACGAAATCGACGAGTTCCGGGTTCGGGCCTTCGTCAACAGGCGGAATGCCCATCGGCTCCAGCGCCATGCCGCATTTCGGGCAGTCGCCGGGGCGATCGCTGACGACCTCAGGGTGCATCGGGCAGGTATAAAGTGTACCCTTGGGTGCCGGCTTTGCCACCGGGCGGCTGCCGTCGCGATAGGCTGCGGGGTCGGCTTCGAACTTCGCTTGGCAAGCGGCCGAGCAGAAGTAGAATTTTTCGCCCTCGATTTTCAGAAAGTGTTTCGCCGTCGAGCGATCGACGGCCATGCCGCAGACGGGGTCCTTCGCGGTCAGATAATCCTCAGATGCCGCCGCAAACTTCGTCCGGCAGCCCTCGGAGCAGAAATGATAGGTGCGGCCGTCATGATCGAGCGAGGGCTTGCCGGCCTGCGGATCGACGGTCATGCCGCAGACAGGATCACGGATCATGGCGCTGACAGCCTTCTCCTGTTCATGGCCGCAATGGCAATGATCGTCGCCATCGGCGTGGCTGTGATGGTGATCGTGCTTGATATCCATGACTATCTCCTGTGCCCGGAGGGCCGTTGGATAGGCTTATCCACCTTCCAGCGACTGGAAGGTCAAGCACTATTTTCATGGACTCGATTTTTGCGACGGCTGATCGTCAGATCGGGGTGATCAGCCCGACCGGCTGGCTCCCGAGCAGGGTGGCGACCGAAATGCTGCCCCCGGGCTCGATTGTCTTTCCGGTCAGCAGGTCGGCCCTCAGACCGTGAAGCGGGGAGGGCACGGCGATTGCCGTATCCTCCCAGAATTCCGGGCCGGCAAAGAGCACGCCCGGATCAAGCCAGCCGAACATCAGCCGGGGTGCTACGATGATCGCGAAATCATCCTTATGCACCCGGGCAAAAGCAAGCACATGGTCGCGTCGGGCGCCCGCCGCCTTCAGCGGCAGATAGTCGCCTCTGGCAAAGAGTTCCGCCTGCCGCTGACGCAGCTGCAGACCGATCCCGACGAGGCGCTGCTTCAGCGCCGCCGCCTGCAGCTTGGCGATCGGTCCGGCTTCATCAAGCCAGGCCGTCAGCCGCTTGTAATCGACCGGCCGGCGGTTGTCGGGATCGACGAGGCTGAAATCGAAACCCTCCGCACCTTGGTAGATATCGGGAATGCCGGGGGCCGTCAGCTTGAGCAGCGTCTGCGACAGGCTATTGAGGTAACCCGCCGCGATGAAAGGCTGCAGCACCATTTCGAAATCCTCGAGGAAGACGTCATTGTCAGGCGAGACCAGCGCCGCGGCATAGGTGGTGACCGCTTCCTCGTAGACGGCATCCTGCTCTGCCCAGCCGCTGCGCAGTTTCGCCTCTCGCACCGCCTTGAGCGCGTAATCGGTGAAACGTTCGCGGAGTTCTTCCGTCTGTCCTCTGTCGAAATCCTCCGGCCAGATGCCGGCCAGCGCCTGATAGAGCATCCATTCGACATTTGGTTCCGGCGCGGCACCCTCCGGCAGATCCTTCACCCACGGCCGGTTCATCTCGCGCCACCGCCCGACCGCCTGCGCAAATACATCCGCGCCCTCGCTCAGCGCATAAAGCCTTGCCCGCGCATCCTCGCCGCGTTTGGTGTCGTGGGTGGCGCTTGCCGAAAGCCCATGCGGCTGCAGCCGCGCTCGCTCGGCCATGCGGCGGTGGAATTCCTCCGGGCCGCCAGGCGCCTTGCCCGGTTCGCCGCCCACTTCGTTTGCGGCAAGCAGCCTGTTGTAGCGATAAAACAGCGTATCCTCCGTCGCCTTCGCCATTACCGGCCCGCTCAATTGCTGGAAGCGGATACGGAACTCGTGGGCCGCGTCACCTTCGACCTTGCCTTCGAGAAGCTTCAGCACATGGTCGAGGGCACGCCGATCGTCGAGCCGCGCCATGGCTTGCGAGGCGGTCGCGGCAAGGACGGCTGAATCCTGCCACGAAAGCGGGCCGCCGTCGCCATAGGTGCGGTAGACGGGAAAGGCGATTAGCAGTTCGCTGAGCGCAGTGGCGATCTCTTCTCTTTTCACCTCGGGAAAGATGCCTGCTGCGATCGACACCAGCCTGGCGGTCTCGCCGGCGAAATTGCGCTCGACCATCAGTCGCTTGGCATTCCGCCAGCCCGCCTCGAGATCACCCGTCTCGCCGGCGATGCCGCGATAGGCATCGTCCAATATGCGCAGACCGCCGCCGTCGATGAACAGCTCGCTCAGGGCGGCGATGAATTCATATCCCGTGGTGCCAGCGACCGGCCAACTCTCCGGCAGGACCTCACCGGCTCCGAGGATCTTTTCGACGACGATATAGGTGTCCGGTCCGGCCGCTTCGCGCAGCCTGTCGAGATAGGCCGTGGGTTCGGCGAGCCCGTCGACATGGTCGACGCGCAGGCCCTGGACCTTGCCATGGCGCACCAGCTCGAGCACCAGCCGGTGCATGTCCTCGAACACAGGAGGGTCTTCAACGCGGGTGCCGACCAGTCCGGTCACCTCGAAAAAGCGGCGATAGCTCAGATGTCGTGCCGCCTCCTTCCAGTGCGTCAGCCGCCAATGCTGTGCCTCATGCAGGCTTCTCATGAAATCGCGATCGGCCGAGACGTCATCGAGCTTTTGCTGGAGGACTGCCCGATCGCCGGCTTCGAAGAGAATGTCTCGCATTGCACGGTTGAAGCTCTCGCCGGATGTCACGGCCGCAGCTTCCGCCATTCTGGTGGCAACCGGATCGTCGAGCCGGTTTGCGATCGCCCCGTAACTCCCGGGGTTCAGCGTCAGCAGCGTCTCGAAATAACCGAAGGCGAAGTTGCCATGCGTTTCGTCGAGCGTGATGCGAAGCTCGCCGTCAGCCAGCGCCCCATCGAAATCCTGGCCGAGCTGTGGCAGCGTCAGCGGCTCGCTCCAGTCGATGTCGAAGTGGCTGAAATAGGCGCTTTGCCGGCCGAATGTCAGCACGTCGCGCCACCAGCCGTTTTCCGGCGAGGCCGCCATGTGGTTCGGGACGATGTCGAGGATCAGCCCCATGCCCGCCGAGGCGAGGCTTTCGGTCAGCCTGTCGAATCCTGCCCGGCCGCCGAGCGCCGGGTCTATGTTGTCGGCGTCGGTGACGTCATAGCCGTGGGTTGAGCCACTGACGGCGGTGAAGATCGGCGAGGCATAGAGGTGGCTGATGCCGAGTTTCTTGAGATAGGGGACGAGGCCGCAGGCGCGATCGAAGGTCATGCCGTTGCGGAATTGTATCCGGTAGGTCGCTGTCGGAAGTGTCATGGGGCCGTCTGACGTTGGAAGGAGATTGTCCCCAACGGTTGCAGCGTGGCTTTTGTTCCCTTGCTGCGCCGCGTGTCCTTTCAGACGCGCAAAGAACGATGCTTCAGTCGATGAAAACGCCGACGCTTGCGGCGCGGCCCGCCGAGTCGATGACAGTCAGTTTCGAGTAGCCACCGCCGTCGGGCAGCCATTGCTGGATGCGCCGGCGGGAGAGATCGGGCAACGGCTTGCCGTTGGCAAGCCAGCGGAAGGGGGCGCGGCCGCCCTGAAGCTTCAGCATCAGCGGTGACAGGTTGCCTTGCCCAGCGCCAAGATCGACATGCGCGCCCTCGGGCGGATAGATAATCTCAGGCGCGGCCTCGTGGCCGGAGGTGAGCAGGCCGCTGGCATTGAGGGCAAAACGCCGCTGGCTGATCGGCAGCTCGGACTGGGCGATGCGTACGGCACCTGCAGGCGGGCGGGGCAGCGGCGTCGTCGCGATGCCTGACTTGGCGAACCCTTCAAAGAGGATGGGTGCGGCGGTGCCATAGCCGGTCAATCCCGGCACGGCGCTGTTATCAGGCCGTCCGACCCAGACGCCGAGCACATAGCGCCCGTCATAGCCGACCGACCAGGCATCGCGATAGCCGTAGCTCGTGCCGGTCTTGTAGGCGATGCCGCGCTGTGGCGCGCCGGCGGGAGGAATGACGCCGGAGAGAATATCGGCGACGTTCCAGACCGCGACCGGTTCCAGCAGCGGTTCGCCGTCGAGCTTGCCCGGTGCGCCGGTGACGCCGTCGCCGAGCCTTGCCGGCTGGCCGCGATTGGCGAGCGCCGTATAGAGCTGCACCAGATCCTTCAGGGTGATGCCGACGCCGCCAAGTCCGATCGCAAGCCCCGGCGTCTCATTCGGCGGCAGGACCGGGTGAACCTCGGCGCGGCGGAAGCGTGCCATCAGTCGTGACGGCCCGACGGCATCGAGCAGCTTGACGGCAGGCACATTTAGCGAAAGCTGCAGCGCCTCACGCACGGTGACGTCGCCCTGGTAGCTCATGTCGAAATTGCGCGGCCGGTAGCCGAAGAAATCGGCAGGCCGGTCTTCGATGATCGTCTCCTGCGATACCAGGCCCTGCTCGAAGGCCAGCCCATAGATGAAGGGCTTCAGCGTCGAGCCCGGCGAGCGGTTGACGCGCGTCATGTCAATCCACCCGGAGCGGCTGGCATCGAAATAATCGGCCGAGCCGACCTCACCGACGATCGCGCCGGTCTGGGCATCCGCCATTACCATGGCGAGCGAAAGCTTCGGCCCGAGCTTGAATGCCGCTGCCCGCGCAACCGCCTCCAGCCCCTGCTGCACCTGCTTCTTCAGTGTCGTCTGATGCTTGAGGACATCAGGCTCCTTGCGCAGTGCTGCTTCGGCGACATGGGCGGCAAGTGCCGGCAATTGCATGCGCTGGGGCGGGACCGCGACGCCTTCGGCCCGTTCCGCTTCGCCGTCACCAACAGCTCTAGCGACCGCCACCCCGTCGAGCACACGCTTGCGTGCGGCCTCGGCTGCCTTGAGGTTGCGATCCGGCCGGCGCCGTTCCGGCAATTGCGGCAGGGCGACGAGCAGCGCTGCCTCGGCGACCGTCAGGCGCCGCGGTTCCTTGCTGAAATAGGCAAGGCTTGCGGCGCGCACGCCTTCCAGATTGCCGCCATAGGGCGCGTGCGTCAGATAGAGGTCGAGGATCTCTTCCTTCGACAGCCGCCGTTCGATCTGCACCGCGCGCGCCAGTTGCAGCAGTTTTGCCGAAAGCGAGCGTCCTTCGCGCGGCTCGATCAGCCGCGCCACCTGCATCGAAAGCGTCGAGGCGCCGGAGACGATGCGGCCGTTGCTGACCAGTTGCACGGCAGCGCGCCCGAGCGCCCAGAGGTCGATGCCGCCATGTTCGTAGAAACGCTGATCCTCATAGGCGATCAGCATGCGCAGGAATTGCGGATCGACGTCGGAGACCGCCGTCTTCAGCCGCCAGCGGCCTTCCGACGTTGCAAACGCACGCAGCAATTGCCCGTCGGCATCCAGCACTTCGGCGGAGACGGCATTTGCCCTGTCGAGCGGCGGCGGAAAGGCCTTGTCGGCGGCATCGAGCGCAAAGAGAGCCGCGCCGGCAAGAACGATGCCGGCTGCGGACCCGATCGCAAACTTGTGCCACCGCCTCATTTTTGCGCCGTCACGACCTCCATCTTGCCGGTTGCCGTGCGGGCCGAAAGTTCCGGGCGGTACATATCCTCGACGCTTGCGGCCGGATGGTCATAAGTGCCGGGGGTGACGGCGCGCACGACATAGGCGACGTTGAATTCGCGCTCGTCGCCTTCTGCGCGGTTGAAGGCGGCGACGAAGCGATCGTAGCGGAATTCGGTATGGGCAGCGGAGATCTCGCCGATCCAGTCGAAATTCGTCATCTGGGCGCTGTCGACGAGGTTCGGATTGTCGATCTCGAAGCCGGCCGGCAGAAGATCGGTGATGACGATGCGCGAAGGCCAAGCGTTGGTTTCGCGCACATGGATGACGACGACGTAGCGCTCGTTCTGCTTCGCCTCGCTGACATTCGCCTCTTCGCCGTCGAGTGTGTAATAGGTCCGCTCGATGATAAAGCCGTCGCCGCCGGCCGGCAACGGCACGGTGGGCGCGGCAACCGTGGTGACGACGGCCGAAACCGCGTCACCTGTCTGGTTGGTCAGCGTCAGCGGATGGTCGCTCAGCGCATCGCCTGATATCTTCGCCATGTAGGCACCGGTGTGCGGCGCGCCGTTGACATCGACCTTGAGGCCGTCGTCACCGCCCTGGATGGCCCGGGCGGCGAGCAGCATCCAGGCCTCTTCCTGGGTGCTCTTATATTTGCTGCGGCCCCATTCCTTGGTGACGGCCTTGGCAAGCTCCGGGATGACCGGCGGCACCGGCCGGCTTTCGGCGGCGAGCGCCAGGATCGCCGCGCCGTCGCGCAGGATCGTGCCGTAATCGGTGCGCGAGAGGTTCACGCGCGACACCATCGACTGCTCCGACATCTGCAGCGCGTCGAGGAAAATATTCTTCGAACGCTGCGCATCGCCGTAGAGCGCCAGCGCGGCGGCGATATGCGCCTTGGCGAGCGGCGTCGGGAAGTCGTTGATCATCGTATCGGCATAGTAGCGCAGATCGCTGATCGCAGCCTTCTTATTGCGGGCAAGCACGTAGATGGCATAGGCGATCTGGTCACCCTGGCCCTTGATGTCGGTTGTGTAGGACAGCGTGTTCTGCAGGTTTTCGAGCGCCTGCACGAAAGCCCTTTCCGGCACGTCGTATTTCATTTCGCGAGCCCGCGTCAGGAAATCGGTGACGTAGGAATCGAGCCAGACATCGCCCGAATCCGGTCCCCAGAGACCGAAGCTGCCGGCCGAGGCCTGATAGGAGAGCACGCGGTAGATCGCATCCTGGACGCGCTTCTTCACGTCGTCGTCGTTTTCCATGCCGGCCTGCTTCGCCACATCGGCGAGATAGAGCAGCGGCAGCGCCCGGCTGGTGGTCTGCTCGGCGCAGCCGAAGGGATAGCGGTCGAGCGTCATCAGCAGGGCTGGGATATCGAAGGCGGCAGAACGGGTGACGTTGACGCTGATCGAGGCGCCGGGCAGCACGCTGTCGGCGAGCAGGTTCTTGTCGACGGTGAGCTTTGCCCCCGGCTTCAATGCCAGCACCCTGCGTTCGGTAATCGGCAAGGAGGCCGGGCGCACCGGCACGTCGACATTCTGGTCGAGCGAGAGGCCGGAAGCGTCGGAGAGGTTGATCGAGACGCTGCCGGCGCCCGGCTGTTTTCCAATGAGCGAAAGCGTCAGCTCGGATTTCGCGCCGGCCTCGAGACGGATCGTCTGCGAGGCGGACGCTTGCTCGATGCCGACCGCGTCATTGCCGGTCAATTGCAGTTTGTAATCGCCGGCCGGCGCATCGGTGTTTGCGATGTCGAGGCGCAGATTGGCCTTGTCGCCGGGGGAAAGGAACTTCGGCAGACTTGCGGTCACCACGACAGGATCGCGGATGATGACATCCTTGACGCCGTGGCCGACGCCTGATTTCGACCAGGCGACCGCCATGACGCGCGCCGTGCCGTTGAATTGCGGAATATCGAAGGAGACATTGGCCTTGCCTTCGGCGTCGAGCCTCACCGGCCCGGAGAAGAAGGCGACGAGCTTTTGCGTCGGCGGGCTTGCCTGCAGCGCAATGGCGCCGCCATCACCGCCGGTCCGGAGCTTGCCGGTCGCACCCAGCGACCCGTCGATCAGGCGGCCATAGAGGTCGCGGATCTCGAGTCCCAACTGGCGCTGGCCGAAATACCAGTCCTCAGGATTCGGCGGTTCGTAGCGCGTCAGGTTGAGAATGCCGACATCGACGGCGGCAACCGTGACATAGGCATCCTCGTTGGCGCCGGCGCCCGCCACCTGCAGACCAATGTTCAGCGGTCCGCGCGGCAACATCTTTTCGGGGGTGTCGAGCGTCACCTGCAGCGCGCGCTGTTCGGGATCGACTTTCAGCCATTTGATGCCGATCGAGCGCATCGGCATGTGGCTGTCCTGCGCGTCGCCGGGGCGGAAAAGCGTGGCTGTGACATATGCGCCGGCACCCCAATCAGCCGTGACGGGGATGTCGACCTCGCCGCCGGTCTCGCCGATCGTGGCATTCTGCACCGCCACCAGCTTTTCGGTTCCGGCCGTCACCATCAGCTCGCCGCCGTAGCGCGAGGTGACTTTCAGCTTGGCGGTTTCGCCGATCTTGTAGCTATCCTTGTCGAGGGCGATCTCAAGCCCGTCGGGCGTTTCGGTCGAGGTCGAGGTTACGAACCAGCCGGCGTCGAATTCGACGCTGGAAGTCGGGCCGTCGGCATCCGGGCTTTCCACTTCGAGACGATAGCGGCCCCAGGTCACCGGCACCGAGATCTTGCCGCCGTCCATCGTCGCGTCGACGCTGCCGTTGGAGACCTGCTCGGCGGTGTAGACCGGCTCGTATTTCCAGGCCGTTCCCTCGCGATACCACTGATATTCGCGGTTGAGGCTGTAGAATTTCCAGCGCAGGCTCTTCGTCTCCTGCTTCTGTCCATCGGCCTTGACGCTGATCACCGTGAAGTTGGCGATCGCGTTCTCCGGCAGATCGTCGGAAAATTCCGGCTTGATGCCGATCGAAGCGCGCTCGTTCTTCACCGGAATGGTCAAAGAGCGCTCAATGGCGCGGCCGCCTGCCTCCTGCATGCGCATATAGACGGTGGCGTTCAGCAACTGTGTCGTTGCCGGCAGTTCGCCGATGGTGAGGTCCGTCGAGGCTTCGCCGTTCTCGTCGAGTTCCGGCAGGCCGTCGATCGGCAGGCGCGAATCCTCGCTCGCCTCTTCGTCGGCGAGGCCGAAGAAGAAGCCCTTATAGGCCGCACTCTCGCGCGTCGGCTTGACGACGACGTCGCCTTCGAGCGTCAGGCCGGCGGCCGGGGCGCCGTAGAGATATTTGCCCGAAACGGTGATCGTCGCCGGCGTGTCCGGACCGACTTCCTTGGCCTCGGTCTTGATCTCCATGTCGGTGCGATCGGGGACGAAATCGTCGACGAGGAAACTCTTGGTGGCGATCGCGCTGCCCTTCGGATCGGTATAGATGTTCATCGTCCAGGTACCGCGCACGGCGTTTTCCTGGGTCGGGAAATCGATGGAGTAGCCGCCGAGATTACTGGTCTGGCTGACGATCCGCCGGTCTTCGACACCATCGGGACGGCTGAAGATGAAGGTGAGCGGCAGGTTCTCGATGGCATTGCCATCGGTGTCGCGGGCAAGTGCCTGAGCATGCACCGTCTCGCCGGCGCGGTAGATGCCGCGTTCGGTAAACGTCAGCACGTCGATCGCGCCGGGTGCGGCCCGGCCCGTCACGCCGCGGTCGGATAGATCGAAACCGGCGCGCGTCATGTCGACGAAGACGTAGTCCGACGCGCCGTTCTTGGCGGTAATGACGGCGGGCGTCAGCGCCGCCGTGCCGCGGATCAGGCCGGCGGTGAAGGTGGCTCGGCCGTTTTTGTCGGTGGTGGCGGTGCCTAGCACTTCATTGTTCTTGGCCAGCAGCTGCAGTTCGACGCCTGATATCGGCTTTGCCGAAGCGAGCGAGCGGGTGAAGACGTTGAGGCCATCGGTACCGGCATAGGTGGTGACACCGATATCGGAGACCAGGAACCATTGCGTCGCCTGCGAATCCCACTCCTGCGCGGGGCCGTTTGCCGCCGTTGCGGTCATCACGTAAATGCCGGGCTTGCGCGCGGGCAGCGCCTCGTCGACCGGAAAGCTGGTGACGATGTCCTTGTTGAGTTCATTGGCGATGTCGATCGAGCCCTGCCAGACGAGTTCGCCGCTCTGGTCCTCAATGTTCTGAGCGCTGTAGCCGTCGAGCTGGGACAGGAACTGCGAATTGGTCAGCAGCGGCGCGATGGCGCGATCGCCGATGCGGTAGAGTTTGAGGTTTGCCGACGTCATGTTGACCGAGACGATCGGGATACCGCGGCGCGCCGTCGACGGCAGCACGAAGCTGTCGCCGGTGAAACGCACCATCTGGCTGCGATCCTTGATATAGACGTCGATGCTGACGGGGGCGTCGAGCGGCTCGTCGACCGACGACGGCAGGCCGGTGCGGAAAGCGATCTTGTAGGTCTGGCCATGCGTCAGCCCCTCGACGCAGATCTGCTTGTCCTTGGTTTCCAGCGCCTTCGGCGCTTCGCCGTTCAGCGTCACGAAGGGCGTGTAGTCGGTGGTCTTGACGAGCGCTTCTGAGAAGGTGACGCAGGCACGCGGCGTGGCGCTGTCGGCATCGACCGTGTGTTCGGTGATGCGGAAGCCCTGCGTCGATTTCAGCTGCAGGTAGGCCGCCTGCACATCTTCGGAGGCAATCAGCGCCAGGCTCGCCTTGTAGGCGTCGAGCGCCGGACGGTAATTGGCGTTTCGGTCCAGGGCGTCGGCGAGCACGGCGAGCGCCTCGGCGCGCTTGGATTTGGTGCGTGTCAGCTCGTAGCCGTTCAGCGCGTCGAGCACGGCCTGGCCGCTCGTATTGCTCTCGGCGGTACCCAGCGAAGCGGCGGCGCGGGCGGCTTCGAGCCAGAGATCAGCGTCGTCAGGTGTGATCGACAGCGCGCCATGGAAGGACTTCAGCGCGTCGGCCAGGTTGTTGCCGGTAAGGTCGAGGCGGGCATTGGCCGTCAGGCTGTCGACGCCCTGGCCCTGCTGGTCGTCGGCAAGCTCTAGATTGTCCTTGAAGTCGCGAGCCTGCTGGATGAGGTCGTTGGTCAGGAAGGTCAGGCGCGGCGCGGCGCCGATATCCGGCTCCTGCTGGCCGGCCGTTTCGACGATCTTGCCGGCGATGGCGCCAGGAAAGGCGTTCATCGTCTTGAAATCGGATTTCAGGAAGCACCATTTCACCTTGGGATTGTAGGTGAAGGCCTTGCAGCTCTTGTCGCCGATGCAGGAGGTTTTGCACTGATCGAGCGAGACGTTCTGTTCGGTGCGAAGATCGAAGCCGAAGAAATCGGCGTCCTTGATCGTCTGGATGTCGCGCTTGGTGTCCGCAGCGGCGGCGGGAAAGCTGACGGCGATCATGGAAAATGCGATTGTCGCGAATGCGAAGAACGAGCGCACGGACATAGGTTCCCCCCGGAAATGCTGGCTCTGACCGGCGGCACTCTCCTCACTCCTCGCGAGATTGTCAACTCAGGTTGAGCGCTGTTTCATCTTCACACAGGCGCTTTCGTCTGGCTGTCACATCGGCGTGAGTGACCGCCTTGTGATTTGCGGCTTTTGCAAGGATGAGCAAGGATTTGGGTGATCGCAGGAGGTAGCGCCATGTCCCCGTCTTCCCACCGCAGGAGCCTTGCCGCGCTCCTTGCAGCCACCATTTTCTCGCTCAGTACGTGTGCTGCAGGCGCGGCCGAAGATGCCGTCGTCATCCCGCCGCCGGCCGTTGACGAGGCCGCCGGGCCAGGCACCGAGACGGCCATTTTCGCCGGCGGCTGTTTCTGGGGCGTCCAAGGCGTCTTCCAGCACGTGAAGGGCGTTGAGAGCGCCGTCTCCGGTTATGCCGGCGGCGACGCCAAAACGGCGCAGTACGAAACCGTCAGCACCGGCTCGACGGGCCACGCCGAATCCGTTCAGGTGAAGTTCGATCCGAAACAGGTAAGCTACGGCAAGTTGCTGCAGATTTTCTTCTCGGTGGCGCACAACCCGACGCAGCTGAATTTTCAGGGCCCGGACCGGGGAACGCAGTACCGTTCGGCGTTGTTCGTTGCCGATCCAGAGCAGCGTAAGGTTGCCGAGAGCTATATCAGCCAGCTCGACAAGGCGCATGTCTTCTCGCAGCCGATCGTCACCAAGGTCTCTGAAGCCGCAGGTTTCTATCCGGCCGAAGCCTATCATCAGGATTTCCTGACGCTCAATCCGGCCTATCCCTATATCGTTTACAACGACCTGCCGAAAATCGAGAACCTGAAATCGCTGTTTCCCGCCGACTACCGCGGCAAACCGGTCCTGGTGATGAAGGTCAAAGGCTGATTAACCCTATCGGTGCTGGCATTATCGAGGCGGCAATGGTGCCGCCTTTTCGCGCCACCTCTGTGCACTTAAGAATTTATCAACGTTAACAATATCTTAAATGCAAAAAACGGCGTTCCACCGCGGAACATATCGTTGAGTTGCCCGTTACCACCGTGAGTCTCGTGTGGGATAGACTGCCGGAGCGGATCCCTCGTTAGAAGTATAGGCGTAACCAAGAGGAAGTATCATGGCCACCAATGTCGTGCGGCGCTGGCAGCGAGATGATCTCATGAAACAGAGAGTATTGATCGTCGAAGATGAATTCCTGATCGCGCTCGATCTTGAGGCGACGGTGGAAGGCATGGGCATGCAAGTCGCGGGCCTTGCGAATGGTCGCGAGCAGGCCCTGCGGCTGGCGCCGCTTGCCGATATCGCCTTCGTCGACGTCAATCTCGCCGATGGCCCGACCGGGCCTGAGATCGGCCGACGTCTGGCGCAGGAGCATGGCATTGCCGTCGTCTTCATGACCGGCAATCCCGAAGTGGTGGCTGACGGCGTCAAGGGCGCCGTCGGCGTGGTCCAGAAGCCGGTGATGCCTTCGGTTGTCGAGCAGCTGGTGAAATATCTTGCCGCGCGCCGTGTCGGCATGTTCGCGGTCGTGCCCGCGCAGATGACGATCTTTGCCTGATCGGCCGGCTTTATCTGAAAGTCCTGGTTAGCCTGATATGGCTGCGAGCTGCGGCGGATGGCCGGTCTTTTCAGCCTCTGCCCGGCCATAGGCCTTGAGAAAGGTACGCACGGCGTTGCGCGCCGCCTTTTCCAGCTCTTCATCGGTGGGCGTGGCGCCGAGAAGGATCATCATCTGCAGGTCGGCATTGCCGAGCGCCACGAATTGCCGGGCGGCAACGTCGAAATCATCGATGACGAGCGCTTGCTTCTGGGCAAGCCGCGCGAAAAGTGCGGAAAGTGCGGTGGTCAGTTTGCCGGGCCCCTGCTGGCGCCAGCCCTCGAAGAGGTGCGGATATCGCTCGCCTTCGGTCTGCACCAACTTGCGCAGAAATTTTCCGTCGTGGTTGCAGATGCAGTTCTTGTTGAGGCGCACGGCGAAGGCCGTCAGCTCGTCTTCCAGATTGTCGGGACGATCAGGAAAGGTCGACAACACGGAAAAGAGCATGGCATTGGCGCGGTTCATGACGTCCTCGACGACCGCGACGAACAGCGTTTCCTTCTCGCGGTAGTGATTGTAGATCGTCTGGCGGGAGACGCAGGCGACGGCGGCGATCTCGTCGATGCTGGCGCCGGCAAAACCCTGGCGGCAGAATACGTCGGCCGCGGCATCAAGGATCGACATGCGCTTGGCGCATTGTCCACGCTGCGTATGCCCTGTCATCCGGACTGCCGGTGTCATGCGATCTTTCATGAGATCGAAGATAAGACGTCTTGACGGTTTAGACAATGGCGTCTAATTTGACATCCGTGTCCAAATTTGTTGACACTCCTGGTTCCACCGCTGAGATATGAGCTCCCAACTTCGTCTTCGCGCGAACGATTATCATTGAACGGGCGCATCGGCCCGAAAATCGGAACCGATTTTCGGAAAGTACGATGCGCAGATTTACAGTGTTAGAGCATCCCTTGTGCCTCCGAGAGGACGCGCGGCACTCTCAGAGCAATGCGGCGGAGTGACAATCCGGTACCTCCGCTGCGCCATTATGAAAGATCACCATTATGACGGCTCCCTTCTTTCGCATTGCCCTCATTCTCGGCCTTCTGTCGGCCATCGGGCCTTTCGCCATCGACATGTATCTGCCAGCTCTGCCGTCGATCGGCCAGGACCTGCATGCCGATAACAACGTCACCCAGCTTACCCTTCTCGCCTTCTTCATCTCCTTTGCGCTCGCCCAGCTCGTCTATGGTCCGCTGTCGGATATGTGGGGCCGCAAGCTGCCGCTCTATCTCGGCATCGGCCTCTTTGCCATCGCCTCGATCGGCTGTGCGCTGGCAACCGACATCGAAACGCTGATCGCCTTCCGTTTCGTTCAGGGTATCGGCGGTGCTGCCGGCATGGTCATTCCGCGCGCCATCGTCCGCGACATGCACACTGGCGTGCAGGCCGCCCGACTGATGTCGCTGTTGATGCTGGTCTTCTCGATCTCGCCGATCCTGGCGCCGCTGACAGGCAGCGCCGTCATCGAGTTCTACGGCTGGCGCGGCGTATTCTGGGCCGTGACGATCGCCGCCTTCATCGGCCTCGTCCTGCTCGCCACCCAGCTTGACGAAACCCGTTCGGCGAACGAACGCAATGGCAGCGGTCTGAAGAGCGCCATGGCGGCTTACCGTCTGCTGCTAACCGACCGCAATTTCCTGACGTTGACTTTCATCGGCGGCCTCGGCATTTCGAGCTTCCTCGTCTATCTCGCCAACTCGCCCTTCGTGCTGATCCAGCATTACGGGCTGACGCCGACACAATACAGTTTCGCCTTCTCGATCAACGCCGTGTCCTTCTTTGCGGTATCGCAGGCCACGGGCTGGCTCGGCGAGCGTTTCGGCCTCGTGCGCGTCATGCGGATTGCGGTCAGCGCTTACGCGCTGGCGATGGTCGTGATGGCGGTGGTGATGGCCTCCGGCTTCAACCAGCTGCCTGTCCTGGCGACCTTTCTGTTCATCGGCTACGGCTTCCTCGGCCTCGTCATCCCGACGAGCGCAGTGCTTGCGCTTGAGGATCACGGCGAGATCGCCGGCACTGCCTCGTCGCTTATGGGCACGCTGCATTTCGTGATCGCCGCCGTCGCCATGGTCATATCGAGCGTCTTTTTCGACGGCACAGCCGTTCCGATGGCCGCCGGCATAGCGCTCTGCGCCTTCTCAGCCTTCGTGCTGACGCAGGTAACGATCGGCCGCCGCGCCGCCGTCGCCGCTGCCGAATGATCTCAAGACAGGCCGCACCCGGTGTCCGGGTGCGACCTGATGATCGGGTCGCGGCCCCGGAGAAAATGCAACGCACAATTGATTATCGGCAGGCCGCGCTATCTACGCCATGACGAAGCATGGTCATACCGGAGGATACGCATGGTCGACGAGAAGCGGCTGATCTCGAAAATCACCTGGAAGCTGATGCCGTTTCTCGGCATTCTTTATCTCATCGCCTATATCGACCGGCAGAACGTCAGTTTTGCCAAGCTGCAGATGGTCGATGCCCTCGCAATGAGCGAGTATGCCTATGGTCTCGGCGCTTCGCTGTTCTTCATCGGCTATTTTCTCTTCGAGGTGCCGAGCAACCTCTTCCTCGACAGGCTCGGCGCCCGTGTCTGGTTCGCGCGCATCCTGGTCTCCTGGGGCATCGTCACCATCGCGCTCGCCTTCACGCAGAACGCGACGATGTTCTATATCCTGCGCTTTCTGCTCGGTGTCTGCGAAGCCGGCTTCTTTCCCGGTGTCCTCTATCTGCTGACGCTCTGGTTTCCCTCGGCCTATCGCGGCAGGATGGTCGGGCTGTTCATGATCTTCAGCGCCATCGCCAATGCCGTCGGTGCACCGCTCGGCGGCGTGCTGCTCGATCTCGATGGTCTATACGGCTTTGCCGGCTGGGAGTGGGTCTTCCTGGCGACGGGTGTTCCGGCTGTGATCGCCGGCATCGTCACCTTCTTTTATCTTCCCGGCCGGCCTGAAAGTGCAAGCTTCCTGAGCAGCGAGGAGAAGAACTGGCTCGAACGAAGGCTCGCCTCGGAAAATGCCGGCATGGGCGAGAATGCCGGAAACGGATTCAAGGCGCTCATCGACCCGCGCGTCCTGCTGATGGCACTCTGCTATGTCGCCTTTCCGCTTTCGGCCTATGGCCTCAGCTATTGGCTGCCGACGATCGTCAAGGCTTTCGGCGTCAGCAACACGGTGAACGGGTTCCTCAACATCATTCCCTGGGTGCTGGTCGCGATCGCGCTCTATGCCGTTCCCGCCATGGCCGACAAGGCGCAATCGAAGACGCCCTATATCGTCATTCCCGCTTTCATCGGCGCCGCCTGCCTGCTGCTCTCGGCGCTGATCCCGAACCACACTTTGCAATTCGCCTTCCTCTGCGTCGCCGCTGCAGGGATCTTCGCACCCCAACCGGTGTTCTGGAGCTTGCCCTCCCGTTTCCTCAAGGGCGCGGGGGCTGCGGCGGGTCTTGCCGCCATCAATTCGGTCGGAAATCTCGGCGGCTTCGTCGCCCAGAACGTGGTGCCCTGGATCAAGGATGAGAGCGGCAGCACGATCGCGCCGATGTTCTTTCTCTCGGCCTGTCTTGCAGTCGGCGCCCTGCTGGTCTTCGTCGTCACGCGTCAGCTGTCACAGAGGGAGCATCAGGCGGCTCCAAGCCGGGTCTGATGCAAGCCGCCAAACATATCTATGCGACGGCTTCAGGCCGTCAGCGTGAAAGCGTCGCTTTCGCCCGGAACGAGTTCCAGCGGCCAGATCCTGTTGCGGGCACCTTGCGGATAATGATCGGCATAGGCCGGCATTGTGGCGAGCAGGGTTTCGCCAAGCTGCGCGCCGAGATCGCGCAGCGACATGCGGAAGGAGGTCAGCGCCGGCTGCAGGAAAAGCGTCCGCGGCTCCTCGCGGAAACCGACGACGGCGAGGTCACGGCCGGGCACGACGCCGGCCTCGGCAAGCCGGCGGTAAAGTCCGATCGCCATTAGTTCATGGATCAGGATGATTGCAGTTGGCCGCTGCGCGATCATCAGCAATTCATGGCCGGCCTGATAACCGCCCTGTTCGCTCGACTTGACACGGATGACGAGGGCCGGGTCGTAGGGGATGCCGTGCCGTTGCAGTGCCTGGCGGTAGGCGTCAAAGAAGAGGTAGCCGAGATTGATGTCGGAGGAGGGGACAGCGACGGCGATCCGCCGGTGACCTTTGGCAACCAGCCGATCGACTCCGCGCGTCGCCACGCCCTCGAAATCGAGATCCACCCAGGTGTAGCTGCCGCCCGACGCGCTGCGGCCGAGCGCCACAAAGGGGATGCGGGCCTTTTCCAGGAGTTCGATGCGCCTGTCGGTGCGTCGTGTCGCAGAGATGATCAGCGCGTCGACAAGCCGGCGCGCCACCATGCGCTTCAGATATTCGTGCGGGTCCTCGTCGTCGGGGCAGGGCAGCATGACGAGATCGAGCTTGTGGCGGGAAAAGACGCTCTGCAGCCCGTCAGTGACGCCAAGGAAGAAATCGTCGCTGTTTTCAACCGTCTCGCGGCTCACCTCGAGCATCAGCCCGATGACGTTGGTCATGCCCTGGCGAAGGCTGCGGCCCGACTGGTTGGCGACGTAGCCGAGCTCCTCGGCGGCGGCGAGCACGCGCCGGCGCGTTTCGTCGTTGACGTCGGGCTTGCCGTTCAGCGCACGGGACACCGTTCCGATCGAAATGTCGAGATGCTCGGCGAGCTGGCGGATTCCCTTCATGTTCGACGATTTTCCTCCCCACCGGATCGCGTTTATCCTTTCTTGCCACAGGATGGCGCCTGCGAAAAGCCGGGGGAGGCATTAGGCTCTGAAGCTCTGGCGGATGACGAACTCCGGAATGACGCGTTCGTAACCTGGACGAGCGGCTGGCCATTTCGCTGCGCGAGTTCGAAGAAACTCGCCGGCGGCGAGCCGGACAGGATGATGGTCGCCTCGGCACGGTGGCCGATCAGCATTTTTTGGGCGGCGAGCAGCTCGTCTTCCGTCTGGCCGGTATTGATAAGCATCGAGATGCTGCCGCGTTTGATGAGCCGGGTCGCGACGATGCCGACCAGGCGGCTCTGATTGGCAAGCACGCCGCGCGCCAAGTCGTTGACGTGGTAGCCGAGTTCTTGCGCCGCCTGCAGCATCCTTTCGCGCGTTGCAGGCGCCACGCTCGGACCCGGCGTGAAGGTGCGCGACACGGCGGAGCGCGAAACTCCCGCCAATTGCGCCACCTGCTCGGCGCTGACGAAGCGCATGCATTGTTTCTTTGGCGTCTTGCCGCCGTTTAATGGACCATCATTCATCGGCTTCAGGTCGCCCCTAACAGCCGGATGACAGGCGGCCGAGGCAGCCAGAAATTTTTGCTGCGGAGAATGGCTGTGAACCAACCGCATTGGTCCGAGGCAGAACAATGGTCGTCATAAAGAAAAACCGAGGCTGCCGGATGCAGCCTCGGTTGAGGGGCAAAAATAAGCGGCGACCACAAATGGTCCCGGTTCGAGCCCGCTACTCGCAGACCCGCACGGTTTCGGTATGATAACCGCCGTCATAGCGATTGCGGACGTCGCGGTCCTCATACCAGCACCTCGGCGCCGGCTCGACATAGCGAGGGCCATCGACGTAGTAGCGCGGGCCGCTATTGGCGAGTGCGCCGCCGATCAGGCCGCCCACCACACCTGCGGCAACGCCGCCGGCGATGACTCGGCCAGTGTTGTTGTGGTGATGGTGGTCACGCGCGGCAGCAGGCTGGATAGCCGATCCAACAAGGGCCGTCGCGATCAACAGGCTGCTAATGATTCTCTTCATGACATTCTCCTCAGTGGCATTCGCCCCGGATAAAAGGGAAATGCGGCAGCAACGCGTTTGTTCGTTCAAACTTTGCAAAAGTGTTAATTCAAGTCATACACACCATCAAGTCGCCGACTGCGTCGCCGTCGTCTCCTCCAGCACGTCTTCGGGAATATCGTCGAAGGACGCATAGTTGAGGTTATAGAGCTTCGAATAGAGCTTGCCATTCTTCATCAGCTGTTGATGGTTCCCGCTTTCGATGATTTCGCCGTTCTGCAGCACGATGATGCGATCCGCCTCGCGGATCGTCGCGAGGCGATGGGCGATGACGAGGCCGGTGCGGTTTTCGAGCAGCTTCACCAGTGCCTTCTGGATCAGCATCTCGGTATAGCTGTCGATATTGGCGGTCGCTTCGTCGAGCACGAGGATCTTCGCATCCGCCACCAGCGCGCGGGCAAAGCTTAAAAGCTGGCGCTGGCCAAGCGAGAGATTGCCGCCGCGCTCGCCGAGAACGCTGTCGTAGCCCTCCGGCAGGCGCATGATGAACTCGTGCGCGCCAACGGCCTTCGCCGCCTCGATCACCTGTTCGCGCGTGGCCTCGCGCATGTGGTAGCGAATGTTCTCAAAGACCGTGCCGGTGAAGAGGAAGGGTTCCTGTAGCACCATGGCGATCTGAGCTCCGAGCGAATCCTGCGTCAGATCACGCACATCATGGCCACCGACCAGCACTTGGCCCTGCTGAACGTCGTAGAAGCGGTGGATCAGCGACATGCAGCTAGATTTGCCGGACCCCGTCGGCCCGACCAGCGCCACCGTCTCGCTGGGATTGACCTTGAAGCTGACGTGCTTCAGCACCGGATTTTTCGGATTGTAGCCGAAGACGACGTCTTTGAATTCCACCGAGCCGTCCATGTCGCGCGACAAGGCTTTGGCGCCAGGCGCGTCCTTGATGTCGACCGGCACGTCGAGCACTTCGGTCAGCCGTTGGCCAGACGCCATGGCGCGCTGCATCACCGAGTATTGCAGGGTCAGCGAACGGATCGGGTCGAAGAAACGCTGGATATAAAACAGGAAGGCGACAAGCACGCCGACATCGAGCGCCTGATTGAGAACGCGTGCGCCACCGACGACGATGACGAGCGCCATCGCTACGCCCGTCAGGCTGTCGACGATCGGCACCATCACCTGCGCATAACGCGCCGCCGTTAGATGCGTCTCGAGGTTGGCATGCGCCTTGTCGTCGTAGAGCGTGAAGTTGACGCCCTGCCTGTCCATGCTCTGGACGGCGCGCACGCCGTGGATCGCCTCGGCAAGCGCGCCGTTTGCGACCGAATTGGTCTCGTGCGCGGCCATGAAGGACTTGCGCGCCAGCGGCAACCAGAACAGCCGGACGATGAAGAGCACCGGCAGCACCGAGAGCGTCAGCAGCCCCAGCTTGAAGTCGAGATAGAGCATCACGAAGACGATGCCGAAGAGCAGCATGATGTCGCCGACGGAGAGCACCGAGGTCTCGAGGAATTCCTGCATCGAGTTGACGTCGCCCTGCAGGCGCGACATCAACCGTCCCACTTCGGTCTTGTCCATGAAGGAGAGCGAGACGCGCTGCAGATGCGAAAACATCGCCTTGCGGATATCGAAGAGCACGTCTTCCGCCACGCCGCCGACCAGGGTCTCCTGCGCGTAGCTCGCCGCATAGTTGATGAGGATGGCGATCGTGAAGGCGACGATCGACCAGATCAGCGCCGAAGCGTTGCCGCCCGGCGACATGCCGTGGTCGATGGCATAGCGGATGATTAGCGGGATGATCAGCTGCATCATCGTGAAGGTCAAAACGGCGACGACCGACCAGAGGACCTGCCGGCGATAGGGGCTGACGAAGACCCAGATGCGCTTGACGATGTTGCCGTCGAAGGCCTTGCCGAACATCTCCTCTTCGACGCGATGTGAACCGACGACTGCCCGTGGCGGGCGGCGTCCGTCCTCGCGAACGTCGGGACGCTCGGTTTCCAGTTCCTCGGCCATGTCATTCCTCCCGCGGCCAAACACTTCAGGTTGCCTGCATAGTCAGTATTTTGTCCGCTCTTCTCCCCGCTGGGGAGAAGAGGGAGTATGCGCTAGGCGCTTAAAGCCTCGTCGCCCGGTCGCACCTGAAGGTCGTAGAGCGCCTTGTAACGCCCGCCGAGCGAAAGCAGCGCCGCATGCGTGCCGCGTTCGACGATCCGGCCGTCTTCGACGAACAGGATCTGGTCGGCATGCATCAGCGAGCTCAGGCGGTGGGCAACGATGATGGTTACGCGGTCTGCGGCGTAGCGGCGCATGGCGCTGCGGATGCGCTGTTCGGTGGCCGCATCGATCGCCGCCGTCGAATCGTCGAACACCATCACCGCAGGTCTCAGCATCAGCGCGCGGGCGATCGAAAGTCGCTGCCGCTGGCCGCCGGAAAGCGAAACGCCGCGCTCGCCGACGACGGTGCCGTAACCTGTGGGCAGGCCGAGCACGTAGTTGTGCAGCTGGGCGCTTTCGCTGGCGCGCTCGATGCGGCCTTCCTTCGCCCACGGGTCGCCATAGGCGATGTTGTTCTCGATCGTCGTCGTGAACAGGAAGGAATCCTGCTGGACGACGGCCACCGTCCGGCGCAGCGATTGCAGCGTCGCCTTGCGGATGTCCTGTCCGTCGATCGTGACCTTGCCGCCGCTGACGTCGTAGAAGCGGGGAATGAGATGGGCGATCGTCGACTTGCCGCTGCCCGGAGGCCCGACAATGCCGATCGTCTGGCCGCGGCGGGCTTCAAAGGAGATATCCTGGAGCACGGTGCGCTTTTCGGAACCCGGATAGGCGAAGCTGACATTCTCGAAGCGCAACACGCCGTCGGTGAGGTTGAGCTCCTTCGCGTCCGGCGCATCCTTGATCGCGATGTCGAGGTCGAGAAGGGCAAAGAGCCGCGAGCCGCAAGTGGAGGCGCGGGCAAAGGCGTTGACCATCAGGCCGAGCTGGCGCACCGGCATCTGCAGGATGGTCATGAAGGTCAGGAACGAAGCCAGCGTGCCGACGGTGATCTCGCCCGACATCACCTTGCCGCCGCCGATCCAGAGCACCAGGCCCATCGCCGCGAAGAAGGAGAAGGTCATGGCGCTAGTATTGGTGACGCGGATGCCGACGCGCTGGTGTGCAAGCGCCAATGCGCTCTTCGACGCGGCCTCGAATTTCGAAATCTCGTGTTCGTGGGCGGCGAAAGCGCGCACGACGCGGATGCCGCCAAGATTCTCCTCCATGATGCGGGTCAGCACCGAAAGCCGCTCCTGCAGGTCGAGCCAGGTGGCACGTAGCCTGAGCTGCGTCACCGAGGAGCGCCAGCCGACGAAGGGCACGAAGCTTAGCGCCAGAAGGCCGAGCACGACATCGGTCGACAGCAGCATATAGGCGCCGATGCCGATCAGGATCGACAGCAGGATCATCCGGACGAGCGCCGTGGAAAAATACATGCGCACGCCTTCGAGATCGAGCAGCCCGACGGTGATCAGGTCGCCGGAATGCACGGTGTCGTGAAAGCTGAAAGAGAGACGCTGGATTTTCTCGTAGCAGGCCAGCCGCAGCTCGTAGCCGATGTGATGGCCGACGGCTTCGCTGTAATAGTTCTGGACCATGGTGAAGAGGCCGCGCAGCACGCTGGCGCCAAGCAGCAGTAGCGCCGTGGTCAGAAGCGCGTCCTGTGCCACCTGGCCCGCCGCACCGCCGCTCATCGCCATCTGCGTGTGGTCGACGGCCCGGCCGAGAAGGCGCGGGATCATCAGCTGGAAGGTGGAGGCAACAAGTGTGGCGCCGATCGCAAAGCCGGATTGCCAGGGGTGGCGGAAGGCCATCATGGTGATACGCACCAATGTGAAGAGGCCTCGGCCCCAGCCTGCCGCAGTTGCAAGCGCCATCGAAGCCGAAGGCTTCGTCGCGCGTATTAACGCATCGCTGCTCACGGTATTTTTCCAATAGATGTGTGGTCGGACGCTGGCCCGAAAAGACGGCAAATCCATGAAGGGGATTGATAGCGCCTTCACTTTTGCCGATTCCATTTGAGGGTTCAAGTAAAGAATTCACCAGTTGGTTATTTTTACGTGAGGTCTCCTCGCATCCCCGGCGGGAGCAATCTTCCCAACGGCCAATCCCGGCAGCCTGGGGTGCAAAGGTCGGTCATATTTTCGCAGATTGCCTATAAATTACTTTGTATTTCAATAGCGTAAAAAAACGGCAACAAACCTCTTGCCACCTGCGCCATTTGGCGCTTTCATACACTACTAGTTTGATAGACTATGGACGAGCGTGATTGCTCCCCTAGTTCTCTTGCGGGACCGCTGGTTCGGACCCCGATGCCGCGGCAGATGTTGTGAATGGCCGCATGAACCTCATCAACGCGTGAACCGCTGTTTTATGCGTTGAAACCTCGATCGACCCACGGTGCGGATGAAGCCGCAAAGGAGTTGCGATGACGGTTCAGGGACTTTTTTCCGCGAGGGCCAATGCGACGGCGCAGATATCAGCCGTACCACGCATTGCGATCGTCGGGCGGGGCTTTTCCGGCATGATGACGGCCATCGCGCTGATGAAGACGGTGCGCGCGCCCTTCCACCTGCAGCTGTTCGATCCGAATTCGTCGGTCAGCGGTGGGCAGGCGCTGGCCTCAGTCCGCTCCTCGACGATCCTCAACACCCGCGTGCGGGACCTCTCGGTCTCGGTCGGCGACAATGACGATTTCAACGACTGGCTTTGCAGCAACGCCGCCTTCCGCGCCGCCGTGCCGGCCGCCATCCCCGGATTCCGGCAGATCTTCGTGCCGAAGGAAATCTTCAGCGATTATGTCTACCAGCGCTTTTCGGAAGCACTGGCCGCGCGCAGGGACATTACCGTCCAGGTCTGCAACGATCCGGTCGTGGCGATCCGCAGGAGCCACGGCAACCGCTTCCTGCTCGAAAGCGCCAATCCCGCCAATCCGTTGTTCGATACCGTGATCCTCGCCACCGGCTACGGCTTGGCTGCGCCGAATGCCGGCGGTGAGGATGCTTCGCCGGTCAGAGCCCAGCGCCTCGTCGCGCGGCCGCATGCGGTGTTGCTCGGCAGCGGCATCCGCGTCGTCGACCAGCTGCTGCAGCTGCGCGATTCCGGTTATACCGGCCAGGTGACGATCATTTCAAGGCGCGGCTTCCTGCCCCAGAGCCATACGCCGAATTCCGCCGATCCGGTGTTCCCGGCCGAAACGCTGCCGCAGAGCCTGCCGGAGATCGTGCGCTTCATCCGTGAAGCCTGTCGCGAGGCGGAGGAGGCGGGGCGAAGCTGGCAATCGGTAATGAACGGCCTGAGGAAACATGCCCGCTCGCTCTGGCGCTCGCTGCCGGCCCGCGACAAACATCAGTTCAACCGGCACCTCAGGGCAATCTACGACAGCCATCGCAACCGCCTGCCGGAAGCCATGCACCTGCGTCTGAAACGTGAGCTCGCCGAAGGCCGCACGGTGCTGCGCCGCGGCCGGGCCGGCCGCGGCGCAGCACCGTGCGGCCTGTTCTTCACGCCGGCCGGGTCCGCCGCCGAGGAGATCATTCATGCCGAGCGCATCATCGATTGCCGCTGTCAGGCGCCGGATCTTTCAGCGCCGCTGATGCAAAGCCTGCTTTCCGCCGGCCTTGCCATGCCGGACGAACTCTCGCTCGGGCTAGCCGTCAATGCGCGCGGCGAGCCCTTCCTCGAGGACGGTTCGACGGTCGCCGGACTCTTTGCCGTCGGCCCGCTCGGCCTCGGCAGCCTGCCAGATATCGATCTGGTGCCCGAGATCGTCTCGCAGGCCTATGCCGTTGCCGAGCGCGTCGGCGAACGGTTCTATCCAAGGGTCAAGGCCGTCTGAAAATCTGGAGCTGTTTCGGAACCATCTGGCTGCCTCGGCGTTAAAGCGCTGGTGACTCAGAGGGGCCGATGGAATTGCTGAATCGACATGACACGTCTCTTGACGAAGGGGGACGCTTTCGCCTTCTGGTCGATGCCATCACCGACTACGCTATCTATATGCTGAGCCCCGAAGGCATCGTCACCAGCTGGAATACCGGCGCCCAGCGCTTCAAAGGTTACCAGCCTTCCGAAATTCTCGGTGAGCATTTTTCCCGTTTCTATCTGGAAGAGGACCGCGCCGCGGGTGCACCAGCGCGCGCGCTTGCCACGGCATCGGAGGACGGCCGGTTCGAGGGGGAAGGCTGGCGCCAGCGCAAGGATGGCAGTCGCTTCTGGGCGCATGTGGTCATCGATCCGATCCGCCGCCCCTCCGGCGAACTTATCGGCTATGCCAAGATCACCCGCGACCTGACCGAACGCATGGCTGCCGAAAAGGCGATCCGCCAGAGCGAGGAACAGTTCCGCCGGCTCGTCCAGGGCGTCTCGGACTATGCGATCTACATGCTCGATCCCGACGGCAATGTCAGCAGCTGGAATTTCGGCGCCGAGCGGATCAAGGGCTATCGGCCGCAAGAAATCATCGGCAGGCATTTCTCAACCTTCTATACCCCCGAGGACCGCGAATCCGGCCTGCCGGAGATCGCGCTCGGCCTCGCGCGTACCGAGGGCCGGTTCGAGAGGGAAGGTTGGCGCGTCCGCAAGGACGGCACCCGTTTCTGGGCCAGCGTCGTCATCGACGCCATCCGGGACGACGAAGGCGATGTGATCGGTTTTGCCAAGATCACCCGCGATATCACCGAGAAGATGGAGACCCAGCGGGCCCTGGAGCAGGCTCGCGAAGAGCTCTTCCAGTCGCAGAAGATGGAGGCGATCGGTCAATTGACCGGCGGTATCGCCCATGATTTCAACAATCTGCTGATGGCTGTCCTCGGCAGTCTCGAAATCCTGAAGAAACGCATGCCGCAGGATCTCTCGCTGACATCGTTGGTCGACAATGCCATGCAGGGCGCCCAGCGGGGTGCGGCGCTGACGCAACGCATGCTGGCCTTTTCCCGCCGGCAGGAACTGCACATGGAGCCGATCGACGTCTCCGGCCTGATCCGCGGCATGATGGATATGCTGAGCCGTTCGCTCGGCCCGCTGACCGTGATCGAGACCTCTTTCCCCGTCAGGCTGCCGACGATCCTGACCGATCCGAACCAGCTGGAGATGGCGATCCTGAACCTCGTCGTCAACGCCCGCGACGCCATGCCGTCCGGCGGCCGGATCGTGCTTCGCGCTTCCGAAGAGTCGCTGCCGTCAGGCAAGGGTCCGCTGTCGCCCGGCCGTTATGTCCGTATCGCAGTGATCGACGAAGGCGAGGGCATGGACGCAAAAACGCTGGAGCAGGCCGTCACGCCGTTCTTCACCACCAAGGGGGTAGGCAAGGGCACCGGGCTTGGCCTTTCCATGGTCCAGGGCCTTGCATCCCAGTCCGGCGGCCGCCTCACGATGAAGAGCAGCCTCGGCGAAGGCACGACAGCCGAATTGTGGTTCCCGGTCGCGATGATGAAAAAGGGGACCGAGGCAACCGCCGACCGGCCGTTACCGGTGGAAAATGCGCCGCGCCGGCTGCGCATCGTCGCCGTCGACGACGATGGTCTGGTCCTGATGAATACGACGCTGATGCTGGAGGATCTCGGCCATACGGTATTCGAGGCGATGGCGGGTCCCGAGGCGCTCGACATCCTGCGCAAACAACAGATCGACCTGGTAATCTGCGACCATGCCATGCCGCGCATGACGGGGGCGCAGCTCGCCGAGGCGATCCGCAGCGAATGGCCCGAGATGCCGATCATTCTCGCAACCGGTTACGCCGAAGTTCCTGAAGGGGCCGGCATCGCCAATCTGCCCCGCCTCGGCAAACCCTTCTCACAGGCGCAGCTCGCCGAGGCGATCAGCCGGGTTGCTTCATAAGGATCGCCGACGAGGTTAAGGCCTTGGCCGAACCCGGCTCCCCCTCTCGCCGCGAAGAATGAACACCAGCAATCCCAGCACCATTGCCACCAGCCCGTACCAGGTGATCGCGTAGATGAGATGGTTGTTGGGGAACTCGATGATCGTGAGGCCGCCGACAGGCAGACCGCCGGGGTTGGCACTGGCATCGGCATCGATGAAATAGGGCGCGGCTGCACTGACGCCGCGCTTTTCAGCGATCGCTGTGACATCGCGCGAATACCAGCGGTCGGCGGCGGCGTCATTGGATTGCAGCAGCGATCCCTTCGGCTCCGTCATCCGCAGTAGCCCGGTGATCTCGATAGGGCCTGACAATTCGCCCTCGCGGCGCGAGGCCTGGTCGCGCCGGTCGGTCGGCACGAAGCCGCGATTGACGAGGATTGATGTCCCGTCGGCAAGCGTCAGCGGCGCCATCACCCAATAACCTGGACCGAGCATCGTGGAGGCATAGACCAGCGTCTCCTTGTCGTTGGCCAGCGTCCCCACTGCGGTCACCCGCCGATATTCGTCATCAGTGGCGTTGACCTTGTTCCAGTCGGCGCGTGCCGGGGCCGGCACGGGTGGCGCATGCACACGCTGGTCGACGCGGGCGATGAGGTCGCGTTTCCAGGCTAGGCGCTCAACCTGCCAGGTGCCGAGTGCGGCGAGTGCCGCGGCAAGTAGCATCACGCAGGCGGCGAAGATCGCGCGTTTGAACTGATAACGCCGTCTTTCCGATTTTTCCGAGTGAGCCTCGCTCATGAGCTGACCCGCTGCGGGCGGCGTTGCCGCCGCCCCTTCTTCCTAGTCACGGCATGTTCTTCATCATCTCGGGGCTCATCGGCATCATGTTGGTGTTGAGATGATGCATGACCCAGAGCGAGCCGGAGAGCGCGATGGCGACGATGATCAGGGTGAAGATCAGCGCCATGATCGTCCAGCCGCCCTCGCTCCTGGTATTCATATGCAGGAAGAAGACCATGTGGACGACGATCTGGATCGCGCCGAGGCCCATCACCAGCACCGCCGTCACCGCCGGGTTTTCGAAGACGCCTGACATGACCAGCCAGAAGGGAATGGCAGTCAGGATGACGGAGAGCACGAAGCCCGTCATGTAGCTGCGGAACGTGCCATGGCCGGCTTGATGGCCGTGGCTGTGGCCGTGGTGGGCCTCGTGGGCATCCTCATGTGCAGGTGCTTGCGAACTCATCCGACAACTCCCAGCAGATAGACGAAGGAAAAGACGCCGATCCAGACGACGTCGAGGAAGTGCCAGAACATCGATAGGCACATCAGGCGGCGGCGGTTGGCCTCGATCAGTCCGTGCATCGACACCTGTACCATCAGCGTGATCAGCCAGATGATGCCGAAGGTGACGTGCAGCCCGTGGGTGCCGACCAGGGTGAAGAAGGAGGAGAGGAAGGCGCTGCGCGTCGGCCCGGCGCCTTCGTGGATCAGGTGGATGAACTCGTAGAGTTCGAGCCCGATGAAAGCTGCGCCGAACAAGCCGGTCACAGCAAGCCAGAACAGCGTTTCCGCCTTTGCATTCCGCTCCATCTGCAGCATGGCGAAGCCGTAGGTGATCGAGGAGAACAGCAGCATCGAGGTGTTGAGGGCAACGATCGGCAGATCGAAGAGATCGGCCGGCGACGGACCAGCGGCATAGTTGCGGCCGAGCACCCCGTGTGTTGCAAACAGCACCGCGAAGATCAGGCAGTCGCTCATCAGGTAGAGCCAGAAGCCGAGATTGGTGCTGTTTTCCGGATGATGATCTTCCGTCAGGTAGAATTCAGGCTTTTCGGCCGTGTCGATAGTCTGATCGCTCATGGTCATCACACCTGCTCGGCAAGCAACGCGGTGCGCTTGCCTTCCGTTTCGGTCACCTCTTCGGCGGGGATGTAGAAGTCGCGTCTGTAGTTGAAGGTGTGGCCGATCGCCACAGAGAGCATGGCGACGACGGAAACGACCACCAGCCACCACATGTACCAGATCAGGCCGAAGGCGAGGGCGATGCTGATGGCCGAGAGGATCGCGCCGGTGCCGGTGTTCTTCGGCATGTGGATCGGCCGGAAGCCTTCCAGCGGACGCGCATAACCGCGGTTCTTCATGTCGTACCAGCCGTCATGATCGTGCACCACAGGCGTCAAGGCGAAGTTGTATTCCGGTGGCGGCGAGGAGGTCGACCATTCCAGCGTGCGGCCGTCCCAGGGATCGCCGCTGTCGTCGCGCAATTCCTCGCGCTTCATGAAGCTGACCACGATCTGGATCAGGAAGGCGGCAATGCCAAGCGCGATCAGGCCGACGCCGAAGGCGGCGATGATGAACCAGATCTGTATCGACGGGTCCTCGAACTGGCTCATGCGGCGGGTGACGCCCATCAGGCCCAGCACGTAGAGCGGCATGAAGGCGAACCAGAAGCCGATTTGCCAGAACCAGAAGCTCATCTTGCCCCAGAAGGCGTCGAGCTTGAAGCCGAAGGCTTTCGGGAACCAGTAGTTCACGCCGGCGAACATACCGAAGAGAACGCCGCCGATGATGACGTTGTGGAAGTGGGCGATGAGGAACAACGAATTGTGCAGCACGAAGTCGGCCGGCGGCACGGCAAGCATGACGCCGGTCATGCCGCCGATGACGAAGGTCACCATGAAGCCGACCGTCCACAGCATCGGCACCTCAAAGCGGATGCGGCCGCGATACATGGTGAAGAGCCAGTTGAAAATCTTGGCCCCGGTCGGGATCGAGATGATCATCGTGGTGATGCCGAAGAAGGAATTGACGCTGGCGCCCGAGCCCATCGTGAAGAAGTGGTGCAGCCAGACGATGTAGGAAAGAATCATGATCACGCAGGTTGCGTAGACCATCGAGGCGTAGCCGAAGAGGCGTTTGCCGGAGAAGGTGGCGACGACTTCCGAGAAGATGCCGAAGGCCGGCAGCACGAGAATGTAGACCTCCGGATGACCCCAGATCCAGATAAGGTTGATGTACATCATCGGATTGCCGCCGAGGTCATTGGTAAAGAAGTTCGTGCCGGCGTAGCGGTCGAGTGACAGCAGCGCGAGCGTGGCCGTCAGGATGGGGAAGGAGGCGACGATCAGCACGTTGGTGCAGAGTGCCGTCCAGGTGAAGACCGGCATCTTCATGAAGGTCATGCCCGGAGCACGCATCTTGACGATCGTTGCGATCAGGTTGATGCCCGAAAGCGTCGTTCCCACCCCGGCCACCTGCAGGCCCCAGATATAATAGTCGACGCCGACGCCTGGACTGTAGGCAGCGCCCGACAGTGGCGGGTAGGCGAGCCAGCCGGTCTGGGCGAATTCGCCGATGAACAGCGACAGCATGATGATGATCGCGCCGGCGGTAGTCATCCAGAAAGAGAAGTTGTTCAGGAAGGGGAAGGAGACGTCGCGCGCGCCGATCTGCAGGGGCACCACGAAATTCATCAAGCCGGTGACGAAGGGCATCGCCACGAAGAAGATCATGATGACGCCGTGCGCGGTGAAGATCTGATCGTAATGGTGCGGCGGCAGATAGCCCTCCGAACCGTTGAAGGCGATCGCCTGCTGGACACGCATCAGGATCGCGTCGGAGAAACCGCGCAACAGCATGATGACCGCCAGGATCACATACATGATGCCGATCTTCTTGTGATCGACGCTGCAGATCCAGTCCCGCCAGAGCGGACCCCAGAACTTGAAATAGGTGATGGCGCCGAGCACGGCAAGACCGCCGATGATGACGCCAAGGAAGGTCACGACCAGGATCGGCTCGTGATAGGGGATGGCATCGAGGGTCAACCGGCCGAAGACGAACTTCAGGAGGTCAGGATTGGAAAACATGGAACAACCCGTTCATTATGTCTCGCGACGCAAAGCGCCAGGTTAATTGTTGTTGTTGAGCTGCGCCGGCGCCGGATCGGCGCCATTGCTCATGCCCGGCATGGAATGACCCTCATGCTGCATGTCCATTTCAGGCATACCGGGCATGCCAGGCATGTCGTGCTGCATGCCGCCATCGGTGCTCTTGGGCGGCTCAACTTGTGCCGGAACACCCGTTGCCGGCACGGTAGCCCCGTGCTCGACGACACCTCCGCCGGCGTGACGGCCGTCATATCGCAGCTTCTCGCGGTTCTCCGCACTTTCCTTGCCGCCGCCCCCCATCATGTCGATGTGCATCATCTCGTTCATGCACATCTTGCCTGGCGTGGCGCACAGGTTGAGGATGGCGTTGTAAAGGTCGGCATCGGTGCCGGCATAATAACGCACCGGTTCCTTCTCGCTCGGCTTTTCGAGCTTCAGATAGGCGTCGCGGTTGAGCATGGTGCCCTGCTGCTTGACCTGCGCCACCCATTGGTCAAATCCCTCTTGGGTGAGACCGTGGAACTTGAAGCGCATGTGCGAGAAGCCGGCGCCGCTGTAATTGGCGGAGAAGCCCTCGTATTCGCCTTCCCTGTTGATGACGGCGTGCAGCTTCGTCTCCATGCCCGGCATGGCATAGATCTGGCCGGCAAGGGCGGGGATATAGAAGGAGTTCATCACCGAGGAGGCGGTGATCTTGAAATTGATCGGCCTGTCCACTGGGGCAGCGAGTTCATTGACGGTGGCAATGCCGAGTTCGGGATAGAAGAACAGCCACTTCCAGTCGAGCGCTACGACCTCGACGTTCAACGGCTTGGTATCGGCCGGAATGGCCCGCTCCGCATCGAGGCGGTCGAGCGGGCGGTAGGGATCGAGCTTATGGGTGGAAATCCAGGTGACGGCGCCGAGCGCGATGATGATCGCCAGCGGTGCTGCCCAGATCACGATTTCGAGACGGGTCGAATGGTGCCATTCCGGCGCGTAGGTTGCAGCCGTATTGGAGCGGCGATAGCGCCAGGCGAAGAACAGCGTGAGGAAGATCACCGGTATGATGATCAAAAGCATCAGCACCGTCGAGATGACGATGAGATCGCGCTGTTGCATGGCGATGTCGCCGGAAGGCGCCATGACCACCATGTTGCATCCTGCCAGGAAAAGCAGCGGCAAGACGGATAGAAGGCGGGAAAACTTCATGAGTTTTAGCACGTCTCTAAGCTCTTGTTGTTTCGTTCGTTCCGCGACTAACGCACTGGACCCGATAGCGACATGAGGTGTTTGGTCGCAGCGCAGCAATCATGCCGCACTGCGGCAAGAATCATGTCGCACTACAGCTTTGAAATCCTGATGAACTCAAGAAGGATTCTTCCGCCAGCGCATGTTTCCAAGCAATATATCCGCCAGAACCGGGCAGGCCAGCATCCCGTCGGAAAATCGCGGTCCGGATCACGCTGTTTTTTCCGTTCACGCCTCATTTTGAGCCGCCATGATGAACTATTTACGTCTTATGGACTTGATAAGCCTGCAGGTTTGATCAAGATCAGGTTGAGGCGCCTTGGCGAAAGCGCTTCAACGAGGGAGGCGTTTCATGGCTACAACATCGCATTACGGACCGTCATCGTCGTCGCTGGAACGCGACGCGCGGCGCATTCACGACGACAAGCCGGTTTCGCCGGGCAGCATCGCCATCGGCGTGGTGATCGGCCGCATGTCGGAATTCTTCGATTTCTTCGTCTACGGTCTCGCCTCGGTCCTGGTCTTTCCGCAGCTGATCTTCCCTTTCGCGCCGGACAGGCTGACGGGAACGCTTTATTCCTTCGCCATCTTCTCGCTGGCCTTCCTGGCCCGCCCGGTCGGCTCCGTCGTCTTCATGACGATCGACCGGCTGTACGGCCGCGGCACGAAGCTGACGATCGCGCTCTTCCTGCTCGGCGGCTCCACGGCCTCAATCGCCTTCCTGCCGGGTTACGACGAGATCGGCGTCTGGTCGATCGCGTTGCTGGCGCTCTTTCGTCTCGGCCAGGGCTTCGCGCTCGGCGGCGCCTGGGACGGCCTTGCCTCGCTGCTCGCGCTCAATGCGCCGGCCAAGCACCGCGGCTGGTATGCGATGATACCGCAGCTCGGCGCGCCGATCGGCTTTGCGCTGGCGAGTACCCTGTTCGGTTATTTCGTCGCCAATCTTTCCAGTGAGGATTTCCTCTCCTGGGGCTGGCGTTATCCCTTCTTCGTCGCCTTCGCGATCAATGTCGTGGCGCTGTTTGCGCGTTTGCGCCTGGTCATGACCAAGGAATTCGGCACGCTGCTGGAACAGCACGAGCTGGAAGCAGCCCCCATCCTCGACGTGCTGCGCGTCCATGGCCGTGACATCCTGATCGGCGCCTTCGTGCCGCTGGCAAGTTTTGCCATGTTCCACCTCGTCACCATTTTCCCGCTCGGCTGGATGAGCCTTTACGGCAACCAGCCGATCGGCGCCTTCATGGTGGTGCAGGTGGTCGGCGCCATGGTCGGCATTGTCACCATTATCGCCTCGGGCTTGATTGCCGACCGTATCGGCCGACGCGCCCAGCTTGCCATCTGCGCCGTCATCATCGCTATCTTCAGCTTCGTCGGGCCGATCCTGATCGCGTCCGGCAACAGTGGTCATGACGCTTTCGTTATCATCGGCTTCGGCGTGCTCGGCCTTTCCTTCGGCCAGGCGACGGGCTCGATCTCGTCGCGCTTCGGCCGCGGTTACCGCTATACGGGCGCCGCCTTCACCTCGGACCTCGCCTGGCTGATCGGCGCGGGTTTTGCGCCGCTGGTGGCGCTCAGCCTTTCCAGCCGCTTCGGCCTGACTTTCGTCGGCTACTACCTGCTGTCCGGCGCCATCTGCACGCTTGCGGCCCTCGCCTTCAGCAGGGCGCTGGAGCAGCGCGAATAGGTGGACTTGAACGCATGGGGGCCTGCATGGGAAACCATGCAGGCTTTCGTCTTCGGGCAGCGCAATTTCAATTATTGAATGCATTGCAATCTATAATTAAATGCATATTCTTGTCGGCCTGAACGAGGATAGGCCATGACCGCGGAAACCATCGATCATTCGACCCTTTCCCGCCTTGTCGAAGCAGGGGCGGTTGAGGCGGCTCATGTCGTCGGCAAGACCGGTGGCTGGTCCGTCGTCATCCGCTACGGCAAGGCCGAGCGCCCACTCGCCGCCCAACGCAGCCGGCAGGTGCGCGTGTTCAAGCGCATGGATAGCTTGGTGTCTTATCTCAAGGATGTCGGCATCTCGCAGTTCGATGTCGATGCGGCCGATTACGTTCCGGGGACGGCATCGCGGCCGGATCGGGCCGCAGCTCTACGTCGTACCCATGAGGCGGCGGAATACGACAAGTGGTTCCGCAAACAGATCGAGGAAGCGATCAGGGAAGCCGATGATCCGAACGCGGTCTGGATCAGCGCGCAGGACGCCGAAGAGCGAATGGACAAGCTTCGGGCCGAACTGCTCGCGCAGCTGGAATCCGGAGATAAGGCTTCTTGATCGTCAAATGGCTGCAACAGGCTCTCCGGGATCGGGAAGCTCAGATCCGGCACGTCTTCGCTCAAAATCCAGAGGCTGCAATCGCATTGGATGATGTTATCCGACATCAGGCCAAAATGCTCGCCGATCACCCCGAAGCAGGACGCGGCGGCCGTCTTGACGGAACCCGGGAATTGGTCATTCCGCGTACCACATTTCTGCTGATCTATCGCATCGACAGAAAAGCACAGAGGGTGGAAATACTGCGCCTTCTACATGGCGCGCAGCAATGGCCGCCGAAACGCTGAATGCGTTTTACTGCGCCATCTGCGGCTGTTTCGCCGCCCGAGCCGCGGTCAGTTCCGCGGTGGTATGGTTCAGGCGGTCGGCCAGCACCCGCATGATTTCCACGGCCATCTCCGGGAAATCGCTGAGCAGCTTCAGGAAGTGCTCCTTGCTGATGCGCAACACTTCGAGAGGCGAGGTGGCGCGAACCGTTGCCGTGCGCGAGACATCGCAGAGGATGGCGATTTCGCCGACGATGGAATTGGGTTCGACGTCGGCGACCTTGATCTCGCCCGCTGGCGAGGCGACAACGATATCGGCGGTACCCGAGAGGATGACGTAGGCCGCATCACCGACATCGCCCTGATGAAAGAGGTTCTGCCCGGCTTTGTAGGTCATGCGATCGGAGGTAAAGGCCAAAAGCTTGAGCTTTGCTGGCGCGATCCTTGAAAAGATCGGTACCCTTCGCAGCATTTCGACTTCGTCTCTCAACAGCATGAGCGTTTCAATCCCCTGACGCAGGGTCCATAAGACCAGGCATCTTCAAACTCCGAGGCGCTCCCCATCGGGAACACCCACCATCGCCGCCCCTATAGAATATTACGATAACAGTTCCTTGAACATCCCGTTTTTCTCGGAAAGTTCCGGATAGTTTCCGGCTTCCGCCAATCCCCCGCGGTCGAAGAGCAGAATCCGGTCGAACATTTCTGCCAGCCGGGCATTGGAGAGCACCCAGATGATCGCTGGCCGATGGCCTTCCTCGTGCAGGTTCTCGATGATATTGCGGGTGATCTGATCCTGAACGCGTTGGTCGAGCGCCGACAGTGGCCGGTTGAATATGAAATAGTCCGAGCGCTTCAACAGGGCGCGGGCCAGGTTCAGCTTCTGCCGCTGCACCATGGTCAGTCGCTTGCCGCCGGAGCCGACATCGAATTCGAGGCCGATCGACAGCACGTCGTCATAAAGGTCGAGCGCATCGAAGAGCTCGCCCATGATGCCGCGGATGCGGTCGGAGGCGTCGGCCTGCTGATAGGCGATACGACCGAAGAGCACATTGTCCATCAGGCTAGCCGACGGAGTGAAACGCTCGGCGTCGTAGCGCTCGATCAGCTCGGAGAGATCGGCCGGAATATGTTCGTGGAACTGCTTGCGGGCACTGACGATCTTGTCCATGAGCTCGTTCGTCAGCAAGCCGAAGCGGTGGCGCGGCTCGATATAGGCAAAACTCAGCCGGATGATGGCCGAACGTTCCTCTGGCGTGGCGTCCTCGAAGCGGCGGCTTTGAAGCTTCTGCAGCAGCGCCTGATAGGCCGGGATGTCGTCCGCCGTCATGAAGGTCAGCTGCTGGAAGAAAGGATGGTCCGGCGGCAGGTCGTGGAAGAGTTCCACGGCGTTCTCGGCGATCTCGAGGCCCATGTCGTAGAGATCGGTGCTGAGGCCGGTCTCACGGAAGAGCTGCTGGAAATAGGGATGCGCGGCAAGCCTTCGATTGGTCATCAACGGCCGCTTCATCGTGCCGAAGAGCAGGTTCTCACCAACCGTCGCCTGGGCATTGTAGGCGTCGAAATCGAAAGGCACGACGATCGTGTCGAGCCCCTCGTCGCGCAGCCTGTCGCGCAGCGAGGCGCGGAGCGCCACGACGTGGTCGCCGAGCGCCACATGCACGTCGGTGTTGACGGTCGAGCGCAGCGCCAGATCGAGGATGTCCTGCGAGATCAGGACGGCGTCGAGCACAGGGCGGATCGCTTTCAGCAGATCCTCGGGCCCGCTGGCGCCGGCGGCCTTGTAGTCCACCCAGTCGCTGTTGAGGTCGAGCGTCGGATTGCCGGCCTTCTCCGCCTCGGCGGAATGCCATTTATATTCCAGCGCTTCCCGCTCATCGTAAACGGGATCGGTCATCGGCGCATGTTTCAGGCCGTAGAGCAGATTGCTGGCAAGCGTGCCGTGAAAGAAGAAGGTGTCGGACGAGGCATAGGAGATCCGCCGGCCGGTGATCGATTCCGGCATCTCCAGGAGATCGCGCCCGTCGATGGTGATGCGGCCGGAGTCCGGCCAGACCATGCGTCCGAGCGCTTCGGCGAACGCTTCCGCGCCGCTGCCGTTCGGCCCGACGATCGCCACCGTCTCGTTCGGTTTGATCTCGACGGAGACGTGGTCGACGATACGGGCGCCGCTGTCGTCGGAGAGCGTCAGATTGGTGACGACGAACGCGCCCGTCAGCGGGCCGACGGGGGCGGTTGCGAGTTCCTGGATGCGGCTGTCGATCAGCGGCTCGACGTTGAACTGCTCATAGACCTGCTGGTACTTCACCTGCACGTCCTGGCGCATCTGGTCCCAGTCGATCAGTTCCTTCAGCGGGCCGGGCAGGTCCTTATAGGCTGAAATGACGGCGACGAGCTGGCCGATGTCGAGCCTGCCCTGCAGCGCGAGGTAGCCGCCGATCGCGTAAAACAGGAACGGCGTGACCTGGGCCAGGAAATTGTTGATGAACTTCACCAGGAACTTCCACTGATAAAGGTCGTAGCGGATCGAGAAGATCCGGCCGAGCCGCGAGGCGATGTCGGCGCGTTCGAGGTTCGACGTGTCGTTGCCGTGGATCGTGCCGATGCCTTCGACGATTTCGCCGACGCGGCCGGAAAGCTCACGCGCCGTCAGCTGCCGCTGCCGGCCGAGATCCAGCAGGCGCTTGCGCATGCGGGGAATGACGAGCGCCTGCACGCCGACGATGCCCGCCGCGATCATGCCAAGCCAGAAATTCTGCACGATGATGAAGGCGAGCGCCGTGATCGCCTGGCCGCCGAGAAGGGCAGGGGAGACGAAGGCATCACCGGTGAAACCGCCCATCGGCTCCACCTCGTCCTTGATCATGGTGGCGATTTCGGCCGATTTTACCCGCTTGAAATGGATGGGCGGAAACCGCAGCACCCGGTCGATGAGCTCAAAGCGGATACGGCGTAGCATGCGTTCGCCGAGCCGGCCCTTATAGGTGTTGATATAGAACTTGAAGAGCCCGTTCAGCACCACCAGTGCCAGAAACACCATGCTGAGGGCCATCAACATCTGGAATCGGTTGAGCTGCAAGCCTTGAAAGAATTCGACATGTCCGATCAGCGGAATGTCGTAGGCAATATGCATGAAGGTCTGCCTTGCGCCCGGACCTTCGAACCCGTCTCCCTGGATCGGCCCGTTGACGATCTGCTTCGGCAGGTCGAAGGACAGGAAATAGGGCACCATAGAAGCGGCGACGACAGCCAGAATCCACAGCTGCTGCAGCCGCGTGTTCTTCCAGATGTAGCGGGCGAGGCTTTTTTCCATGGCTAACCGTCAGCTTGCTGGGAAATTCCGAGGGCGCGATCCGGGCGCCGGGTCGGGGAGGAATTCTGAGAAGAGGATCATGCAGCCGGACCGCCGATATCGCAATGAAAACAAGGCGAAGCGACCGGCCGCAAAAGCGCCGATTCTCGCCGGAACATTGCTTATACCACAGGAATTTTGGATTGGGCGAGGGATTCGGCAATCATGGAGCGAATGATGAGGGCGGTTTTCTCCGCCCCGTCGAGGTCGAGCGGGACCGATCCCCTTGGCGGTGTGGTGAGCGCCTTTTCGACGGCCTCTTTCACATGGCCCGAGGTCAGTCCGTTTTCCGGCAGAATATCGGCAAGGCCGAGCGCCTGCAGCCGTTCGGCGCGCACCGTCTGCTCGGTCTCGCCGCCGGCGACGAAGGGGATGAGGACCGCCCGACACTCGGTGCGCAGGAGATCGCCGACCGTGTTGTAGCCTGCTTGCGAGATCGAGACCTTGGCGCCACGCAGCAGCGAGGGAAAATCCTTACGGAAACGCACCAGCGTCACATTCGGGGCCGCGTCTCCAGACAGCTTGGCGAAATCTGCCTCCGGCAGGTTCGGGCCGGCGACCAGCAGCCAGCGAAGATCGGCGGGCAGCAGCGCTGCCGCCTCTTTCGCCGCGCCGATCAGCGCAGCGCCGACCGCGCCGCCGCCCGCCGATGCGATGATGTCGAATGTCTCCGTCGGTTCCGGCGCCGGCGGGGGTGCGACGAGGCCGGTATAAAGCAGCCTGTCGGCGATCTCGGGTGTCGGCGGAAAGGTGTCCTCAAGCCTGACGAAACCGGGATCGCCGTGGACGAGCACGGCATCGAAATGGTCCTTGACCAGCGTGACGGTCTCCGCGTCGCGGCCGGCCTTGCGGTTTTCCTGCAGGATATCGCGCACCGAGCTCAAGAGTTTCGGCCGGGGTTCGGCCCTTTCGATCGCCTCGAGCAGGGGCAGGAGTTCGAAGCGCATCTGTCGCCGGCCGAAAGGGAAGGCTTCGGTGATGACGACATCGGGCCTTGCGGCATGAAAGGCATCGAGCAGCAGCTGGCAGCGGGCATGGAGGAAATCCTCGCCCGCTGGCCGGCCATCGGCATCGGCGAGGCCGGAGAAACCGGCATTGCTGGCGACGACTGCCGGCAAGGCCACGGTCTTCACGCCTTCGCCCGGAAAGCCCGGCACCGGCAGGCCGCCGGTCACGACAGTCACGTCAAAACCATCCTTGACCAGCGCATTGGCGATGCGGCTGGCGCGGGCTATGTGGCCGATACCGAGCAGATGCTGGACATAGAAGAAAATACGCGGTGCCGTCATGACGCCTTCTGCCATTCGGCCTCGAACAGGCCTGTGAGCTGTCGGATGCTGGAGTGGTAGTCGAAATGTTCGCGCACCTGGCCTTCGGCGGCGTCGCCGAGGCGCTTGCGCAGTGCCGGGTCGCGGATCGCAGCCTCCAGCGCGCTGGCCAGCCGCGCCGGGTCCTCGGGCGGCACGACGAGACCGTTTTCACCGTTCTTCAGCAGCTCCGGCACGCCGGATACTTCGGTCGAGAGGCAGACGAGCCGCTGGCTCGAGGCTTCGACCAGGACGTTCGGCAGGCCGTCGCGGTCGCCGTTGGCGGCGATGCGGCAGGCAAGCGCGAAGAGGTCGGCGCGGCGGTAGTGATCGAGAACGTCTTCCTGCGCCATCGCGCCCTTCCAGACGATGCGGCGGGAGATACCGAGCTCGCTGGCCAGCGCCTTCAGTTTCGCAAGCTCCTCGCCGCCGCCGATATGGTCCATGCGCCAGTGAAGGTCGGCGGGCAGCAGCGCCAGCCCGCGCAGCAACACGTCGTAGCCCTTCTTCTCGACGGCGCGGCCGACGCTGAGGATGAAGGCCGGATCGTCGGGGTCGCTGCCGGTCCTGTTCGAACGCTCGCCGGCAAAATGGCCGAAACGGGCGAGATCGAGACCGTGGTAGCTCAAGTGCACGGCCTCCTTGCGTGATGTCAGCGTGCGCATGTGGTCATAGCCCGTCCTGGTGCAGGTGACGGTCCAGCGGGCGCTGCCGAGTTTCTCGTTAAGCTCCCAGTCGGGTGACGTCCAGATGTCCTTGGCGTGCGCCGAACAGGTCCAGGGCGTTTCCGTGAGGATGCTCGCATATTCCGTCACCGAGGCCGGCGTGTGGATGAAATGGGCATGCAGCCATTCGCCCTCATCCGGCCATTCACGCCCAAGCACCAGCGCCTGGCCGAGACGGCGGAAGCGATTGCGGGAGATATCGCGCTTGAGGTCGGCGAGGAAGCGTTTCATCAGCGGCTTGAAGCCGAGCTTGGAGAAACCGGCGATGAGGCCTTTCAACACGCGGATCGGCTCCTCGTGCAGATATTCCGGCAGATAGACGACGCGCGCCCTGATCTCGTCATGCACGGGATGGCGCTTCTTGTCGGTCGGCCGGCGCATCGAAATCAGCGTCAGGTCGAAGCCGGCCTTTTCGAGGCCGAGCAACTCCTGGGCGATGAAGGTTTCCGAAAGGCGGGGATAGCCTTTCAGCACGACGAGGATCTTGCGGCGTGGCGGCAATGCTTTGCCCTATTCCGCGCCGACGAGGGAAAGGTGGCTGCCGCGGCCGTCGATCCACCGGCCGACGGTCTGCGAGATATGGTCCAGCCCTTCAAGACGCATGTTGCCGCCGCTCTTTGACGGCGGCTGGCGGAAGGGCAGACGCTTCAGCGCTTCCGCCATGATTGTGGGGTCGACCGACTGTTCCGGCAGCAGCATGTCGACGAGGCCGAGCTCGCTTGCCCGCTTCGCGCGCAGCAGTTGTTCCTCGCGTGGTTTGACACGCGGCACGATGAGGGCCGGTTTGTCGAAGGAGAGGATCTCGCAATAGGTGTTGTAGCCGCCCATGGCAACGACGCCGGTGGCGCTGTCGATCAGCTCTTCCATGTGATTGTCGAACTCGATCACCTCGATATAGGGAATGGCTTCCCCCTTCTGCACCAGCTTGGCGCGCTCGGCGGCCGGCATATAGGGGCCGAGCACGACGAGCGCCTTCTGCGTCAAGGTCGGGTCCGCCTCGTAGGCGTTCATGACGTCGTGGACGAGATCGGAGCCGTCGCCGCCGCCGCCTGTGGTGACGAGGATGTAATTGTCCTTGCGGGCGTTGATCGAGGTCTTGCCCCTGGAGACGCTGCGCTGCAGGAAGCCGACGAAATCCATCTTCCGGCGCAGGCTTGCCGGCACGTCGAGGCCGATCAGCGGATCGTAAAAGTCAGGTGGGCCGTAGACCCAGACGCTATCGTAATATTGGTCGATCTTCTGCATGATGCTGTTCTTCTTCCACTCGGCCTCGAGCAGATGCGGCGCGTCCATGATCTCGCGAAGCCCCAGCACCAGAACGGTGCCGCGGGCCTTGAGATAGGCGAGCGTATCTTCGACTTCGCCCTTCAGTCCCATCGGTTCCTTGTCGACGATGAAGATATCGGGCTGGAAAGTCTCGGCCGTGTGGCGAATGCTCGATTCGCGCATCTTCAGCGTCTCGTGCAGGTCGATATGGCTGGCGAGCGACGTATATTCGCCGTTGCGCAGCTTGATGACGCTCGGGATCTTCACGAAGTCGACGCGGGCGCGGTAGTCGAAGGCGCCGGCGATCGTGGCACCCGAAATGATCAGAATGTTCAGGCCGCGATAATCCTCGACCAGCGCATGGGCGATGGCGCGACAGCGCCTGAGATGGCCGAGACCGAAGGTGTCGTGGCTGTACATGAGGATGCGCGCATCTTCGAGACGTCTGGACATGGGCATCCCTTCTGGGGTGAGCAACATACTTAGTACCCCCACCGTCCGGAGGGCAAGAGGTGGGGGCGGTGCCGAGATGCGCCGCCGCGTTTCCTGCTATTTGTAGGGATCTGCCGCATCACGCAAGCCGTCTCCCAGAAAGTTGAACGCCAAAATGACAAGAACAACAGGAATGATCGGATAGAGCAGCCACGGGTAGAAGGCGATGACGCTGACGCTTTTTGCCTCGGTCAGCAGAATGCCCCAGCTGGTGATCGGCGGACGAAGGCCGAGGCCGAGGAAGGAGAGCGCGGTCTCTCCAAGGATCATGCCGGGGATTGAAATCGTCGCCGAAGCAATGAGATGCGACATGAAGCCCGGCACCAGATGCCGGCCGATGATGCGCGGCGTGCTGGCGCCCATCAGCTGTGCGGCCTGGACATAATCCTCCTCGCGCAGCGCCAGGAGCTTGGAGCGCACGGCGCGCGCCAACCCCGTCCAGTCGATGATGCCGAGGATGACGGTGATGCCGAAATAGATGACGATCGGGCTCCACGTCACCGGCATGATGGCGGCCAGCGCCATCCACAGCGGCAGGCTCGGCAGCGATTGCAACACTTCGATCAAGCGCTGGACGATGAGATCGAAAAAGCCGCCGCGATAACCGGCAAGGCCGCCGATGACGATGCCGAGCACGAAGCTGATCGAAATGCCGATCAGACCGATCGTCAGCGATATCCGCGCGCCGTAGAGGATGCGCGACAGCACGTCGCGGCCGAGCCGGTCGGTGCCGAGCAGGAACATCTGGCCGCCGATCGCCGGGCAGACGAGATGATAGTTCGAGGCGACAGCGCCCCAGAATTTATAGGCGTCGCCGCGGCAGAAGAAACGGATCGGCTGCACGTCATTCGTCTTGTCGGTATAGACGCGGTGCAGCGTGTCGATATCGAGCGTCATGCTGCGGCCGTAGACGAAGGGACCGACGAAGCTGCCCTTGTCGAAAAAGTGGATGGTTTGCGGCGGCGCGTGGATGAAATCGACATTGCGCGTGTGCAGGCCGTAGGGCGCCAGGAACTCGACGATCAGGATCATCAGGTAGACGGCGGCGAGAAAGATGCCGGAGATCAAGGCCAGCTTGTGCTGCTTGAACTTCCACCACATCAGCTGCTTCTGCGAGGCGAGATGGATGCGCGATTGCGCCGAAGTCATGCTTTCGGTCGCAAGCGGATCGAAAGGCGCGGTCGAGACGTAATGCGGCAGCGGCGCGCCGGGTGCGGGAAGGGGCGACATTATTTGGTGCTCCTGCCTTGCAGACGGATACGGGGATCGAGGAAGCCGAGCGCGATGTCCGAGATCAGCACGCCGATGACGTTGAGGAAGGCCAGGAACATCAGGAAGGAGCCGGCAAGGTACATGTCCTGGCTCTGTAGCGCCTTGATGAGCATCGGCCCCGTCGTCTCCAGCGACAGCACGATCGCGACGATCTCGGCGCCCGAGATGATCGACGGCAGGATCGAGCCGATATCGGCGACGAAGAAGTTGAGCGCCATGCGCAGCGGGTATTTGATGAGCGCCTTCAGCGGCGGCAGGCCCTTGGCGCGCGCGGTGACGACATACTGCTTCTGCATCTCGTCGAGCAGGTTGGCGCGCAGCCGGCGGATCATGCCGGCCGTGCCGGCCGTGCCGACGATGATGACGGGGATCCAGAGATGGGCGAGGATCGACTGCGCCTTCGCCCAACTCATCGGCGCCGAGATAAATTGCTGGTCCATCAGATGGCCGATCGAGATGCCGAACCAGATATTGGCGAAATACATCAGGATCAGCGCCAGCATGAAGTTCGGAATGGCGATGCCCATCAGACCGAGGAACGTCAGCCCGTAATCACCCCAGCTGTACTGGTGCGTGGCCGAATAGATGCCGATTGGAAAGGCGATCAGCCAGGTGAGCAGGATCGTCGTGAAGGAGACGAGGATCGTCAGCCATAGACGATCGCCGACCACGTCGGAGACCGGCAGTTGGTATTCGAAGGAATAGCCGAAATCGCCGTGCAGCATGCCGCCGACCCAGTAGAAATAACGCACGATCTCCGGCTTATCGAAGCCGTATTGCTGGCGCAACTCCTCGATTTCCTGGAGGTTGGCGGTTTCGCCCGAGGCGCGCAGTTCGGCGATCTGGCTCTCGAAGAAGTCGCCCGGCGGCAGCTCGATGATGGTGAAGACCAGTGCCGAAATGACGAAGAGCGTCGGCACCATGGCGGCGATCCGCCAAAGTATATATCTGAACACGCCTCAGGCCTCCTTGTACCAGAATGCATCCGGCATATAGACGCCGAGATAGGAGGTGGGATCGAAGCCGTAGAGCGCTTTCTCCGGCAGGTTCTGCAGCTTGGCGGCGCGAAGGATCGGCTGCAGCGTGCTGTTGATGAGGCCGATCGAGAACACCTGCTGTGTATAGAGCGACAGCATCTTGTGCCAGATCACCTGGCGCTCCTCGAATTTCGCCGTCGAGCCCCATTGGCCAAGCAGGTCGACCAGTTCGGCCGCCTCCGGCAGGTCGGGTGCGACGCCCTCCTGGCCGGCGGAGAGGTAATGCATGCCCCAGAGCGGCCATTGCAGCTGATCGTCGAGTGTCGGCGCAAGGCCTGCGGGCGACATGTCGGCTGTTGGCACGCCATTGTCGAGGCCGTACCAGATCGACATCATGATCGAACCGCTCATGGCCCGGTTGCGGAAGACGTCGCGCTGCGAGGTGCGGGTATAGAGCGCAAGGCCGATATTGGCCCAGTGGTCATGCACCAGCTCCAGCACGTCGGTATCGAGATTGCTCTCGCCGGCGGTCTCGACGGTGATCTCGGCGCGCCGCCCGTCGGGCAGCAGCCGGATGCCGTCGTCGTCGCGTTTGGTCAAGCCGAGCTCGTCGAGCAGGCGGTTGGCCTCGTCGGGATCGAACTTCACGAAGGCGTCGGCATATTCCTGCTTGAAGAGCGGGCTGTCGGGCAGGACCGTATCGGCGCTTGGCGTGCCAAGGCCGTAGAAGGCCACCATGTTGACCTCGTGCCGGTCGATCGCCAGCGACAGCGCCCGGCGCAGGCGCACGTCGCGGAAGAGGCCGCGCCACACCTCGTCGGCGCAGTTGAGGTTCGGCAGCAGCGTGATGCGCGAGCCGCGCGCGAGCTTCCAGAGATTGACCTTCACCGGGAAGCGCTTTTCGGCCTCCTTCAGGAAGGTGTAGTCGTTGAAATCGATGCCGGTCACCTGCAGGTCGGCTTCGCCTGCACCCGCCTTGGCGGCGATGATCGACGAGGAGGAGACGTTGAGGATGAAACGGTCGAGATAGGGAAGCTGCCTGCCGGTCTCGTCGACGCGGTGGAAGAACGGGTTGCGCTCGAAGACGAACTGCTCGGACGGCAGCGGCGTCGTGTTGCGCCAGGGATCGAGCGTCGGTAGGTTCGGATTTTCCGGACGATAGGAACGCGCCATCTTGATGTGCAGATCCTGCCATTTCTTGACGCGGTAGGTCTTCATCAGCTCGTCCATCTTCGCCTGGTCCGGCTGGAATTTCTTGTGGAACTGCTTGAGATAATGACCAGGGCCGAAGATGACGAGCGGCTGCGGGCCTGCCAATGTCGGCAGGAACATCGGGTTAGGTTTTTCCCAGGTGTAGCGCACGGTCAGCGCATCGAGCATCTCGAAGCGCGGCAGGCTGCCGTGCGGACGAAGCTCCAGCGCGCCGCCGCCGGGTGTCAACTTGTCGTTCAGGATGACGTCTTCCCACCAGTAGCGGAAATCGTCGGCCGTGAACGGCTGGCCGTCGGACCATTTATGGCCTTCGCGCAGCGTGAAGGTGAAGACCGTGTCGTCCTCGGACTGGAAACCGGCCAGGATGTCCGGCTGGAACTGCAGGTGTTTGTTGTAGCCGACCAGCCGGGAATAGCCGTAGATCGTCATGAAGCGGATATCGCGCTGGCCGCCGATAATGGTGCGCACCGTGCCGCCGTAGGCACCCGGTTCCAGTCCCAATTCCTTCAGGTTGACGATGCGCGGGCGGGCGGGAATGCGCTCGGCCATCGGCGGCAGGCTGCCTGATGTCAGCCGCTCCTTCAGGAATTCGGGTTCGGCGGCTTGTTGCGCCCTCACCACCGCGGGCGCGATCGCCGCACCGACGAGGCCGCCCAGGAATGTGCGACGCGTCACCATCAACGCAACTCCTTGGCATCGGCGCCCTTGCGGGCGCGCACCAGATGGCCGTCGCCGAGGTCGGCATAAGCGAGTTCGGAAGCGTCGTCGTGCTCGGCGGTGAAGGTCACGCCCCAGTTCTGCTTGTCGGCGGCGCCGTTTTCCCTGAGCGCCTTGAAATCGAGCGGCCGGTCGAGATCGGGGAAGGGGACGGCGGCGAGCAGCGATTTCGTATAGGGATGCACCGGATCGCGCAGGATGATCTCGCGCGGCGCGATCTCGACGATGCGGCCCTTGCACATCACCGCGATACGGTCGGCCATGTAATCGACGACGGCGAGATTGTGCGAAATGAAGAGATAGGTAAGTCCCAGCTCCTTCTGCAGGTCCTTCAACAGGTTGAGGATCTGCGCCTGCACGGAAACGTCGAGAGCCGAGACCGGCTCGTCGAGGATGACGAGCTTCGGCCCGAGCGCGAGTGCGCGCGCAATACCGATGCGCTGGCGCTGGCCGCCCGAAAAACTGTGCGGGTAACGGCTGAGATAACGCTTGTCGAGGCCGATTGCCGCCATCAATCCCTCGACCTTGCGCTTGCGCTCGTTACTGTCGCCGCGGTCATGGATCTCGAGCGGTTCGCTCAGGATGTTGCGCACCGTCATGCGCGGCGAAAGCGAGGAGACCGGATCCTGGAACACCATCTGGATCTTGGTCCGCATGTCCTGCAGTTCGGCGCCTTTGACGGAGAGGACGTCGACGACCTCCTTGCCGTCGTTGAATACCACCGCGCCGCTGTCCGGCGTGATGGCGCGCATCAGGATCTTGCTGAGTGTCGTCTTGCCGCAGCCGGATTCCCCGACCAGGCCAAGACATTCGCCGCGGCGGACGTCGAAGCTGACGTCGTCGACGGCGCGCAGGACGGTGGCTTCGTGCTTGCCGAAGAAACTGCGCTTGCGCGTCTTGTAGGTCTTCGACAGATTGGCAACGGACAGCAGGGTGCCCGGCGCCTCTGCCTGGAGCGGCTTCTTCTTGCCGACGAGGGACTCGAGATTGACCGTTACCTCGCGTAGCGCTTTCAGCCGCTCGCCGGGTTTCATGTCGAAATGCGGAACGGCGGCCATCAGACCTTTGAGATAAGGATGCTGCGGATTGCGGAAGATCACCTCGACGGGTCCTGCTTCCATGATCTCGCCGTGATAGATGACGACCACCTCGTCGGCCATATTGGCGACGATGCCGAGATCGTGGGTGATGAGCAGCATCGCCATGCCGAGCTTGGCCTGCAGCTCGCGGAGCAGTTCCAGGATCTGCGCCTGGATCGTCACGTCGAGCGCCGTCGTCGGCTCGTCGGCGATCAAGAGAGCCGGCTTGCAGATCAGCGCCATGGCGATCATCGCGCGCTGGCGCATGCCGCCGGACAGTTCGAACGGATACATGTCGTAAGTGCGATGCGGGTTGGAAAAGCCGACCAGGCCGAGCATCTCCTCGGTCCTTTCACGGGCTTCCTGCTTGTCGGCCTCGGTATGGATCAGCAGCACTTCACTGATCTGATTGCCGATCGTATGCAGCGGCGAGAGCGAGGTCATCGGCTCCTGGAAGATCGTCGCCATGCGCCGGCCACGCAGGTCGCGCATTTCCTCGCTGTCGCGCGGAAAGGATAGGATATCGGTCGTGCTGCCATCGAGCGGATCGGTGAAGAGGATGCGGCCGGAGGCCTTGGCCGGATTGGGCAATATGCCCATCACCGACTGGCTGATCACCGATTTGCCGGAGCCGGATTCACCGACGAGGGCGGTGACCTTGCCCGGAAGGATGCGAAGATTGGCTTCTTTTACGACGCGTAACCGGTCACCGAAAACCGAGAAGGAGACGTCGAGATTTTCAATACGCAACAGATCGGCTGCAGACGCCATACCAAAGAAATTCCCCAGTCTTCTATGTTCCCGTTAAGGCACACTATCGTACCGCAAACGGGGTGTCTAGCTGATGACAATCATAGAAAAACCGCCGCCCCCGCCGAAGTTCCCCCGGGCGAGATGCGAAGATTATGGCAGGGGTTCTAAGCTCTTACTGGATGAATTTCTCCATGCTGGTGCGCTTGACCTGTTTCTTGGCGTCGCGATGCAGAAGAATGACCTGCTCGGCTTCCGAAAGTCCGTTCTGTACGGCCTCGCGGAAGCTCTCGTCGACATTGATTGTGGGTGCCGGCGCGCGCGGCTGCAGCACCGTCACCTTCTGGCGGACGCCGCGCAACTTCTCCTCGCCGAGCGTTGTCCATTCGCCGCCGCAATAACCGGCGAAGGCCTGGCTGGCGACGACCTCGCGGCCGTATTTCTTGGTCAGGATCTGCAAACGTTGGACCTCGTTGACGGCTGAGCCGAAGGCGGAGAAGGTCAGGCGGTCCTTGAGGCCGACATTGCCGAACATGACGTTGCCGACATGCAGGCCGATGCCGTAGCCGACCCTGGTCAGGCCCTTCTGCTCGCGGTCCCTGTTGAGCTCGGCGACCCGCGCCTGCGCCTGATGCACGGCCGAAAGCGCCGCCTCGCAGGCAATTTTCGATGGGTCCTTATGGCGCCCGCAAGGATAGACGGCGAGGAAGCCATCGCCGAGGAAGCTCAGGATCTCGCCGCCATTGCGGTTGAAGGGGGCGGCAATCGCGTCGAAGAACTGGTTCAGCGTGTCGATATAAGCCTGCCGGCCTTCCTTTTCGGCATATATGGTGGATTCGCGCATATCGCCCATGACGAGGGCTGCGCGGATCGTCTCTCCGTCGCCGCGGCGGATCTGGCCGTTCAGCACCCGCTTGCCGGCGTCGCCGCCGAGATAGGTGGTCAGCATGTTGTTGGCGAGTTTGCCGAGCACCGCCATCTTGGCAGCGACCGCCAGATGGTTCTGCATCCTGAGCAGCGCATCGATCATGTCGTCGGAAAAGCCGGATTTATGGTCCGTCGACCAGGAACCCATCATGCCCTGCACCGAGCCGTCGCCAAAGGGCTGCACGAAGGCGAGGTAGTCGGTGATGCCGTCCTTGCGCAGGTCCTCGAAGATCGGGAATTCGGCCGGGCCTTCTTGGGTCAGCCGGCGGCGGATGTGCTGCAGGTTGTTGTCGAGCAGGTAATAATAGGGGCTCTGCAGGAAGCGGTCCGGCTTCTGCCCGGCCGGCATGCGAAAACCTTCGATGGTGACGCCGCTGGCGCGCCGCCAGGTGAAGCTCAGCGCATCGTAGAGCGGATGCAGCATCGAAAAGGTCAGGTGCACGCGCGCGATCGGCAGGCCGGCGGCCGCAAGCCTTTCGCAGAAGCCGCGGACGATGTTTTCAAGCTCGTCTCCGGCCAGCGAAGAGTTCGTCAGCCATTCAGCGACCCGGTCCAACAGGATGGAGGAGACGCTGGTTTCGATCGTGCTCATTCTCGGTATGATCCTCATAAGGCACGCCATCCCTAAGAGCCAAAAATTCCCTCGGCCGCCGCATTTTCATGCGCAGGTCACAGGGAAATCAGGATGTACGAGCGGTAATATAGTGTCAACGGATCTGCCGAAAGCCCGGCAGTGGCGCCCCTCAGCTCCCCATATCCGGGGATCGGACGGGTTGTCCTTTCCAGCTGGTTCGTTATCAAAAGTCAAAATAGGGATGCTGCAAGTGCGAAACAATGGGAGCTGTAATTTTTTGTGCGCTCAAGTTGCAGCAAACGTCGCGGCCTGAGTCATTTTCGCCACACCCGGCTAAGGGATTTTCAATGTAGGAGATTGGCGAGACCAGCTGTCATCCGGCTGCCGCTTATCCCTCCCCAACCCCTCCCCACAAGGGGAGGGGCTAAGCTGCGGTCGCCGGCTGTGATCTAAATGAGAGGTCTTACTGGCTGTTGCCGTTCTCCGGATCGTTAGATGGAGGTCATGCGTAGCGGTGTGGCACGGTAGCCCCTCCCCCTTGTGGGGAGGGGTTGGGGAGGGGTCTTGGGTCGCCAACCGACGATATTGCCGCCGGGGAGAAGAGGGCCTCGGGTTTAATTCCACGCGATCATGCATTAGATCAGCTTTCCCTGTTCCCCGTTTGAAAGATCGCGCCTTGGCCACCTCCACCTTCGATACGCTTTTGCAGAAGATCGAAACCCGCGCGGCCCGTGCCGGCATCATCGGGCTTGGTTATGTCGGCCTGCCGCTGGCGATGGCGGTGGCGCGTAGCGGCTTTGCGGTGACCGGCTTCGACATCGATCCAGGCAAGATGGTGGCGCTCGATGCCCGCCGCTCCTATATCGACGCGGTGAGCGATGAGGCGCTTTCTGTCGAGATCGATGCGGGCCGCTTCAAGGCGACGACCGATTTCGCCCGCCTTGCCGAGTGCGACGTCGTCATCATCTGCGTGCCGACGCCGCTCACCAAACATCGCGATCCCGACCTTTCCTTCGTCGAGGCGACGTCGCGGTCGATTGCCGCGCATTTGCGCCCCGGTCAGCTCGTCGTGCTGGAATCGACCACCTATCCCGGCACGACCGATGACGTGGTGAAGGTCATTCTCGAAGGCACCGGGCTGAAATCCGGCTCGGACTTCTTCGTCGGCTTCTCCCCGGAGCGTGAGGATCCCGGCAACCAGCACTATCATACCGCCACCATCCCCAAGGTCGTCGCCGGCGACGGGCCTGAGGCGCTGGCGCTGATGAAGGCCTTCTATGGGGCGGCGGTATCATCCGTCGTTCCGGTCTCTTCGAATGCGACGGCCGAGGCCGTGAAGCTCACCGAAAACATCTTCCGCTCGGTCAATATTGCCCTCGTCAACGAGCTGAAGACCGTCTATGCGGCGATGGGTATCGACGTCTGGGAGGTCATCGACGCGGCCAAGACCAAGCCCTTCGGCTACATGCCCTTCTATCCCGGCCCCGGCCTTGGCGGCCATTGCATCCCGATCGATCCCTTCTACCTCACCTGGAAATCGCGCGAATACGAGCTGCCGACCCGTTTCATCGAACTCGCCGGCGAGATCAATTCGGCAATGCCGCGTTATATCGTCGGCAAGCTCGCCGAAGCGCTCGACATCCGCGCCGGCAAGGCGCTGAGCCGCAGCCGGGTGCTCGTGCTTGGGCTCGCCTACAAGAAGAACGTCGCCGATATAAGAGAAAGCCCGTCGCTGCGGCTGATCGAGATCATCGAGGAGCGTGGCGGACACGCAGATTATCACGATCCCTTCGTCGCCGAGATCCCGCCGACGCGCGAATACCAGGCGCTGAAGGGCCGCAAATCGGTGACGCTGACGCCTGATACCATTGCCGGCTACGATGCGGTGCTGGTGGCGACCGACCACGACAAGGTGGATTATGCGGGGCTGTCGAAAAGTGCGGCGCTGATTATCGACACGCGCAACGTCTTCAACCGGCTCGGCCTCTCGGGCGATCATGTCGTCAAGGCGTGACGGAAACGTCACCGCATAAGTCTGCTATTCGGCAGCGACTCCCATCGAGATGGCGGGCGAGCTAATGTTCCGTACTGACTTTCCGGCAATCTGTACATATATCCGTACGCTTGGAAGTTGGGAAAGGATGTCGATGGCCCACGTTCGTTTGACGGAGTTCCGGCAAAACATTGCAGCCTATTTTGATCAAGTCATCTCTTCTCGGGCGCCTCTGCTCGTGACCCGTCAAGGTTCGGAAGCAATGGTCTTGGTTGCCGAAGGCGAGTACGAGAGTATGCAAGAGACGTTACACCTGCTTTCGACGCCTGCTAATTCTGCCCGGCTACGCGAAAGTATCGGACAGCTTCGCAATGGGCAGGTGTTAGAGAGCGATCCTACTCTCTGACATGAAGTTGCTATGGACGCCGAATTCCTGGAAAGAGTACGAATACTGGCAGAAAAGCGACCAGAAGATGGTCGAGAAAATCAACGAGCTCCTGAAAGATACGAAAAGGTCAGCCTTTAAAGTTCTTGGCAAGCCAGAGCCATTGAAGGGCGATCTATCCGGATTTTGGTCAAGGCGCATCCTCGGAGAGCATCGGCTCGTCTACTGCGTGACTGGCAAGGTTCCGACCAGCAGTTGGAAATCATTCAGTGCCGATTTCATTACGAAAAGTAGGTTCATGCGTGGTGCAGGTGATTGCGGCGTCCGAAGGATTGCGGGGTTACAGCGTTAGATCACGCTCGGCGCTGTAGAAAGTGATTTGCCGGTGATCTGGCTAGCGGCCACCGCATAACCGCCGGCGGCGCCATCGATGAAATGGATGTGATCGCGCGCGATCGGCGTCGGCACGAAGCAGGTCATCAGCGCTGAGGATTGTCGATGCAGGCCGTAGCGCGCCACACCCTTGGCCTGTGCCTGTTGCAGCAGCGTCTCGATGCGCTTCAGGTGTTCGGCGTCGACGTCGATTGTCATTTTCAGCCCGTCGTCGAACTTGCGGAAATCGGAATTGTCGGCGACGTCGCGCTTGTAGCGGCGTGCATCGAAGCGGCCGAGCGGAATGCCGAGCCTGTAGCACACAACCGTGATGGCGAGCTGCAGGAAGATGAAGAGCTTTTGCCACAACCGCCGGCGCGGTGGGGCGGTGGCTTTGGCCTCGCGATTGATGCCATGCAACGAGAAGGCAAGGTCCGGACCATCGGCCGGTACCGGATGGCTGTCGCGGTTCTGCTCGGTGGTGATGGCGACAATGCCGCCGACGAGCTCTTGAAATTCCCGGCCTGGCCGACCTTCGCCGGGCACGGCGATAATCGAGACGATCTCGCCGTTTCTCGCATCGATCGGGCTCCAGCGGCAGGAGAGACCGGTGAGATCCGGGCGAGTTCCAGCGGGCGCGCGGGCGATGCCGTAACGGCCGAGCTTCATCTGTCTTTCGGCCCAACTGGTGCCGCCGCCCCAGAACATCGCATAAGTCACATAGGGGCTTGCGGAGTAACGCGCGACACGGACGTCGAGGCCCTCGGCGCGGGTGTCGGCGACCGGCACGATGGCGACGCGCAGCATCAGGCCCAGATCCTCTTCGACCCAGATCTGCACGGCGGCAAGGGCGCCGCGTGCCGCCGCCTCCAGCGAACCCGGAAGCGCGATCAGTGCGCCGTCACCGCCGAAGACGAAGGGATAATCGCCCTTGCCGACGGCATTCAACACCGCTGAAATGACGCTGGCGCCCGCCATGTTGACGTCCTTGTAACGGCCGGCGCCGATTGCCTGCGTCGAGCCGACGATGTCGGCGAGCGCCAGCACCCATCCGTCCGGCAGCGGCCGGTAGTTGGCGGCGTCGGTCACGCCCTCGAATTCGCTGAAGAGCGGCACTTCGGCAAAAAAATCTTCGTCGGTCACGGTTTTCATGTCATCAAGCTTAGCACAGACCCATGTTGCCACTGCAACGCCAATTCCCATTTACGGCAATCGACTTGCCAAGGTTTCATGTGTTAGAGCATTTCCTGCTTTTTCGGACGCACGGAAATGCTCTATCTTTTTGTTTTTACGCAATTCCGGATGCAAAACCGCTCTCGCACTTTTGCTGGAATTCCTCCAGGACCGCCGACGATTTCATGACGGATAGAGATTAGATGAGCCGCCTCGACAGCTTCATTCGCCGGTTGACGGCTCAACGCGACATTTTGAACTCGATCGTCGATCTGGTGGGGGAAATTGAAGGCCCGGTGCTGGAGTTCGGCCTCGGCAACGGCCGCACCTATGATCATCTGCGCGAGATTTTTCCCGGCCGGCGCATCGTCGCCTTCGACTGGGAAGCGCGCTCCTATTCGGCCTCGACACCGCAGGCAGAAGACATGGTGACCGGCAATATCCGCGAATCGGGCCAGGCCTTCGTCGGCATCGGCGCAGCCCTCGCCCATGCCGATATCGGCACCGGCCATGACGAGATCGACGCGGTGACGCTGACCTGGCTGCCGCGGCTGATGGCCGGCGTGCTCGCCCATAACGGCATCGCCGTCAGCGGGCTGCCGCTTGAGCATCCCGAGCTGGTGGCGCTGCCGCTGCCAGATGGCATCAAGGAAGGCCGTTATTTCCTCTACCGACGGACGTAGAGGATAGCGTCGGCCCTGCTGCATAATTCCTGAAATCGGAATCGATTTAAGGATAAAATTATGCAGCCATTCAAAGTGCTACAGCGCCGCGGCTCTCGAAAGACGCGCGGTGCTGTAGCGTTTCGGTTCACGCCACCAGACCCTTGGTCAGCTCCAGCGCCTGCCGTTCGAACAGCCGGCGATAGATACCGTTATTGAGCCGGATCAGCGCCTGGTGATCGCCTTCTTCAACGATCTTTCCCTTGTCGAAGACCAGCAGCCGGTCCAGCGCCCGCACCGTGGACAGCCGGTGGGCGATGACCAGAGTCGTGCGGCCGTTCATCAGGCGTTCCATGGCCTGCTGGATCTGTACCTCGCTCTCGCTGTCGAGGCTCGACGTCGCCTCGTCCAGGATCAGCACCGGCGCATCCGCCAGGAAGGCACGGGCAATGGCGACACGCTGCCGCTCGCCGCCCGACAGCTTGACGCCGCGTTCCCCCACCATCGTCTCATAGCCCTTGGGAAGGTCCATGATGAAGTCGTGGGCACTCGCCTGTTTCGCCGCCTGCTCGATCTCGCGCCGCGAGGCGTTAGGCCTGCTATAGGCGATGTTTTCCGCCAGCGTGCGGTGGAACAGGATCGGCTCCTGCTGCACGATGGCGATCTGGCCGCGCAGGCTTGATTGCTTGAACCCTGCGATATCCTGCCCGTCGATGCGGATTTCGCCCGAGTTCACATCATAGAGGCGTTGGATGAGCTTGACGAAGGTTGTCTTGCCGGAACCCGAATGCCCCACCAGGCCGACGCGCTCACCCGGCTTGATGGTGACCGAAAAATCCTCGTAAAGCGGAGTGGGATGAGCGCCGTACTGGAAGGTGATGCGATCGAAGACGATCTCGCCCTCGCTGATCTTGATCGGCTTGGCGCTAAGCTTGTCCTCGATATCAAGCGGCATCTTGTCGAGCAGCACCAGTTCTTCCATGTCGTTGACGGCACGCTGAAGGTTGCGGATGTCCTGGCCGACATTGCGCAGATAGCCTTGCAGAACGAAGAACATGGCCAGCACGAAGGTGATGTCGCCAGGCGTCGCCAGCCCCTGCCGCCACATCACCAGGCCCGTTCCCAGAATACCTGCCTGCATCGAAACCATCATGAAGCCTTGGATCGTGCCGCTCAATGTGCCGCGCTTCCATGTCCGCCGCGTGCGGCTATCCCATCTGGCGAGCACCTGGCCCAGTCGCGTCTCTTCGCGGCTTTCAGCGCCGAAGGCCTTGACCACCGAATTGCAGCTGATGGCATCTGCCAGCGCACCACCCAGCTTGGTGTCCCAGGCGTTGGCAAGCCTTGCCGCCGGCGATACGAAGCCCATGGAAAGCGCCACGGTCACCCCGATATAGATCAGCGACCCCGCAGCCACGATCAGGCCCATGATCGGCCAGTAGCTGCCAAGCACGATACTGGCGCCGACCAGCATGACGATGGACGGCAGCAAGGCGACCAGCAGCAGGTCGTTGAGCGAGTCGAGCGCCCACATGCCGCGGGTGATCTTGCGCACCGTCGAACCGGCAAAGCTGTTGGCGTGCCAGTCGGTCGAGAACCGCTGCACCTTGTGGAAACCGTTGTTCGTCACATCCGCCATGGTGCGGAGCGTCAGCCGGATAATGCCGTTGAAGATGAACCAGCGCAATGCCACGCTGGTCAGGCCCAGTGCCACGACGATGACGAAGGCGCGCAGCGCCCGGTCAGCCGCATTGCTGCCGGCAATGGCATCGACGATCTGGCCGGAAAACACCGGCACCATGACTTCGGCCAGCGTGCTTGCTATCACCAACACGATGATTATGCCCACTAATACAGGCCGATGGCGCCAATGATGGAAAACAAAGCCGAGCACATGGCGATAGGCATCGGCGCGGAAATCGAGCTTCTTGCGAGTCATTTTAATCGCTCGGCGCCGTGTTCGGCAACCGGTCCTCAAAATAGAGAGTTGGAAGGCACAGCCCAAGCGGGAGACGAAATAATCCCGTCAGATCATCGGGCTATGAATTAAGGGAAAACCGCATGTCGGGCGCGCTTGAGGCGGGCCGCGAATGGAAATGACCTAGCGTCGGGACATTCCGCACGGGAAGGTTTCGATGATTGCTGGCATGCAACGCCTCCCTTATGTTTGAACTAAAGCGGTGAGCGTTTTGTACCGAAGCAATTCGCCATTGCCAAGCGGATATTTGCAACCTTACAGGAAGTGATGCGGAAACGACACACCTTGTGCGCTTGCGAGTGACGGTTCGGGCCGGCGTGCTCGCTTCACAACGACGTCAAGGAAGGTCGTTACTTTCTCTACCGAGAGATGTAATCACCGCTCATGAAGCGCAGGAATAGGATATCGCCGGGCGGGCGGTCAGTTTTGCCTCGAAGTCGGCGGCGATTTTGTCCAGCGTCACACTGTCCAACCGTTGCAGCAGCAGGGCCTGGGCTTCCTTCATCGCGTCGCCGAGAGCGACATTCACCGCCTGTTCCACAAGACACTGTGGCTGATCGTCGGCTGGGCCGATGGCGAAGAGATGCGGCTCGCCGATGGCGCGGTAGACGTCGAGCAGGGTGATCTCAGACAGCGGACGCACCAGTGTCCAGCCGCCGCCATGGCCTTTCTCGGAGCGGACGTAGCCCTTTTCGCGAAGGCCGGCCATGGTGCGGCGGACGACGACCGGATTGGTGTTCAGCATCTTGGCAATCATCTCGGAGGTCGCCGAATGCTGGTGCTTATCCATGTGGATCAGCACGTGCAGCATGCGTGAAAGGCGGCTGTCATTGCGCATGGCTCTCTTTCCTGTCGATCGCGCGGATATTATCGCAAGCGGATCGTAACAAGACAAGTAACATGATGCTTGACGGCGTCATATCATGTAACTTATGTTGAGTCATGAATTCGATATCAACGGAGAGTTCCATGTCCTTCGAAGCCATCGTCATCGGCGGAAACTTCGCCGGCCTGTCGGCCGCCATGCAGTTGGCCAGGGCGCGGCGGCGCGTGCTGCTCGTTGACGCCGGCGCGCCGCGCAATCGGTTTTCTGAAGCGTCGCACGGTTTTCTCGGCCAGGACGGCCAGACGCCGGCGATAATCATGCGGGAGGGAAAACGGCAGCTTTCGCTTTATCCGACTATCACCATCCGCCAGGGGAAGGTCGTGCGGGCGCACAGCGATGGTGACGCGTTTTTCATCGTAACCGAAGACGGCAGCGAAGAACGAGCCGCGCGCATCGTTCTCGCAACCGGTGTCAGCGACACGCTGCCCGAAATCCCCGGCCTCAAGGAGCGATGGGGCCGCTCCGCGCTGCACTGCCCCTATTGCCACGGTTTTGAGGTCAGCGGCGGCAAGCTCGGCGTTCTCGCAAACCATCCGCATTCGGCCCATTCCGCCATGATGATCCCGGACTGGGGCGCAACGACCTTTTTCACCCAGGCGCTGTTCGAGCCCGACGAAGAGCAATTGGTGAAGCTGACCGGCCGTGGTGTCCGGATCGAACGCAGCCCCATCGTGGGATTGTTGGGTGACGATCCGAAGCTTGAGGCCGTTCGCCTCGCCGATGGCCGCGTCTTGCCGATCGATGCCGTCTTCGTCGCGCCGAAAACGACGATGGCAAGCCCGGTTGCCGAACAGCTCGGCTGCGCCTTCGACGACGGACCGTTCGGGCCAATCATCCGGATCGCCGATAATAAGGAAACCACCATCAAGGGTGTTTTTGCCGCCGGCGATGCGGCAAGCGCCATGCACAATGCCACGCTCGCCTCCGCCTCAGGCGTGCTCGCCGGCGTGCACTGCCATCAATCGCTGGTGATGCAGTCGGCGGCATGAGGCAAAACAGCAGGTTAAACGGGCTGAATTCTTCCCCCAGCAGGTCAGGGACCTTTACGTCCACCTCGTGACCAAGGTGAAAATCTCAACGCGTTAATCATTGCTTTTAAAATAATGATCCCAATGCAACCGACTTATTGCAATTTCTACGTTTGAATTGTAGCTGTTTTCATCTGAATGACTAACAAACAAGATGATGGTGAGACCGTGGATCACCGCGCTTGCAGCAAGCTGAAATGGGGGCATTTCATATGGGGTTTACTGATGCTGTTCGGACCGTTCTGACGCAGAAATACGCAACCTTTTCCGGCAGGGCCTCCCGCTCGGAATATTGGTGGTTCGTGCTGTTCTATACCTTGGTTGGGCTCGCGCTTGTAATCTTCGCTTTGGCGGTAGGCGCTTTTTCCGACCAACAGGGTGGAGTTTCGTCAGCGGTGGTCGCCATCATGGTGATCGGCGGATTGTTTGGGCTTGCAATCTTTATACCAATATTATCCCTTCAGGTTCGCCGTTTTCACGATCGCGACATTTCCGGTTGGTGGTATTTGGCGCTGATCGTCCTGGGCATGGTTCCCTATATCGGTACCATTACGGGTCTCGCGATCACGGTTATTTCCGTAATGAGGGGCACGGATGGTCCGAACAGGTTCGGGCCGGATCCGCTGCGTCCCGAAGCAAGAGCAGAGGTCTTTGCCTAGCAGCATGACCATCCGCACTGTCAGCCTGCTGGTGGCTCTGTTGCTCGCCGCTTCGGCTCAGATTTCGTCTGCGTGGGCGCAGGACAGCGACACTCGGCAGGTTGTGGGCGGTGATCATCAAAAGAGCGCCGTCGGAGCCGAATATGCCGCGCAGTGTCAGCAGAACGGATTGCGCTGCACGCTCGTCTATGCCGATGCCTCTGCAAAGGTCGAACCGGCATCGAATACGACAAAATCGTCGCCTCAACGCAAGCCGTTGATGAGCCCGCGGGAGCCGGTCGTCAACGGTCCTCTGGCGGTTGCCGTCGTGCTTGTCGGTCTCATCGTGGTCATCGGTTTGTGGATACGCTTCGGTAATGGCGGCGTCTTGCTTTCATCTGCGCCACGCGACATGAAGCGGCAGGGGGAGGCGCCGGAAAGCTGGCGCACGTCAGCAGCCGAGGCCGAGGAAAAGCCGAGCGACTTTCTGCAGCGCATTGCCGCCATGGCGGATCGCAGGCAGGCGCTTGTCCTGCTGCTCAGACATTGCCTGCTGCACGCGGCAGATGTGACGGGAACACGGCTTTTCCGCTCGGATACGGAACGGGCCGTTTTCGCCCGTCTGCCGGACAATATGCCCGACCGCGATCGCCTTGAAAATTTTCTGACCGCGGTGGAACTCGTTCATTACGGCGGCCGCACGCTCGCCGAAAGCCATTTCGGCGTCCTTCTGACGACAGCGCGCGGTTTGCTGTCATCGGGCAGAGTAGCCAATGCGTAACGCGGGGCCTCTTCTGTTGCTGGGGCTGTTGCTTGCGCTGGCGGCGCTGGCAGTCTTCGCGCTTTCGCGCGGCAGCGATTTCGACCGCTCGCCGCTTGGCAACAAGGGGTTGGAAACGTGGCTGCAAGCCAAGGGTATCCCTGTCGTACGATCCGACCCTCATGTCGCTCGGGCGCGTTCGGAAATCTCGCTGCGCATCATTCCCCTGTCGATACGCCAAGCCATGGTTGTCGCACCTCAGGCAAACGAGGAAGCGGATGACGCGGGCCCGGAAAGCCCGATCCGGGAGTCAAACCGCTATGCGTTGCCGACGCTGATCATATTGCCGAAATGGCGCGGCAGCGTCTCAACGGATGGTGTTGCCAGCACATCGGGACTGATCGATCTCGCCGATATCGGCGGCGAACTCGACAAGCTCGGTTATTCAGATTTTGGCTTTGCCCGTAGCAGCACCGATTTTGAAGAGGCGCAGCCGCAGCCGAAACCGGGCCAGCCCATCAACATCGCCCTCTATCAGGCGCAAACGTTCGAACGTTCGAGCCTGCCGGGCGGTTGGGAGGAGCTGGCGGGCACGCCGTCGGGCGCGCTGCTCCTGCATGGCGAGGACGACCCCAACGTCTATCTGCTGTCGGATCCGGACCTGTTGAACAATCACGGACTGGCTCTGGCCGATAACGCCTCCTTTGCCGTGTCGCTCGTCACGATGTTGCGCGGCGCGGGCGAGAAACGGCCGGTCTATCTGGATACAGCCGGCGTGCCGCTGGATAAAAAGAAACCGGCGGATGAAGGCCGGACCTACGAGCGCTCTGCCTCCGATTTCAAGCGGTTTTTCGCTTATCCGCTGTCCGTCATCTGGGGAGTGCTGTTTGTCGTCGCCGCTATTTGTTTCTGGCGCGGCGCCTATCGCTTCGGGCCTGCTTTGCCCGAGGCATCCGCAAACACCGAGATGTCGAAGACGGCCGCGATCGACGCGACGGCGCGTCTGCTGCGCCTGTCAGGCAATGATGGCCGGATGACCGGACAGTTCGTGCTCCATCTGCTTGCGGACAAGGCGCAACTGGTCTTCGGCCCCGGAGCCGGAAACGAGGCAGGCGTAGAGCGGCTGTTTCAACGCCTGGCGCGCCGCGATCAGGCGGCGGCGAAGGCATTGCACTCGTCAGCGCAAGCGCTGATCGATCGTGGGCATCGGATGACGCGGGCGGATCTGCACCGCAATCTCGAAATATTTAGAAAGTCGCTAGAACAGGATGATTTCAGGCCGGGTCGGCCTAAAATCTGAATCCTGTTTCTAAATTAAACAGTTAGAGCATGATGTCGTCCGAAAACCGCTTACACTTTTCGGCATCATGCTCGAGGGAGCATTGACCTTGGATCTAGGTGAATTTCGCAATCTTATCGCTGCGGTTCGTGGCGAAATCGGCAAAGCCGTGCAGGGGCAGGATGCGATCATCGATCTCGTCCTGATCTCGATTTTTGCCGGCGGGCACTGCCTGGTCGAAGGTCCGCCCGGCACAGCCAAAACCTTGCTTGCCCGGTCGGTCTCCGCCGCCATGGCGCTGCAATATCGTCGCATCCAATTCACGCCAGACCTGATGCCCGGCGACGTTCTGGGCGTCAATCTCTTCAATTTCCAGACAAATCAGTTCCACCTGACCAAGGGCCCGGTCTTTACCGACATCCTTCTCGCCGATGAGATCAATCGCGCCCCCCCGAAGACGCAATCCGCCCTGCTGCAGGCGATGAACGAGCGGATGGTCACGCTTGACGGAACCGATTATTCCCTGGGACCGGATTTCTTCGTGCTTGCCACGCAAAACCCGATCGAGCAGCAGGGCACCTATCCCTTGCCCGAAGCACAGCTCGATCGCTTTCTGTTCAAGCTCGTCGTCGATTTTCCCAGCCGCGATACGGAAATTGCCATTCTCTCCAAACATGCGACGCAGGCGCTGAAATCAGACCTGCGCAATGCAGGCATCCGTCCGCTGGTCACGAGTGCGGCACTCGCTACAGGGCGGGCGCTGATCGATGCGATCCATCTGGACAACACGATCCTGACCTATATCGTCGACTTGGTGCGCGCCACGCGCTCCGATCCCGACATTCTCTATGGCGCGTCCACCCGCGCCGCCGACGCTGTTGCATCGGCGGTGCGCGTGCGCGCGGCCTTCGAGGGAAGGGATTACGGCTTGCCGGACGATGTTCAGGCGTTGCTGGTGCCTGCCTTGCGCCATCGCATCGTGCTTTCGCCCTCGGCGGAAATTGATGGGCGCACGCCGGACGAGGTGCTGCGCAATATCATGAACCGCGTGGATGCACCCCGTTAAATGCGGCCATCCTCCACTCTGATCGCGCTCGTTCTGATATCAGCCGCGGTGACGGTCTTCGCCAGCGTGTGGTGGCGCGACATGAGCTACCTCTTGCTCCTCATGTGGCTTGCACTTGCAGCCCTGACAGTCGCCGATCTGGTCATCTCCAACCTAGCGGGCAGGATGACGATCGATTTCGATCTGCCGCCGCAGGGCTTTGTCGGCCACACCGCCGCGTTCACAGTCGGCATCCGGCCGCAGAAGGGCCCGCTGTCCCGGAAAATCGAAATCCGGCTCGATCTCGCTTCCGAGCTTATCGTCGACGAAATCAGATGGCTCGACCCGGCATCGGGTGCCGGAGAAGGAGAGGTCAAGGCCTCTCTGGACCTTCATCTGACCCGGCGAGGACGGCACACGGTCAACGAGCTGTGGCTGAAGTGGCCATCGCGATTGAAGCTGCTCGAGATGATCGCGAAGATGCCCGTTGGGCAAGAGATCGCTGTCCAGCCCGACATATCGCCGGTGCTGTCTGGAGCGATCAAGACCCAGATCCTGCCGCTGGAGGCCGGCCAGAAGGATTTGCGGTTGCGCGGCGAGGGATCGGAATTCCACCAGCTGCGTGAATTTGTAAGCGGCATGGATCCGCGCAGCATCGATTGGAAGCGCTCGGCGCGCATGCGCAGTCTCGTCGTGCGCGAGATGAGGGCCGAACGAAACCACCAGATCATCCTCTGCGTCGATTCCGGACGGCTGATGGCCGAGCAGCTTGCCGGCTTCACGAAGCTCGATCGCGCCATCAATGCGGCGCTCGCCATGTGCTGGGGTGCAGGCCTTGCCGGCGATCTCGTCGGCTTCTACAGCTTCGACAGCCGCCCGCGTCTATTCGTGCCGGCCCTGCCCGGACGAGCGGCCTTTCCGCGGCTGCGGACGGTGTGCGCCGGGCTGCGCTACGAAACCCAGGAGACCAACCATACCTTGGGACTGACCCACCTGTCGGGACGCCTGAAGCGACGTTCGCTGATTGTGATATTCTCCGATTTCGTCGACACCATCACCGCGGAGCTGATGATCGAGAACATGCAGGTGCTCGCCCGGCATCACTTCGTCGTCTATGTCGCCTTGCGCGATCCGATGCTGGCCAAGCTCATCGAGCCTCAGGAAACGACGCTCGATGCCGTCGCTCGCTCGGTTGCGGTGCGCCAGATCCTTCAGGAGAGGCGCGCCGTCATGGAAAAGCTGGCGCGTCTCGGGGTGCTTTGCCTCGACAGCACGCCGGAGGCACTGACTTCGGATCTCATTGCTCGCTACATCGAAATCAAATCCCGTGAGATGATATGATGGATATCGGCATCGACGGCAGGATGGATAGGGGCGCGACAGTCAATCTCGGCGCCGTCCAGAACGATACGCTTCGTTCGGCCCGCTTCCGGCTGGAGCGCGAGGCACACTGGCGCCAACTGGACGAACTCGTGACGCGTGCCGAGAAAGGGGGCGCAGCCGCGCTCGGCTATGATGAAGTCCGCAATCTCGCCACCGGATACAGGCAGGCGATGAACTCGCTGAGCGTGGCGCGCGATATTTCACTCGATCGCGCCCTGATCGCCTATCTGGAAAGCCTCTGCGCCCGGGCCTATCTCGTCGTCTACGCTCCACAGGAAAGCCTGGGCGGCCTAATGAGGCGCCTGCTGTTGCACGGCATTCCCCAGGCCGTGCGGCGCTCGGCCCTGCCTTTGTTCATTGGCTTCCTGGCGCTCATTCTGGGGGCGGCTGCCGGATACAGGCTCTGCACCAACGATCCGAGTTGGTTCTATACCTTGGTGCCGCCCGAGATGGCCGATCAGCGCACGCCTGATGCCTCGACCGATTACCTCCGCTCGACCATCTATGGTAATGAAGGGCATGACAGCGACCGGCTGGCCGCATTTTCCACCTTTCTCTTTTCCCACAACACCACCATCGTCATCCTGATCTTCACCCTTGGTGTTTTCCTGTCGGTGCCAAGCTTCATCCTGACCTTTTACAACGGTCTGATCCTCGGCGCGTTCTTCGCGATGTTTTATCGCAGAGGGCTCGGCTACGACGTCTTCGCCTGGCTCTCGATCCACGGCGTGACCGAGCTTGCGGCCATCGCCATTGCCTGCGCGGGTGGGGCAAGGCTCGGACTTGCCGTTCTCCTTCCCGGTGCCAGAACGCGAAAGGAAGCCTTGCGCCACCAGGCGCATGATGCCGTCAAGCTCGCCATCCTGGCGGCGCTGATGCTTGTCGCGGCAGCCTTCATCGAAGGCTTCCTGCGTCAGCTGATCCAGGATCCGCTCTGGCGCATCGTCATCGGTTGGGGGATGGGCCTCTTCTGGGTAGGCTGGCTGCTGCTTGGAGGCCGTGAAAGCATAGCGTCGCGTGAGGCCGTGCGATGAACCGGACAGACACGGACGGCAAGCGGGTCGAGCAGTTCATTCCGCCGGAGGGCGTCCCGATCACCTTCGCCATTGCCTCGATCGGAACCCGTTTCGGCGCGCAATTCCTCGACATCGTCTTCACCTCGATCATCATATTCATCTGCGCTGTGGCCATCATCTTCACAGGCGTACTGCCTACGACGGCGGAGGGGATGCTCATGGTGATGCTCGGTTTTTTGGTGCAGACCCCCTATTACATTCTCTCGGAGCTCATCTGGAACGGACGCACGCTCGGAAAGAGAATCACGGGCATCCGCGTCATCAACATGGACGGACGGCGGCTCACGCCGCACCAGGTGACCGCACGCAACCTGATGAAACAGGTGGAGATTTTCGCCCCCATGGGCCTTTTGGCTTCGGTCGGCACGCAGTCGGTCTGGGAAAACGGTCTGACGAGCCTCTGGCTTCTAGCGGTGGTCGTCGTCCCCTTCACCAACCGACGCCGGCAAAGGCTTGGCGACATCATTGCCGGCACCCTGGTGGTCGACACTCCGCGTTCCGTGCTCTTGTCCGACCTTGCGCTGTCTGCTCCTGCCGCCGTCTCGTCGCAGGCGGAATTCGAATTCCTGCCGGAACATCTCGATATCTACGGCAAATATGAGCTGCAGACGCTGGAGGACGTGCTTCGCGACTCGACGAAGACAGCCAACCATAAAGAGATCGAACAGATCGTGCGAACCATTACCCGGAGGATCCGGTATGAAGACACGGTGAAGCCCGGCCGGGGACTGGTTTTCCTGAATGAGTTCTATCGCGCCCAACGCGAGCATCTCGAGAGCTTGAAGCTTTTCGGCACGCTTCGCGAAAACAAATATCATGAGCATTCGCGATCAGAGGCGAAGAAACTTGTTTGAGATGATTTCGATGGCACTTGCCCCGTCTTGGGAATGAAAAAGGCCGGCCTATCTCAGAACGTTCGCCGACACGCCGGCGCCGCTGCCCTGACAATGAAGGGCGTGGCGTGCCCGCGGCCCCCTCATCCGACCCTTCGGGCCACCTTCTCCCCGCTGGGGAGAAGAGGGAGAATGCGGCTTCGTCATCGACCCCATTGGATGGAGTGCCTTGCGCAGGAGGGTTCGTTTGGGCAGTGCCGGCTCGCCTTGTTCTCCCTTCTCCCCTCGGGGAGAAGGTGGCCCGAAGGGTCGGATGAGGGGGCTGCACTGCACAAGGCCCACCTCTACGGCAAAAACAGCACGTTGTACTGATCGAATTCGCCCGGCAGGTCGCGGACTTTCATTTCCTCTTCGCTGTCCTCGAACAGCACGAGGCAATCCTCGTAGAAGCCGGACAGCATGGATATGAAGTCTTTCGTTCCCTCACGCCCGTAGAAGAGCGGCGTGAATTCCATATAGAGCGGCACGCGGCGGGCAAGCAGCGGCCGCATCGAGCGGCAGGCGACCGGCTCGTAGCCTTCGATATCCATCCAGACGAGGCCGATTGCGGCCGGATCGACCGAAAGACCGGCAAGGATCTCGGAAACCGGTTTCACCGGCACGCTGATCTTCCTGTCTGTCGGGCTTTGACGGATGGCGCTGCTCTTGCCGTGATTGTTGAGGTTGAGGAAAAAGTCGATCTCGCCTTCGCTCTCGCCGGCGGCGCAGTTGACGAGGCGGACTTTCTCCTCCAGCCGATTCTGGCGAATATTGAGGGCAAGCAGCGGGAAATTCCGCGGATCGGGCTCGATGCTGACAACATGGGCGTAGGTGTCGCTGAGGGCGAAATAGACGGTCTGGGTGCCGATATTGCCGCCGATCTCCAGCAGCGTCGCGTCCTTTCGCAAGAGGCCGCGCTCGCGCAGGATGGCGATCAGCCGGTCGACGGCCTCGCGCTCGAAATGGCCCTTTCGGAAGACCTTGCGGCCGATATAGTCGGCGGGCGAGAAGGTCATCAGGTGGTCGCCGGCGTCGATCGTCATCGAGACGACGCGCGGGCCGATATTTTCGATCAGCAAGCGGCGGCCGAAGCGGGTGTCGAAGAAGCGCGAAGCGGCTCTATTGCGCGCCTTGCGCAGCCGGCGGCTCCAGTATTTGGTGGTCAGCCAGGGCTTGCCGGGCATCAGGCTTTTCCTTCGAGCGGTTCCGCCGCTTTCTCTCTCGGAATGACGTAGACTTTCAAGGGCAGGGCCCGGCCGCGCACACTGATTTCACGGCTTTCGATGCCGGAAAGATCAGCACCCGAAAGGCTCGCCACCGGTTCGGAGATGACGATCGCCGCTTCGAACTCTTTTGCAGCGCTTTCCAACCGGCTCGCGACATTGACGGTATCGCCGATCGCCGTCATGCTGCGCACCCGGCCGTATCCCATCGTGCCGACGACGGCGGGACCGGTGTGAATTCCGATGGCGATGCGCAGCGGCAGCGCCAGTTCATCGGCCAACTCGGCAGCGAGTTTCTCGACCTCGGCGACGATCGCGGCTGCTGCGTTGAGCGCCTGGCGGCAGGCTTCCTCCGGCGCGGTATTGAGGCCGAAGAGCGCCATGGCGCCGTCGCCGATGAACTTGTCGAGCCGCCCGCCCGCCTGCTCCACCGCCTTGCCGATGATGGCGAAATAGCGGTTCAGCAGGAATACGACGTCGAAGGGCAGGCGGGTTTCCGTCAGCGTGGTGAAATGGCGGATATCGACGAAGAGCACGGCGATTTCACGCTCGCGGCCGGGGCTCGTTTCCTGGCTGTTGGCAGGAAGGGCTGCCTCGACCGCCGGGACGAGAAGCGGCGCGACCGCAACGTCGCGGTTCGGACGAAGCTGGCAGGCGAGCCGGACATCCGGGCCGGCATTGATGCGCTTCAGCGTCGTCTGCTCCATCTTGTCGGGGGCCGGCAGGCTTTCGTAATCGCCAAAGATCTGCACGCGGCAGGTGGAGCACTGGCCCTTGCCGCCGCAGACGGCATAATGCGGCAGGCCACCGAGCCGGCTCGCTTCCAGCACCGAGAAGCCGCGCGGCACCCGGATCACCTCGCCGCCCGGATAATTCACGGCGACCTGATCGAGCCGCTCCTTCAGCTTGCGCCGGGCGCGGGCGACGACGACGATGAGCAGCGAGGCCGAGAAGGCGCCGTAGAGCCCGGCGCGGATCACGGCGACCTGACGGTGAACGTCCGGGTTCGAGGCGTAACGGGTGTTGACCCCCTCCTTGTAGGCGCTGACCGTCATTGACTGCTGGTAGGAAGGGTCGGCGAGCGCCCGGCCCATTTCGACGAAGCCCAGCAGCGCGAGCACCGGCACGAGGATAGCAAGCGCCAGCATTAGCGGAGCGAAGTCCGGATACCAGGAGCGGTAGCGCAGCCAGAAATGGATGCCGATGCAGCCGTGGATCCAGACGGCGACAACGGCGAACACCTGCCGAACGCCGTTTGTCGGGTTCCTGATCCAGAGCATTCCGACGACCGTCTCGTAGTCATCGATGTAGCCGTAGAATTCGTGGGCGATGCGCGTACCGATGACATGATCGAGGAGCAGCAGCGGGATCATCAAGCCGAGCACGATCTGCGCCATTTCCCCCTTCGGCATGACGAGGCTGCGGCGCATGTAGATGGCGCGCAGCACCAGCGCGATATGGATGAGGACCGACGAATAGAAGATGGCGGTCCCCAGAGGATTGCGCCAGATCGCCAGGAAGAGGTGGGCGGCTTTATCGGCGGCAGCGACGGAAATCAGGCCAATCGCATGGTTCGACAAATGCAAGAGGACGAAGATGAAAATGACGAGGCCGGAACCGAGCCTCGCCCTTCTGATCGTACGCTCCGAAAAAATCCCTGTGGCCGAGACCGTCGTCATTCATTCCCGTTCTTGTCGATGTAACCGCAGGCCCATAGAGATTGAGAAAGAGGCGGAATTGCTTCGATCGCGATCACATTCCATATGCTTATGCGCAAGTTTCCGGCAAAGGGACAAGAGCGGAATTTTTCCGACGGGCGCGAAAGTTGTAAACAGTCTGTCTCACGTGAGGTGTCAATGCGGGTGGCTTTCTACGCGCCGATGAAATCGCCGAACCATCCGGTGCCGTCGGGCGACCGGCTGATGGCGCGACTGCTGATCCGGGCACTGGAGCTTGGCGGGCATCAGGTCGACGTCGCCTCCGAATTCCGTACCTATGCCTCGACACCGCAAGCCGCAGCGGCGCTTGAACCCGCCATCGGCGCCGAACTGGAGCGGCTGCGGCTAAGATGGAAATCCGCGCCGCGGCCGGAACTCTGGTTCTGCTACCACCCCTATTACAAATCGCCCGATCCCTTCGGGCCGGCGATATCAGCCGAATTCGCAATTCCCTACGTCACCGCCGAATCCTCCTATGCGGCAAAACGCGATCGAACCGGCTGGGCAGCTTCACAGAAGCTGGTGGGCGAGGCGATCATGCGGGCGGCGGTCAATATCAGCTTCACCGGGCGCGACCAGGCCGGACTTGCCGCCGCCTTTGCGCAGGCGCGCCTTGCCAGGCTCAACCCCTTCATCGACACGGCGTTGTTCGAGACGGTGTCGCCAGCGCCCGATCAGCGCCGGCTGATGACGGTCGCGATGATGCGGGCCGGCGACAAGATGGACAGTTATGTCATGCTTGCAAAAGCGTTGCGGCTGATCGAAGACCGGCTCTGGACGCTGGCCGTCATCGGCGATGGTCCGTTGCGGCAAGAGGTGGAGGCGCTGTTTGCCGGCTTTCCCGGCCGCATCGAATGGCTGGGCGAGCGGAATGTCGTCGAGATCGCCGAATTGCTCGGACATGGCGGCATCTATGTCTGGCCCGGCTGCGGCGAAGCCTACGGTCTCGCCTATCTCGAGGCCCAGGCAGCCGGTCTTCCTGTCGTGGCGCAGGCAACGGCAGGCGTGCCAGCGGTGGTCGAGGCTGGCGTGACCGGCCTGCTGACGCCGGAGGGTGATGTCGCTGCCTATGCAAGGGCGATCGCAACCCTGCTCGGCGACGGTCAAAAGCGTGACGCGATGGGGCAGGCGGCACGATGCTTCGTGCTCGAGGAGCGTTCGCTTGCGAGGGCTGCCCGTGTCTTGGACGGGATTTTGCGCAGAAGCGCAGGAACAGGAGTGAGGTGATGAACTGGGAACCGTTGGGCCGCGAGCTTGAACGCTGGCGTGCCGCCGGCCGCGTGGTGCGGTTCTGGCTCAGGGACGACGACGCCGTCGAGCCGACGCCTGATCTGGAAAAGCTGCTGTCGCTGACCGGCGACAACGGAATTCCGCTGACGCTTGCCGTCATTCCCGCCCTGACGGGTGAGGCATTGGCCGCGCGGCTGGCGGGGGGAGCAGGCGTCGCTGTCGCCGTGCACGGCTGGTCCCACACCAATCACGCCGGACCTGAGCGCAAGAAGCAGGAACTCGGCGGCGAACGGGCGTCCGAGGTGGTGCTCGGCGAGTTGCGTGAGGGATTACAGCGCCTGAAGCGGCTCCATCCGGCTCGCTTCCTGCCGGTGCTGGTGCCGCCGTGGAACCGGATCGATGCCGCCCTGATTCCTGCATTGCCCGAACTCGGCTTTGCCGCGCTTTCGACTTACGGGCGGGCAAGAGAGGGCGGACCAATCCCGCTGCTCAACACCCACGTCGACATTATTGACTGGCACGGCACGCGCGGCGGCCGCAGCGAGGGGGAACTGGTGGCCGAACTGATCGCTGAACTCCGCGACCGGCTTGCCGGCACCGACGAGCCGATCGGCGTGCTCACTCACCATCTGGTTCATGATGCGGCCGCCTGGGATTTTCTGTCCGCCTTGTTTGCAGCGACGGGCCGGCATCCCGCCGTCCGCTGGTCATCGGCGTCGGAATTGCTAGAGCCTTAGACATTGCCGATCAGGCGGCGTGAAACTCGCCCGAGAAACTCTCGCATGAGTGCTACGACGTCATCGAGATGCGTCTCGAGCAGCCAGTGGCCGCCGCCGAGCAGATGCAGTTCGGGATCCGGCAGATCGCGCATGTAGGCTCGCGCCGATTTTTCCGGCATGTAGTGATCATTCGGACCCCAGACGATTAAAGTCGGAGGCCGATATTCGCGCAGATATTTGCGGTGTTCCGGGAACCACGCCCGGTTCTCCTTCAGTCCGGCGATCAGGTCGATGGCGATTTCCTTGCGCCGCGGCGTGATCAGCGACCAGTGCAGCTTCCAGAGATCCGGCGGGACCGTGTCGGCCAGAAGCGGCGGCAGATCGTTGAGGAATTCCTCCTTGAAGGTCTCCTCGCTGACTGCCTCCGCCAGCACCTTCTTCATCTCGGATCTCGGAAGCGTCCATGTCGCCTCGATCTCCGCATACTTCGGCCCGAGGGCATCATCATAGGGGATGTCGCCGTTCTGGATGATCAGCGCCAAGATGCGCTGGGGGTCCTTGATCGCCAACCGCGCACCGATAGGCGACCCGAAGTCGTGGAGGTAGAGGACAAACCGGTCGACATTCATCGCGCTGACGAAGGCCTCCAGCCAGGCAGCGTATCCGTCGAAGCTGTAGTCGAAATCATCAGGCGTGCCGCTGTAGCCCGCACCCGGGAAATCCGGCGCAATCAGGCGCCAATGGTCGGCAAGGCGTGGCATGAGATTGCGAAATTCATAGGATGAGCAGGGATATCCGTGCGGCAGCAACAAGACCGGAGCATCTTCTCGGCCGGCCTCGCGGTAAAAAGTCTCGACGCCTGCAACCATAACGAAGTGATGTCGGACGAGCGTGGCCACATTCACGTTCGGTCCTCCTCATACTGCTCGGCGCCCTCCACCGGTCGCAGCCACGCTTCGCGGCGCTTGATCCAGAGTTCGTAGCGTGGCACCAGTGGCGTCGGCGCCTGCGAGAGGATGCCGAGCTTGATTTCCGCCTCCTGGTCATCGGCGGAAAACAGGCGCGCGCCGCAGCCGGTGCAGAAGCGTCGGCCGTGGAATTCGCCGGTTTCGCCGGAATGTTCAAACTGGCCGGCGGGCCAGACCCCGTAGAAGGTGAAGGCCGAACCGCTTTCTTTTCTGCAGTCGGTACAATGACAGATGCCGACGCGCAGCGGTTCGCCCCGCACAGAAAGCTGCACCTGCCCGCAAAGGCATTGTCCGGAAAGCACGGTCATGGCTGATACCCCGTTTCATCGATCTTGCGCTGCCGGGAAAACGGTCGGACCCGGCATCTGTTCCGTCAGCAAGGCGCAAGCTGCCGGGCGCGCCTACTTGCGCGGCGGGTGCAGGAGACTTGTCGGTTCTAGACCACCATAGTCTGGTTGTCGCGGGCGGCGAAGGCGCCGGGGAAAGCGTCCTGCGCCTGCGCTTCCATCTGCGCCAGCTGTTCGTCCGTGCGGGAGGGCGCGTGGTGGAACAAGGCGAAGCGCTTCGCGCCGGCCATTTTCGCAAGCTCGGTGCCGTGCTGCCAGGTCGAATGGCCGAAGCCCTTGAAACGCTGCATCTCGTCTTCATTGTAAGTACAGTCGTAGACGACGAGATCGGCGCCCTGCATCATCTCCAGCGAAACCGGATCGTAGCTGCCTGGAATATGCTCGATGTCATAGACGAGAGCGACCGAACGGCCCTGCCATTCGATGCGGTAGCCGATGGCGCCGCCCGGATGGTTCAGCATGAAGGTCTTGATCTCGATGCCCGCATGGGGCGTCAGCACCTGACCGGCATGGAAATCGCGGAAGTTCATCGTCGCCTGGCAGATGTCGGTCTTAACCGGAAACCAGGGCGGGCTGATGAACTGCTCGACCATTTCCCGCGTGCTCATCTTGCCATGGAGATGGCCGGACCAGATGTTGACGTTGATCGAGGGATAATAGATCGCCTTGAAGAAGGGCAGGCCGATGATGTGGTCGTAGTGGCAGTGGCTGAAGAACAGATCGACGTCGCTGACGCTGTCGGCGAGCAGCGAGAGCCCAGCCTCGCGCAGGCCGGAGCCCGCGTCGAAGATCATCCGATGTTCTCCGCAGCGAATTTCGATGCAGGAAGTGTTACCGCCGTAGCGATCGAACTCGGGGCCCGACACGGGAATACTGCCGCGGACGCCCCAAAATTTTACCTGAAATAAATCTGTCGTCATCGTTCTTCAAACCGGCCTTCCCGCATCGCCATCGTAGTCATTGTTCATCCCGATGCGAAGCAGTAGAATTCCACGGGTTTGCCTGCGGCCCCTTTCATTCTCCTAACCGCTAGCGGAAGAAGAAGTAGATTTTCCTAAGCAATCGGCTTTCGCTTCGGAAAGCAACCCAGTATGGTTGGTTTTCGGTAAACGGGCTGCTGAGGGCGGGACATTTTCCCGTACGTCATGCCTATTAGATGGTTGCGCGCGATTGAAAAAACAATTGCCGCCCTGTTGAGCCGAAAAATCCAGTTTTAATAGCAGCACGAAAGCCCCGTGAAAGGGCTTCGCCCAACACGCATGGGGCACGGTGTTATGGTCAGGCCCTGCCGGCCGCTTCCACGTTCTTCGGCAGCATCATATGAGAAAATTCTAGTTCCTGTTCTGCGAATGTTTTCTTGATTGAGAATGCCAGAAAGAGATATATCCGACGATACAGAAAATATAAGAGAATCGCCATGTTGCAGCCGGTTATCAACGAGACCATTGCCGAGAGCAGCTACAGGCGCATTCGGGCCGACATCATTTTTGGCCGGCTGGCTCCAGGACAAAAATTGAAGTTGGAAAGCCTGAAGGAGTCCTACGAGACCAGCATCAGTACACTTCGGGAGGTGCTGAACCGGCTGTCCTCCGAGGGGCTTGTCGTTGCCGAGGGACAAAAGGGTTTCGAAGTGTCTCCGGTATCCGTTTCGGACCTCAAGGAGACAGCGGCGCTGAGGCTTCTGCTGGAAACACATGCGCTGGAACAGTCGTTCGTGCATGGCGACGTAGAGTGGGAGGCTCCCCTCGTATCGGCGCATTACAAATTGGCGCGGATGGAACGGGTGATGGCATCCGGCGACACCAGCAGGGCCGAGGACTGGAAGCGCTACGACTGGGAGTTCCACCAGGCCCTGATATCCGCCTGCGGGTCGAAGCTGCTGATGGAGACGCATTCGGTGATCTTCGACAGATATCTCAGATATCAGATGGTTGCCTTGTCCTATCGAGGCGATGTCGCCGCCAATGAACACCAGCAGCTTTTGGATGCGGCGCTGCGACGTGATGCGGAGACGGCCAAGCGCGTGCTTGTGCTGCATATCCAAGGCGGGGTCGAACATGCGCTGGCAAGAGGGACGCTGAAATAGAAATGATCCGGATGTTGCTCTTCGAGCTTTAGGTCCACCAACATAGGTGACATTTCGGCAAAACCAGGAAAAGCCATGCTCAAGCAAATCCATGACCCGGCTGAAACAGTAAGCGATGTCGTCTTCCGGCAGATCCGCCAGGATATTATATCTGGGACATTGCCGCCGGGGGCCAAGATCAAGCTGGAGCAGGCAAAGGAGCGCTACTCCATCGGCATTTCATCGCTGCGTGAAATTCTAAGCCGCCTGACGACGGAAAACCTCGTTGTCGCCGAGGGGCAGCGCGGCTTTGAAGTCAGCCCTGCTTCGCGCCGCGAACTTCTGGAGCTCGCCGACCTCCGGATTGTTCTTGAAACGCATGCGATCGGCCTTGCCTTCGCTGCGGGAAATCTTGAATGGGAGGGGCGCATCGTCGCTGCCCATCACAGGCTGGCTGCCGCCGAACGCAAGCTGCTTGCGGGTGACGTCTCGCGGACCGTCGACTGGGTTCGATACGACTGGGAGTTCCATCAGGCGATCGTCTCGGCCTGCAATTCAGCGACGCTGATGGCGACATTGTCGTCGGTCTTCGACCGCTTTCTTCGTTACCATATGCTGGCTGAGAGTTTTCGCGGCAAGCCAGTCGTCGATGACCACAGGCTTTTGTTTGAACTTTCCATTCAGCGCGACGTCGCTGGCGCGACCGACGTCGTCAGAAGGCACGTTCAAAGCGGCGTGGAGCATGTGCTGAAGAGCGGCCGGATTCGCTAGAGCAATTCCGGGAAAAGTGCGAAGCAGTTTTTCAAAACAAAAGCTTAGAGTGGCTCTGCTCTCGATGAAAAACTGAACCGCTCTAAACCAGGGCCTCAAGAGGCGTCTTTCGGAATTCCTTCCGGACGCATCTGTTTCTTCAGGGCGGCGATCCGGAAAATTGCGTTCGGCGCGCCGTAGCCGCGGTAGCCGCGGCGCTCGACGATCTCGAAAAAGAAACCCTCTCCATAGGTTCCGCTATAGAGCTGGAAATATTCGCCATGCTCGTCCCGATCATAGAGGATGTTCTCCGCCTTCAGCCGCTCGGTCAGGGCAGGATCGAGGCCGAAGCGTGCTTCGACGTCATCGTAGTAGTTCGGCGAAATGTGCAGCGATCTGAAACCACAGGCGCGAAGGTTTTCGGCGGTTGCAAAGATGTCGTCGGTCAGGAACGCCAGGTGCTGGATGCCGGCCCCGAATTTCTCGGCCATGAAATGTCCCGCCAAGGTGCGGCGGTTCTCGGCGCCGTTCATGGTGATGCGCAGCGCCCCGGTGTCGTTCTCGACGACTTGACTGCGGACCACCCCGGCCGGATCGATGATATCGACCATCGGGGTCTTCCGCGTCTCGAAAATGGAGGTGTAGAACAAAAGCCAGGTGAGCATTTCATCGTAGCCGACCGTCTGGGCGACGTGATCAATGCGCAAAAGACCAGCAGACGGCGCGTCGCTGTCGTCCGTGACCGGCTGAAAGTCGATTTCGGAGAAGCGACCCAATGCGCTCTTGTCGTCGATGAGATAGATGATCCCGCCTCCCACGCCCCGAATGGCAGGCAGCTCGAGCTCACCGTCTGCGACAGGCTGGGTGAACGGCTCTGCATCCAAGGCGAGCGCCCGCTCATAGGCCTTTGTCGCATCGTCCACGATCAGGGCCATGGCATAGGCAAAAGTACCGTGAACGGCGTAGGCCGCATTCGCAAATCCTGCCTGATCGACATTGACGAGGATCCGGATCTCGCCCTGCTCGAAGAGGGAGACCTTTTTCGTGCGGTGGACCGCCGTCTTTTTGAACCCGAGAGTGCGCAGCAATGCAACCAGTTCGACTTCGTCTTCCTCGTCCGTGGCAAACTCGACGAAGCCGACGCCCTTGACGGAAGGCCTTTCCGGCATCGCCGCCCCGGTCATGCTGCCGATGCCGAGATGGCGTCGGACCTGATCGCCAAGATAGATTAGCGAGCGGTGGCCATCGGCGGCAATCGCCCGCGATAAACCGCCTCGAAACTGGTCGTTGAAGATCTCCAGGGAGAAATACCCGTCATAACCTGTTGCCGCGACGGCTTCGGTGAACGCCGTGACGGGAAGGTCGCCTTCCCCCGGCATGTTTCGGAAGTGGCGGCTCCAATAGAGCAGGTCCATGTCAATCAGCGGCGCATCGGCAAGCTGGACGATGAAGATCTTCTCCTTAGGAATCGAGCGGATGGAATTGACGTCGATCTTGCGCGACAAAGTGTGGAAGCTGTCGAGGGTAAGACCGACATTCGGATGATCGGCGCGACGGACGATCTCCCAGGCGTCGCGGTGGTCGCTGATATGGCGACCCCAGGCAAGCGCCTCGTAGCCCACCCTCAGTCCTCGCCTGGCGGCACGCTCGCCGAGTTCATGAAAGTCCTCTGCCGCCCGGTCGATGCCGCCGATCGCGGCCGGCGAGACGTTTGAACAGACGAGCACCAGGTCCGTTCCCAGCTGCTGCATGACGTCGAACTTCCGTTCCGCGCGGTCAAACGTGCGGCTCCGCAGCGGCTCCGGCATGCCCTCGAAATCACGAAATGGCTGAAACAGGGTAATCTCCAGGCCGTGGTCGCGGACGAGTTTTCCGACATCGGCCGGGCTGCCGTCGAAGGCGAGGAAGTCATTCTCAAAGATCTCGACGCCGTCGAAGCCCGCTCGGGCGATCGCCTCGAGCTTCTCCGGCAGTTCGCCGCTGATCGTTACAGTCGCAATCGAGGTCCTCATGTCAAAGCCCTTCCGATATCCGTGCGGGATTGAACGAGCGCCGAACACAAAGATGCATTCCAGAAAACCGCTCGTTACTATTATGGCAAATGTCGTGAGGAATTCAAATAGCGTGTCTTATTATAAACTCTCATATGATTTTAAAACACTCTGTTGATTTCAGTGCTCTTCTCTGGCAATCATTCCTCACACAGTCAAAAGGTGAGGTGGCTGTCCGGTCGAATGACCGCCAAAGGAGGAGGAGTTACATGTTCAAGTCTTTGCTAACGCGCCGAAACGCGATGCTCGGAGCCGCGGCCCTGGTGGCTGCCGTCATCCTGGCGCAACCGGCAGCCGCCATCACGCCTGATGAAATCAAGGCTCGCGGCAAGATCATCGTCGGAATTCAGGGTGACAACCCGCCCTGGGGCTTTGTGACCAGCGGCGGCAAACAGGACGGCCTCGACGCCGACATCGCAACGCTGTTTGCCAAGGAACTGGGTGTATCCGTCGAGTTCGTGCCGCTTGAAGTCAACAATCGCATTCCCGCACTGACGGCCGGCCGTGTCGACGTTCTCTTCGCAACGATGGCGATGCTGCCGGATCGCGCAAAGGCCGTGCAGTTCAGCAAGCCCTATGTTGCCAACGCGATCGTTCTGATTGGTCCGAAATCGGCTGAGATCAAGACGAATGCCGACATGGCCAAGTTCACGGTCGGCGTCGCCAAGGGTGCGGCTCAGGACACCCAGGTCACCAAGAACGCACCGCCGAGCACCACCATCCGCCGCTATGATGGCGACGCCGCGAGCGTCCAGGCTCTAGTGTCGGGCCAGGTCGAGACGCTTGGTGGCAACATCTTCTACATGGACCGGGTGGAGAAGGCCCGTCCAGGCGAATTCGAAAACAAGCTTGAGTTCCAGAAGCTTTACAATGGTGCTTGCACGCGTCTCGGCGAAAAGGAAATCAATGCGGCGCTGAACACCTTTATCGACAAGATCAAGGCCAACGGCGATCTCAAGGCCATCTATGACAAGTGGATGAAGGTTCCGGTCCCGGAATTCCCGGAAAAGCTGGAAGGCATTCCGTTCGCGGCGAACTGAAAGCTCATAAATCGAGCATTTAGTCGAGGAGGTGGGCATTCCTGGTGATGCCCGCCAACGTCACCATCATGTTTCGAGACCGGCTTCGGCCCGCGTCCGGGAGCGCGATCATGAACAAGCCAATCTTTGTGCTCAACGGGCCGAACCTCAATCTTCTCGGTCAGCGCGAGCCGGCAATCTATGGGACCACGACGCTTGCCGATATCAGGAAACGGTGCGTGACCAAGGCAAAGGCCCTGGGATTCGACGTCGAGTTTCGGCAGACCAATTTCGAGGGCGAACTGGTCGAGAGCGTGCATCAGGCCAGGACCGACGCCTGTGGCATCATCATCAATCCTGCCGGTTATACCTTCACATCGATCGCTCTTCTGGATGCGTTGAAGATGTTCGACCCGCCGAAGATCGAGCTGCACATTTCGAATGTTCATGCGCGCGAGAGCATCTACCACAATTCGCTGATCTCACGCGTTGCCACCGCCATCATGATCGGCTTTGGAGCCGACGGCTACGAACTGGCTATCCAGGCGATGGCTGGAATGGTCAAGCGGGACTGAACTTTCAGGAAGACGAACCGGAAGGATCGCCATGAATTATAAGTTGGATTTCACCCCGGTCATAGATGGCCTGCCGAGCCTTCTGCTCGGCTGCCTCGGGACATTCCTGCTTGCCATTTGTGGGATGCTGCTGGCGATCATCATCGGAATTGGCGGTGTTGCGCTGCGCGACTCTGCGCTCAAGCCGGCGCGATGGCTGGTCATCGCCTTCGTCGAATTGATCCGCAACACGCCGTTCCTGGTCCAGATCTTCTTCATCTATTTTGCCCTTCCGCTGACGGGCATCAGGCTGGATCCGACGCCGACGGCGATTATCGCGCTCGGCATCAACGGTGGCGCCTACGCCATCGAGATCATTCGCGGCGGCGTTCAGTCGATCCCTAAGGGACAGATGGAAGCGGGGCTGGCCCTTGGTCTGCACAAGGCTCAGGTCTTCCGGCTGATCATTCTCAAGCCGGCATTGCGGGCGATCTACCCGTCCCTGACCAGCCAGTTCGTCCTCCTGACGCTGACCACCAGCATTGCATCGGCGATTTCGGCCTACGAGCTGACCTCCGTATCGCAGCGCATCGAGTCGGAGAGCTTCCGCAGCTTCGAGGTCTACTTCACGGTCACGGTTTTCTATTTCGTGATCTCCTGGCTGATGATGCGAATCTTCGCGCTGTTTTCGGCGCGCTACTTCAAATATCCGGTCAAGTAGGAGGAATTCCATGGGTCACGACGAATTCGTTTTCCTCCTCATCGGCCTGAAGTGGACCGTGGTCCTGTCCGCCGTCGGCTTCGTCTGCGGCGGCATTGCAGGGCTCGGCGTCGCCCTTGCCCGTGCCTCGGGCATACCGCTGCTGGAACGCGTCACGGCCGGCTATATCGCCGTCTTCCAGGGAACCCCGCTGCTCATGCAGCTTTTCGTCGTCTACTACGGCCTCGCTTTGGTCGGGCTGATGCTCGACGCCTGGGTGGCCGTTGCCATCGGCCTGACCCTGCATGCCAGCGCCTATCTGGGCGAGATCTGGCGCGGATCGATCGAAGCGGTGCCGCGCGGCCAGACGGAAGCGGCCAAGGCTCTCAGCCTCAGATACGTCTCGCGTATGAGGGATGTCATCCTGCCGCAGGCGCTGCGCATCTCGCTGCCAGCCACGGTCGGTTTCCTCGTGCAGCTGATCAAAGGCACCTCGCTTGCATCGATCGTCGGCTTCACCGAGCTGACGCGGGCCGGCAACATCATCTCCAACCAGATCTTCCAACCGCTGACGGTCTTCGGCATCGTCGGCGCTCTCTACTTCCTGATGTGCTGCCCACTGACGATCCTTGGCGCGCGCCTCGAACGAAAGTTTGCCGCCTCTGCGCGCTGATCCGCATCGCCCATTCTTCGACGCGGTCCAGCCCGCCAACGTGGAGTTCTACTGATGACCAGTCCCAGTCCTGCTCAAGGCGCAGAGACCATGATCACCATGGAGCGGGTGGAGAAGTGGTATGGCGCTTTTCAAGCCCTGCACGACATCAACATATCGGTTCGCAGCGGCGAGAGGATCGTGTTGTGCGGGCCTTCCGGCAGTGGGAAGTCGACGCTCATCCGCTGCATCAACCATCTCGAGACCTACGAGAAAGGTGAAATCCGCGTCGGCGGAATTCTTCTAGGCAATCAGGCCAAGACCATCGATGCGATCCGTCGTGAGGTCGGCATGGTCTTCCAGCAGTTCAATCTGTTTCCGCATCTGACGGTGCTGCAGAACTGCATGCTGGCGCCGATGAAGGCTGCCGGCGTCGGCAAGGCGGAGGCCGAGGAACGGGCACGCGGGCTGCTCGAGCGGGTCAAGATCCTGGAGCAGGCCGACAAATATCCGGTGCAGCTTTCGGGTGGCCAGCAGCAGCGCGTGGCCATTGCCCGCGCGCTTTGCATGCGGCCGAAGGTGATGCTGTTCGACGAGCCGACGTCGGCGCTTGATCCGGAGATGGTCAAGGAGGTGCTGGATACGATGATTGCGCTCGCCGACGAGGGCATGACGATGATCTGCGTCACCCACGAAATGGGCTTTGCCCGTCAGGTCGCCGATCGCGTGATCTTCATGGCCAGCGGCGCGATCGTCGAGGAAGCCCCGCCGGCCGAGTTCTTCACCAACCCACAGCATGAGCGAACCAGGAAATTCCTCGGAGAGATCCTGCGGAAGTAAGGCATCTCAAGGTCGATGCCTCTGGCAAATTATGGGAGCAGGCAATGAAACAGCTGGAGATTGCAGTCATGGGAGCTGGCCTCATCGGCAGGCGCCACGTCGAGCGTGTTATGTCCGAGCCCGGAACCGTTCTCTCGGCGGTGATCGATCCTTCTGCCGCCGGTCGCGACTTTGCCGAGACTGTCGGCGCCCGATGGTACCGGAGCTTCTCAGGCATCCGCGTCGAGGACAGGCCTGACGGCGTCATCGTGGCAACGCCGAACCAGCTCCACGTTGAGAACGGAATGGAGATCGTCGCTGCCGGCATTCCTGTCCTCATCGAGAAACCGATCGCCGATGATGTCGATGCTGCCGCAGCACTGGTTGCCGCCGGCGAGAAGGCAGGCATACCGCTGCTGGTTGGCCATCACAGACGCCACAATCCGATGATCCAGGCGGTCAAACAGATCGTCGACGGCGGAAGGCTTGGCCGGATCCTCACGGTGCACGGCACGTTCTGGGTCGCCAAGCCCGACGACTATTTCGACATCCCCTGGCGGCGCGAGGCGGGCGCCGGCCCGGTCTTCGTCAACCTGATCCACGATGTCGATCTCTTCCGATATTTCTTCGGCGAGGTCGAAGCCGTCCATGCGATGGAATCACACGCCGTGCGGAACCATGCCGTCGAGGATACGGCTGTCGTCACGCTGCGTTTCGCAAGCGGGGTGCTTGCAACCCTCAACGGCAGCGATGCCGTGGCCGCGCCCTGGAGCTGGGAGACGACCACCGGCGAAAACCCCGCTTTTCCCCGTTACGATCAATTCTGCTACCAGATCGGCGGCACCAAGGGTTCGCTCGGAATTCCCGATCTGACGCTTTGGACGAGCCCTTCGAAGCCCGATTGGCTGGAGCCGCTTGCCCAGGAGCGCGTGCCTTACCAAGCCGCCGATCCCCTTTGCGTTCAGCTCAGACACTTTTGCGACGTCATTCGTGGCGGTGCCACGCCTCTGGTGAGTGGCCGGGAGGGCCTTGCTACGCTCAGGGTCGTCGAAGCGATCAAGAGATCGGCACGCTTAGGGCAGATGATCCACCTCTCCAATGGCAGCGCCTCTTCCGATCCCCAGAAAGTCTGACCACATGATCACCGGGACGACCAAACTCATCGCTCACCTCGGCTATCCCACGGAGTCCTTCAAGGCCCCGCTGATCTACAATCCGTACTTTCAGAAGAACGGAATTGATGCCGTCGTCGTGCCGATGGGCTGCAGGCCGGAGGATTATCCGGCATTTCTGAAGCTTCTGTTCCGGTTGTCCAACATCCACGGTGCTCTGATCACGATGCCGCACAAGGTTTCGACAATGGCACTGCTCGACGAAACATCGACCAACGCAAAAGTCGCCGGCTCGTGCAATGCAGTGCGTCTCGGTTCGGACGGCAGGCTGATCGGTGACATGTTCGATGGCGAGGGCTTCGTTCGCGGCGTGTTGCGCAAGGGTAAAAAGGTTGAAGGAGCCCATGCGCTCATTGCGGGCGCCGGCGGCGTCGGCTCGGCGATCGCCGCGTCATTGGCACAGGCGGGTGTGGACCACCTCGCCATCTTCGATGCCAACCAGACGACCGCGACCGCGCTGCTGGACAGGCTGAAGAAATATTATCCGCATCTTGAAGTGACGGTCGGCTCCGCCGATCCTGAAGGTTTCGACATTGTCGTCAATGCGACGCCTCTCGGCATGCGGCGAGGTGACCCGCTGCCGATCGATATCGACCGCATCTCGCCATCGACCTTCGTCGGCGAAGTCGTGTTGACGAAGGAGATAACCCCTTTTCTTGAGGCCGTGCGGGCGCGCGGCTGCGCATTTCAGGTGGGGACGGACATGTTGTTCGAACAGATCCCCGCCTATCTCGAATTCTTCGAATTCCCGACGACGACGGCCGACAATCTCCGTGCCATCGCCAAACTCGGATGATCCGAATTCAGAGCATGATGCCGAAAAGTGTGAGCGGTTTTTCGGACGACATCCTGTTCTAGAGCGAGGCGGTGATGCCGCCATCGACCGTCAGCATATGGCCGTTGACGAAGGAAGAGGCATCCGAGGCGAGGAAGACGGCGGCGCCGACGAGCTCCTTGACCTCGCCCCAGCGGCCCGCCGGCGTGCGGGTTTCCAGCCAGCCAGAAAATTTCGGATCGTCGACAAGCGCCTGGTTGAGCGGCGTGCGGAAATAGCCGGGCGCGATCGCATTGACCTGCAGGCCGTATTTCGCCCAGTCGGTGGCCATGCCGCGCGTGAGGTTCTTCACCGCGCCTTTGGTCGCGGTATAGGGCGCGATACCGGGACGGGCGAGTTCGGCCTGGACGGAGGCGATGTTGATGATCTTGTCGCAGCCGCGCGATATCATCGCCTGGGCGACCGGCTGGCTGACATAGAACAGGCTGGAGACATTGGTCTTGAAGATCTCGTCCCACTTGTCGACCGGGAAGTTCTCCAACGGTGTGCGAAACTGCATGCCGGCATTGTTGACGAGGATGTCGATCGGGCCGATCTCCGCCTCGATATAGGCGATGGCGGTGCGGCTGGCCTCCGCATCGGTGACGTCGAAGGCGGCGCTGACCGCATGGCGATGGCTGCGACGAATATCCTCGGCGGTGGCCTCCGCCTTCTGCGCGTTGCGGCCGTTGATGATGATCGAAGCGCCATGCTCGGCAAGCCCGACCGCCAATGCGCGGCCGATGCCCTGACTGGAGCCGGTGACGAGGGCACGACGGCCCGAGAGATCGAAGAGGGGAAAGGTCACGGGGCTGCTCCTGATTTCATTGCACTGTGCATAGCCGGTTTCCGGCATTACATGCAAAGGTGCCGGATCAGGCCGTTCCAAGCCTCTGGATATTTCCTGCAAGCTCCCCAGCGAGCCGCAGGCTGGCGGCGGTCGCCATCGTCATTTGCGGCAGCAGCAGCCATTCGAGCGTCCAGGCAGCGCCGGAGCGTTCCTGTTCATGGACGAAGGAATGATGGATGCCCGAGAGCGCCGTGGCGTTGAAGCGGGCGAGCGAGACGAGGACTTCGGCGGAAACGGGGTTTTGCTTGTGTGCCATGGCCGACGAGGTGCCGCCGCCTGAAATTTCGATCTCGTCACCGGCCTGGGCAAGCAGTGCGATATCCTGCCCCATCTTGCCGAGACTGCCCGATATCGACGCAAACAGGCCGGCAATATCGGCGATCGGCAGACGCCCGCTCTGCCATTGCGATGCATCGGTGAGGCCGAGTTCCTGGGCGAGCGAAGCGCGGATGGCTGCGGCCTGCGATCCGAGCTTGTCCAGGGTGCCGGCCGCACCACCGAACTGGACGGGAAAACTCTGCTCGGTCAGGCGATCGCGATAGGTCGTCAACGGTGCGAGCCACGCGTTGAGGCGATCAGCAACAGTAATCGGGATCGCCGCCTGCATACGTGTGTGACCCATCAGCCGGTTCCGGCCGAACTGGCGGTCCAGCGCATCGAGCCGTGCGGCAATGGTGGAAAGCCGACCGGCAAACAGGAAGACGACGGTCTTCAGGCGGATCATCAGGCTGGTATCGATGACATCCTGGCTGGTGGCGCCGAGATGCAGGCTTTTTGCCGCTTCCTCGCCGACATCGGCGCGGAGCTGCTTGATGAGATCGGGAACGACGACACCGTCCCTTGCCGTTGCCGATCGAAGACTGGACATATCCGACGAGAAGGCGGCGCAGGTGTCAGCGATGCGCCTTGCGGCTTCGGCAGGAATGAGGCCGTGAGCGGCTTCAGCCTTGGCGAGCGCGGCCTCGAAGGAGAGCATGGCCCGTATATCCGCCTCGGCGGAGACATAGGGCGCGATTTCATCGTCGCCGAGCAGGCTGGAAAGGAAGGGGTGGTCGAAGGGCGATGCGGTCATGATCGTCTCGGTTTGTGGTGGCGGCCCCCTCATCCGGCTGCCGCCACCTTCTCCCCACTGGGGAGAAGGGACTCGAGGCGGCGTCCGCGATTTATGGACAGGTGATCTCGCGTGGGCACGTCCCTCTCCCCTTGGTGAGAGGGCAGGGTGAAGGGAGGCTACTTGCACAGTGGGCGGCAAACAAGCCGCCACCATGCCCTCAGATATCGAGAAACAGCGTTTCCTTCGGGCCCTGCAGGTGGATGTCGAAATGACAGGTCGCGCCGTCGCGGGTGGCGACCATCGTTGCGACGCGCTCGCGATGTTCGATGCGGGAAAGCAGCGGGTCGGCGGCATTGGCCTCCGTCTCCTCCGGAAAATACATGCGCGTATGCAGGCCGATATTGATGCCGCGGGCGACGATCCAGAAAGTGATGTGCGGGGCTTGTCTGCGGCCGTCCTTGAAGGGAACGCGGCCGGGCTTGACGCTCTCGAAGCTGTAGACGCCGTCTTCAGCACGGGTCGGGCAGCGGCCCCAGCCGGTGAAATTGGGATCGGCGGCGCCGCGCATTTCCGACGGGCTGTTGTAGAGGCCGGAGCTGTCGGCTTGCCAGATCTCGATGACCGCATCGCGCACCAGTGCGCCGGCACCGTCGAAGATCCGGCCGGTGACGGTGATACGCTCGCCGAGCGTCTTGTCGTTGACCATCTCGGTGCCGAGATCGGTGTCGTAGACGCCCGTTATGTCGCAGAAATTCGGCGTCAGGCCGATATGCACATAGGGGCCGGCCGTTTGCGACGGGGTTTCCTTGAGGTAGCCGAGCTGCTGCATGGTCAGTTACCCTCCAGTCTGTTTTCGAACATCGTCGAGCGGCGGCCGCGCAGCACGATATCGAACTTATAGGCGCGTGAATCCATCGGGATGGTGTTGCCCCAGTCGAGCGGCGCGATCAGCTGCTCGATCGCCGCCTTGTCGGGGATCGTGCCGACGATCGGACATTTCCAGATCATCGGGTCGCCCTCGAAATACATCTGGGTGATCAGGCGTTGGGCAAAGCCATGGCCGAAGATCGAAAAATGGATATGGGCAGGACGCCAGTCGTTGATGCCGTTCGGCCACGGATAGGCGCCGGGACGGATGGTGCGGAAATGGTAGCGGCCGTCCTCGTCGGTGATGGCGCGACCGCAGCCGCCGAAATTCGGGTCGATCGCCGCCAGATAGGTCTCCTTCTTGTGGCGATAGCGGCCGCCGGCATTGGCCTGCCAGAACTCGACCAAGGCGCCGGCAACCGGCCTGGCGCGCTCGTCGAGCACGCGGCCATGGACGATGATGCGTTCGCCGATGGCGCTTTCGCCGGGCTGCGCGTAGTTCAGGATCAGGTCGTTGTCGAGTTCGCCGATCATCGAATGGCCGAAGACCGGACCGGTGGTTTCGGAAATCGTGCCGTCGAGCGACAGCAGTGCGCGCTGTGGCGCGCGCAGCACGGAGGTCTTGTAGCCGGGGGTCAGCGCCGGCGCATGCCAGGCGCGGTCGCGGGCGAAGAAGCCGCCGGTCTCGGGCTTGCGGTTCGGTCGTTCGGACATGTTCCTCCCTCAGGCCGCCTTTTCGGCGTCCATCTGTTCAAAAGCCTGTTTTGCGATCTTGATCGCGTGATTGGCGGCGGGAACGCCGGCATAGATCGCCACATGCAGCAGCGCCTCGCAGATATCCTCGCGGGTCGCCCCCGTATTGGCGGTGGCGCGCACATGCATGGCAACCTCGTCGTCCTGGCCAAGCGCGGCAAGCAGAGCGATCGTGACGATCGAGCGCTCGCGCTTGGTCAGCGCCGGGCGCGACCAGACATGGCCCCAGGCGGCTTCGGTGATCAACTCCTGGAAAGGGCGGTCGAACTCCGTCGACGCGGTGGCGGCGCGGTCGACATGGGCGTCGCCGAGCACGGCGCGGCGGGTCGCCATGCCCTGCCGATAGCGCTCGGAGGAGGACGCGGTCTCATTCATGGGCTGACTTCTCCAGACGGAATGGATGTGAGGAAGGCGCGGATGATCGCCGTCAGCGCCTCCGGCTGCTCGACGCAGGGAATGTGCGCGCAATCAGGGATAACCTCGTAACGCGCGCCTGATATCAGCTTCGCAGTCGAAAGCACAAGATCGGGCGGCGTCGAGCCATCCTGGTCGCCGACGATGCAGATCGTCGGGACAGTGATCGTCCTTGCGATTTCGGTGAAATCGGCATCGCGGATCGCGGCGCAGGCGGCGAGATAGCCCTCGACGGACTGGCGCGTCAGCATGTTGCAATAGCCGGCATAGGCGGTGCTCTCGGGCCGCCGGAAGGCGGGCGTGAACCAGCGTTCCATGATGGCGTCGACGATGCTGCCGATGCCGTTTTGCTCGACGGCGGCGATTCGGGCGTTCCAGCTCTCCGCCGTGCCGATCTTGTGGGCGGTGTCGCAGAGGATCAGCGCGCGGACCAGATCCGGCCGGCGGTGATAGAGTGACTGGGTGATGAGGCCGCCGACTGAGAGGCCGCAGATGACGGCATCCTTGACCGACAGCAGATCGAGCAGGCCGGCGAGATCCGTCGCATGGTCCTCAATCGATGAGGGGAGCTGGCCGACATCGGAAAGGCCGTGGCCGCGCTTGTCGTAAAGCACGATGGCGAATTCGCCGGCGAGCCGCACCACGACGTCGCGCCAGATGCGGAAATCCGTGCCCAGCGAATTGGTGAAGACGATAACCGGCCTGTCGGCAGGGGCACCGATGACCTGATAATGGATCGTCACGTCGTTTATGCGGGCGAACTGCACGTCACTCTCCTCCTCATCAAATCAGTTCAGCCGGAGGACCGGCATTTGGTTTAACTGACGGACGGCATTCCTGACTCAGGCGTCTGCGCCATGAATGGCTCCTCCCGCCTGCCTCACCCTCCGTCATGCTCGGGCTTGACCCGAGCATCCACAACGCATCCACCAGCAGCAGCGGGCATGGATCCTCGGGTCAAGCCCGAGGATGACGGAGAGTGGGGTTAGCCCTCTTGCCAAACTTGCCCGGCCTATCGAGGCACACCGCATCCGGTGCTTCACTGAGCCTCCCTGGATTATAGAGGATTTCACAAAGAATGATGCGCGCTTCAAAATTTTAGAGTTCTCGCCGCCCTCCAACGGGACAGGTAGCTTCCGGCTGGAATAGACTGGTTGATCCGGTTAAGTAAAATGATATTTATTGGCTTTTCAATAACCCTGGAGTTATGCGAACGATGATCGACAGCCGGGTCAAGTTCCGCCATCTGCAAACCTTTGTCGAGGTGGCGCGGCAGAAGAGCGTCATGAAGGCCGCCGAATTGCTGCATGTCAGCCAGCCGGCAATCACCAAAACGATCCGCGAACTGGAACAGGTGCTGGGCGTCGATGTTTTCGAGCGCGACGGCCGCGGCATCAAGATCACCCGCTACGGCGAGGTCTTCCTGCGGCACGCTGGCGCTGCGCTGACGGCGCTTCGACAGGGTCTCGATTCCGTCTCGCAGGAGCAGTTTTCCGATGCGCCGCCGATCCGGATCGGTGCGCTGCCGACGGTTTCATCGCGCATCATGCCGCGGGCGATGGAACTCTTCCTCAAGGAGAAGACCTGGAGCCGGGTGAAGATCGTCACCGGCGAGAACGCAGTGCTCCTGGAGCAGCTTCGCGTCGGCGATCTCGATATCGTCGTCGGGCGCTTAGCAGGCGCCGAGAAGATGGCGGGTTTTTCCTTTGAGCATCTTTATTCCGAACAGGTGGTGTTTGCCGTGCGCGCCGGCCATCCGCTGCTCGACGGCAGGCAATCGCTCTTTGCCAGCTTCGGTAACTATACGGTGCTGATGCCGACGCGGGGTTCGATCATCCGGCCCGTAGTTGAAAATTTCCTCATCGCCAACGGCGTCTCCAGCCTGCCGAACCAGATCGAGACGGTGTCGGATTCCTTCGGCCGCGCTTTCCTGCGAGCGAGCGATGCGATCTGGATCATTTCCAACGGCGTGGTGGCCTCCGATGTCGCCGACGGGCGGCTGGCGCTTCTGCCGGTCGATACCGGCGAGACCAGGGGGCCGGTCGGGTTGACGATGCGCGCCGATGCGGTTCAGTCTCTGCCGCAATCGATCCTGATGCAGACGATCCGCGAGGCGGCAGGCGAGGTTTCCTGAGGTAACGGAGGTCGGACCGATGGAGAGTCAGAACAAGGATCTGGGCAGGCGGGCGACGGAAGCGTCGGTGAAATTCGTCGTGGTGCTGGCGGTGATGATCTTCGTTGCGGCGGGCTCGCTGACTTATTGGCAGGGCTGGCTGTTCCTTCTCAATTTTTGCGGCTGGATCATCGCGACGACAGCCTATTTCCTGAAGTATGACCGCGCTTTGCTGGAACAGCGGTTGCATGTCGGGCCGGGCGCGGAGCGGCTACCGGCGCAAAAGCGTATTCAGCTTTTCAACAGTGTCGCGCTGATTGCGCTCTTCATCGGCTCGGCCCTCGATCATCGGTTCGGCTGGTCGGCCGTTCCGGTGTCGATGGTGATATTCGGCAATCTCCTGGTCGCGGCCGGTTTTTACGGCTGCTTCCTCGTCCTGCGTCAGAACAGCTTCGCCTCGGCGGCAGTCGAGATCCAGAGGGATCAACGGGTCATTTCCAGCGGGCTCTACAGCATCGTGCGCCATCCGATGTATGCGGCGGCGCTGGTGCTCTTCTCGGGCATGCCGCTATCGCTCGGCTCCTATTGGGGCCTGCTTGCCATCCCTCCTGCTTTTGGCGGACTTGCTGCGCGGCTGCTGGATGAGGAGAAACATCTGACCAGAGACCTGCCGGGTTACGCCGAATACCGCCGCAAGGTCCGCTACCGGCTGCTGCCGGGACTATGGTGACGGCTAAGCCGGCGGTCGCAGGGCCAGCTCTTTAAATTTGCTTGATGCATGCCCAGATTTGGACTATATCTAATTCAAGACAGGAGGCCTTTATGCAGCATGCACGACGGGAGCAACGGGAGGGCCAGGGGCCACAGCGGCTGGAAATGGAGCGGTTTGCTCCGGCAAATCGCAGGAGGCTCAGCGCCCCGGCATTGCGAACCTTTCTGGCGATCGCCGATCTCTGGGGACTGACGGAAGAGCAGCGTCTGCTCGTGCTCGGTTATCCCTCTCGGTCGACCTACCACAATTGGGCCAAACAGGCGCGCGAGCACGGCGCGTTCACGCTCGATGTCGATACGCTAACCCGCATCTCGGCTGTGCTCGGCATCCATCAGGCGCTCGGCGTGCTGTTTTCCGATGAACACGCCGGCGTCGCCTGGCTGCGGACGCCGCATCAGGCCCCGGTTTTCGGCGGCCATCCGCCGCTTGATATCGTGACGAACGGGACCCAGGACGGGCTGATGACCGTCCGCCGGTTTCTCGACGGCGCCCGCGGCGGTCTCTACATGCAGCCGAATATGCTCGACGAAGCGTTCACGCCTTACGAAGACGCGGACATCGTCTTCCGGTGAGGGATCGTTTTGCCCAGGCGCCGCGTCCATCGTACCGGCTGATCCCGTCGCAATTTCCGCCAATCGGGCTTTTTGAGACGGTGACGCGGGCGGCCGATCTCGAAGCCGTCATGGAGCTCGTCGGCTGGACCAACGACCGTCTCGTCGCAGACCGCATCCAACGGCTTCCCGAAGACCAATGGGTTTATGGCGTTGCCAATGCCAGCATCGTCATGGCGGCATTCCTGCATGTCGCGCCGGGAGGAATGCGCTTCAACGGCCCTGATCTCGGCGCCTGGTATGCCGCTGACGATCTCAGAACCGCCGCCGCGGAGGTTGGCCATCATCTCAGGCGCGAAGCTGTCGCGCGCAGCGTGGCGACGATGGCGCGCACCTATCGAAGCTACGCGGCCGATCTGATTGGTGATTACCTCGACATTCGCGGTGAAGAGAGGCTGCGGCCCGATATCTATGATGGCACCAGCTATGCGGCGTCGCAGGTGCTGGGGGAAGAGGTCCGATCGAGCGGCGGCGCCGGTATCCTCTATGATAGTGTCCGGCTGAAAGGCGGAGTGGCCATCGTCGCCCACCGGCCGCGCAATATTCAGGGCGTGGTGCAGGCCGACCACTTCGAAATCACCGTTTCCGCCACCGACCGACGCATCGATGTCAGGAAGCTCGCAGCCTGACAATGGCAGCCGCAGGTGTCTGCCGCGCTGGGGATATGGGTGATTCTCAAAGCGGCAGTCGTTCGGCCCATGCCTTCACCGCCGTCGCCATCGTGGCGAGGTGATCGGCACTGGAGAAACCGGAGATCGCCTTGCGCGGCTTGAGGTCGTGGTCGCCATCCTCCAGCCAGAGGATCTCGATCCTGTCGGAGAGATCGTAGCCCGGCACCTCGTCACGCGTGCCGAATTCGTCGCGCGTTCCCTGGCAGATCAGGGCGGGCGTCGTCAGCCCTGTGAGATGGCGGGTGCGCAGCTTCTCCGGCTGGCCGGGCGGATGGAAGGGATAACCGAGGCAGAGCAGGCCGGCGATCTTCCCCCGACGATAGAGATCGTCGGCGACCATGCTGGCGACCCGGCCGCCCATCGACTTGCCACCGATGATCAGTGGGCTGCTGGCGCCAAGCTCGGCGATGGCCGCCTCATATTCGGGATTGAGCGTTTCGGCGCGCGGCGGCGGCTTGCGGCCTTCCGAGCTGCGGCGGGCGGCCATATAGGCGAATTCGAAGCGGGCCACACGGAAGCCAACGCCGGCGAGTGCATTTGCCGCTGCTGTCATCGATGCGGAATCCATCGGTGCGCCGGCGCCATGCGCCAGAAGGATCGTGAAGCGCGCATCCTCAGGCCCCAGCAGCAAAAACCTGTCAAGCATCGGTAATCCTCCATCCCGTCGCCGGAACCATGTCGACGGCCGTGACTTCTTCCTGGAAAGGAGACCGACAATGTCGACGAATGATCAAAACGTAAAGCCCGAGCAGCGGCGCCCAAAAGATGTCGGCGCCGTTCCCGAGAAGCCGGAGCCCGCAGACGCAGAATCGATGGCGCCGCCGGCGGTGCAGCCGGCTGGGGTCAGGGACAAAAGCGAACGACCTGTGGTCAATCCGATCACCGGGGTCGCCTCCTGATCGACTACGGTCGATTATAGTGTAGAACCGCTGAACAGCCTCTTGAAACCCCGGCGGGAAGGGTCCATATACCCGTCCTGCCTGAAAAATGGACGCGCGCGGTATCGACGTCGTCGAATTGTTCGTTGTCCGACAGGATAAGGGCGCTCCCCGCAAGGGTCGAGCGCCCTTTTTGCTTTGCAGCCCTTGCGCATACCGCCGCTTTCGTCTCGTCGTTTGACGGGGGAAGGGATTCCAGCGGCGGAGAAGCGAGGCCCCGTGAAGCGGATTAGTTAGAAAATACCGGCGAAGCAGACACGCCAGCCAAGCGGAGACGGCCGCACCTTTTTAGGCCGGGAAGGGGTTTCGCCACGCATCTAGTTGTTCAAGCCGTTCGTACCACGCCTGTATATGCCTGAACTCGGAAAGTGGAATCTCAGCAGAAGTCGCATAAGGAAGTGCAGCGGCCAATGCAAAATCTGCGATAGTCAGTGTCTTTCCGACCGCGACGATGTTCGTGGCCAAATGGTCGTCGAGCACGCGAGCATGGAGTCGGAAGCTCGTCTTCGCATCTTCGATCACGGCGACGTCAGGCTCTCCGCCGAACAACGGCTTGATCAAGGTTTCAAACCACAGTGTTGCCCCGTGCCGGGTGAAATGACTGGCGTCCCAGCTCAGCCACCGGAGGACGTCGATCTGCCGGTGGTCATGCGGCCAGAAATCCGAGGCGACTCTGTCAGACAACCGGCACATGATGGCATTCGCTTCCCACAAGGTTCCGCCATCATCCTGCAGCACAGGGACTTTCCCGTTCGGGTTAAGAGCCAGGAATTCAGTGGTGCGCTGTTCTCCGCTTGCCAGGTCAATCCTTATGAACTCCACGTCGGCTTTAAGAAAACGGGCAGCGGCGCAGGCCTTCCGAGGATTGAGCGTCTCGCAATAGTAAAGCTTCATCGCCGCCTTATTCATGGTCCGGCCTTTCGGATTCAGCCCCCAGAAAAACGCCAAGTCGCTCGAAGCTTTGCGACCAACCACCTTCATGACCCTCAAGTGACGATGCGCTTTCAAATCCACTTTGCCGAAACGTCATTTCCGTGCCTCCGTCGCTTTCCTTTAGCGCAATCGTGACCACCGTTTCCGGGCTCGTTTCGCCGGTTCCGATTTCCCAGGCATGTGTGAAGACAAGCCTGTGCGGAGGCTCGACCTCAAGGTATTTTCCGCTAACCCAGTGCTCCTCTCCATCTGGCGCTATCAGACAGGCGCGGTGTCTACCGCCGGGCCAAACTTCAAGCTGGTCGCCCACCGCCTTGAAACCGTGAGGACCGCTCCATTGCGCTAGCGCTTTCGGGTCGGTCCATGCCCTGAAAACGAGATCGCATGGGGCATTGAACCTTCGTACAAAAACCAGATCGCGAGCATTGTCAGTATCAGTCTTCGGATTTGTCATCTTCGTATCCTTGTACCTTGGACAAATAGCCATCGAGACGATCGAAGCTCTGATCCCAGAAGCGTCTATAATCGCCAATCCAATCAGAAATTTTCTTCAACGCGTCCGGCTGAAGTTCGCGGGGACGCGAAGTCGCTTCACGGCCGGAGCGGATCAATCCGGCCTGTTCCAGGACCTTGAGATGCTTTGAGATGGCAGGCTGAGACAACTCGAAGGGATCTGCGAGTTCGGCCACGGTCGCCTTGCCGTGAGCAAGCCGCCCAAGAATTGCTCTCCTCGTTGGATCTGAAAGTGCGGAGAAAATCGCATCGAGGCTGCTTTTCATATATCACCGTGTGGCTATATAACCGGATAGATATATCGCTTATCGCGACGTGTCAAGGCAATCTTGCGCGACCGTTTCCCTGCCAACAGGTGCCCATGCTGATGCTAGGGCGACTAGAGCGCCCTTTAAGAAAGGTTTCCCCTTTCCATTATGCGACCTCCGAAACGAGCTTTCGGCATGCCAGCCAAGATCACGGGAACGGTTCTTGCACGGTTACTAATATGTTTACTGTGGGGAGACCTAATGTCATGAAGTGGCGCACATCCGAAGAGTTTGCCCCTCTGATGCTCGTTGTGAGTGGGTCGGAAAAATACAAGCTTGTCGCAACCCTTTTCCAGGCTGCCGAAATGCTGACAGTTGGGTGGCCGATCGACGACGGAAAAGAATATCTTATAGCGATTAGGGCGTGCCGAAATGCAATTCATGGGGAAATTCCGGCTCAGGACGCGCGAGCAGCGCTTATCCGTGCCGCCGACGAAGCTGGCATTCCGGTGATCACCGTTCACTGAGTTTCGCAGCCGACGGTGAAATGAGTTCACGGGGCGGCGTCCTCTAGGAATGGCGCGATGCGGATCATGAGCCGGTTCGATGATCCGCATTTCGAAACGCGCGATCGTGATCGGCTGGACTTTGGCGATCCGGGCGCCGAGCCGGCCAAAGCGCGGGGCGAATATTTTCCGTCGGCTCTGTCGATTTTCGCATCAGCCGATCGTCCTTGTAATGATGTGCTGCGACCCGGTCGTGGCTTCAGCACGTCCTTGGCGCGTCTGAGACGCGCGGCAATAGAAGGAGGATATCGTTATGGATAATCAGCATCTGGTCCCCGCCGCAGTGCTTGCGGCCAAGAATGGCGTCCGGTTTCCCAATGAGAGCGAGGCGTATCGCAGCGCCCGCGACGCGCTGCTGGCCGAAGAGATCGAATTGCGCCGCCACATCGAGCGCGTGGCAAGACAGCGCCGGGCGCTGCCGCCGGGCGGCGAGGTGACGAAAGACTACCGCTTCCAAGGCAGCGATGGGCCGATCTCCTTTGCCGAGCTCTTCGCCGACAAGGATACGCTGATCGTCTACAGCTACATGTTCGGCCCGCAACGCGAGCGCCCGTGCCCGATGTGCACCTCGCTGCTGTCGGCCTGGGACGGCGAAGTGCCTGACATCCAGCAGCGCGCCGCCCTTGCTGTCGTCGCCCGCTCGCCGATCGAAAGGCTGCTGGCCTTCAAGAAGGAGCGCGGCTGGCATCATCTACCGCTTTATTCCGACATGACGGACGACTACAGCCGCGACTATCACGCAATCGGCAGGGATGGCAGCGATGACGCCGCCTTCAACGTATTCACGCGGCGCGACGGCACCATCCGCCATTTCTGGAGCCAGGAGATGGGCGGTGTGACGGCCGATCCCGGTGAGGATCCGCGCGGCGCGCCCGACCTGATGCCGCTCTGGACCGTGCTCGATGCGACGCCCGAAGGTCGGGCACCGGACTGGTATCCGAAGCTGGCTTATTAAGATCAGCCGCGTCTACGCCGTCAGCCGGTGGAGCGGTTTCTTGAGGCTTCGACCCATTCGATGCTGGTAACCGCGTCATCAGACAGCGGCGGCGGATCGATGTCGTAGACATAGCCGGAGAGCATGTCGGCGGCGCGTTCCGCCGCCTTGATCTTCGCCTCGGTTTCCGCGACCGCCTTGGAGATTGCTTCGATGCGGGCGCGGAACATGTGGGCGAGCACATCGCGGCCCGACTGCTTTTCCAGCCGTTCCAGATGCAGGCCGATGCGCGAGGCGTGGCGCTCCAGCTCGCTTTTGCTGAAACGCGCCTTTCGCAGTTCTTCGGAAAGACTGTCCTGCATGACGGCGACGGGATCGAAACTTCCGGGTGCGCGCTCGTCGAGCACTGCATCGGTGACGAGCTTCTCGATCATCACCAGCGCCTGCAATTCGGCCGCATCGGCGAATTCGACGTCGTAGCCGGTATCGTCGTAGACCTTGCGCCGGACCGGATCGAGAAGCAGCCCATACGCTTTCTGCAGATGGGCAAAGGCTTCCGAATCGCCACCCGAATCGGGGTGGGCGACCTTCGCCAGGCGCCGATAGGCGGCCTTCAGCTGCGCCTCGTCCGCATCGCGTTCAACGCCGAGAATATCGTATGGATCCGTCACGCCTGCTCCCTTGCTCCCCGGCACGTTGCGGGCAGTCTAGGTCTTCTTCTGCATCAGAAGGGCGAAGTTTAGACCGAAACGAGGAATGACGTCCATGGCCCGAGAGGACGATGGTTTATGCACACGCTTCGCCAAATCCTCGATTGTTTAATGTTTTCAACTCGTTGTTCCAAGATCAGCCTGCAGTGACCGAAGCGAGATAACATCTGGCTTCGCCATCGATTTCCAGCACGGTTGCAGCCGCGTCGTCGATCAGCAGCGCATCGCCGGCCGCAAGCGCGCCGGTCTCGCCGTCGCGGCGGAATGACAATGCGCCGCGATGGCAAAGCAACAGGCATGTCGAGGGCGGCAGCGGCACGGTTTTGCTGCCATCGACGTCGATGCGGATCAGCGTATGGCTAAACCCGTCACGGCGCGTCATCACGTTGAGATCGGTGATCGTTCCGTCCTCGAGCCTGGCGGCGACCGGGATATCCGCCGGGAAGGCCAGCGGATCGCTTGCCGTTGTCAGCAGCACCGAAGATCTGCCTTCCACATCGAGCACCATGCCGTTGCCATTAAGGATCGCCAGCGTCCGGTCGATGCCGGGAAAGATCGAAAACGGGCCGTCTTCTGCGACCGTCGCCATGCTGATGCGCCAGTCGAAGTCGTTGATCGACGCGTCAGGTGGAAAGACGGCGATCTCCACCGTCTCTCCCTTGCCGTTTTTCCAGGGCATGCGTTTGTGATCGCCGGCGCGCAGGATCCTCACGGGGCTCAGTTCCCGAGAATGCCGGGCAAGCGCAAGCCCTTTTCCTTGGCGCAGTCGATGGCGATCTCGTAACCGGCATCGGCGTGGCGCATGACGCCGGTCGCCGGATCGTTCCAGAGCACGCGCTCGAGACGTCTTGCGGCATCATCCGTGCCATCGGCGCAGATGACCATGCCGGAATGCTGCGAGAAGCCCATGCCGACGCCGCCGCCGTGATGCAGCGACACCCAGGTGGCACCCGATGCCGTGTTGAGCAGGGCATTGAGCAGCGGCCAGTCGGAAACGGCGTCAGAACCGTCCTTCATCGCTTCAGTCTCGCGGTTCGGCGAGGCGACGGAGCCGGAGTCCAGATGGTCGCGGCCGATGACGATCGGGGCGGAGAGTTCGCCTGTTCTCACCATCTCGTTGAAGGCGAGGCCGAGTTTGTGGCGGTCGCCGAGACCTACCCAGCAGATGCGTGCCGGCAGGCCCTGGAAGGCGATGCGCTCCCTGGCCATGTCGAGCCAGTTGTGCAGGTGCTTGTTGTCAGGCAGCAGTTCCTTCACCTTGGCATCGGTCTTGTAGATATCCTCCGGATCGCCGGAAAGGGCCGCCCAGCGGAAGGGGCCGATGCCGCGGCAAAACAGCGGGCGGATATAGGCCGGCACGAAGCCCGGGAAGGCGAAGGCGTTTTCGAGGCCTTCGTCCTTGGCGACCTGGCGGATGTTGTTGCCGTAGTCGAGTGTCGGCACGCCGGCGTTCCAGAAGGCGATCATCGCTTCGACATGCTCGCGCATCGAGGCGCGCGCCGCTTTTTCCACCGCCTTCGGATCACTTTCGCGCTTTGCCTTCCACTCACCCATCGTCCAGCCTTTCGGCAGGTAGCCGTTGATCGGGTCGTGGGCCGAGGTCTGGTCGGTGACGATATCGGGGCGGATGCCGCGACGGACCATCTCCGGCAGGATTTCGGCAGCATTGCCGAGGAGGCCGACGGACTTTGCCTCGCCGGCCTTGGTCCAGCGGTCGATCATCTCAAGCGCTTCATCCAGCGTCTCCGCCTTGGCGTCGACATAGCGGGTGCGCAGGCGGAAATCGATCGAATCGGGATTGCATTCAACGGCCAGGCAGCAGGCGCCGGCCATGACGGCGGCGAGCGGCTGGGCGCCGCCCATGCCGCCGAGGCCGCCGGTCAGGATCCATTTGCCCTTGAGATTGCCGCCGTAATGCTGGCGGCCGGCCTCGACGAAGGTCTCGTAGGTGCCCTGCACGATGCCCTGCGTGCCGATATAGATCCACGAGCCGGCCGTCATCTGGCCGTACATGGCAAGGCCCTTCTTATCCAGTTCGTTGAAATGATCCCAGGTCGCCCAGTGCGGCACGAGGTTGGAGTTGGCGATCAGCACCCGCGGCGCATCCTTGTGGGTGCGGAAGACGCCGACCGGCTTGCCGGACTGCACGACTAGCGTTTCTTCTTCCGTCAGCGTCTTCAGCGTCGCGACAATGCGGTCGAAATCCTCCCAGGTGCGGGCGGCGCGGCCGATGCCGCCATAAACGACGAGTTCGTTCGGATTTTCGGCAACGTCAGGGTCGAGATTGTTCATCAGCATGCGCAGCGGCGCTTCGGTCATCCAGCTCTTGGCATTGAGATCGTTGCCGCGGGGTGCGCGGATTTCGCGGATATTGTGGCGTGGATTGTTCATGGCGGTTCCCCTGTTCTCAGGTTTCGGGCGTCAGCGTTTCAGGTCGGGCGCGATCTGTTCGATGCGCACCAGAATGTTTTTGAGATGGACGCGGAGTCTGTCTGCTTTGGCGGCATCGTAGGCGAAGGGCGCCGCCTCGGTCTGGAGATGCGTCGATTGCGCAAGCTCCATCTGGATCGCGTGCACACCGGTATCGGGCTGACCATAGTGGCGTGTCGTCCAGCCGCCCTTGAAACGACCGTTGAGCACACTGTCGTAACCTTCGGCGGCTTCGACGACGGTGAGCGTCGCCTGCTCGATGGCGCTGTCGCACGTTTTGCCCATGTCGGTGCCGATATTGAAATCCGGCAACTTGCCTTCGAAGAGGAAGGGAATGTGGGAGCGGATCGAGTGGCAGTCGTAGAGAATTGCGGCGCCATGGATTGCTCTCACGCGCTCGATCTCGGCGGCAAGTGCCGCATGATAGGGGGCATGAAAGTCCCGCAGCCGCGCCGCGACGTCAGCTTCGTCAGGCGCCTGCCCATCCCTCCAGATCGCCTTGCCGTCGAAATCCGTCTGGGGAATAAGGCCGGTGGTGTTTTGGCCGGGATAGAGGCTGACGCCGGCCGGATCGCGATTGGCGTCGATCACATAGCGGTGGAAGGTGGCGCGCACGGTCGTGACATTGTCGAGCAGCCCGTCATAGAGCTCATGGATGTGCCAGTCGGTGTCGGCCAGCATCCTGCCGTTGTCGTTGAGGCGGTCGGCAATCTCAGCCGGCACGTTGGTGCCGGTATGGGGGAAACCGAGGATGATGGGGGAGGTGCCCCGATGGATTTCGTATGGTGCGGTCATGGCAAAAACCCCTCCCCAACCCCTCCCCACAACGGGGAGGGGCTAGAGCCAGCCGCACGCTCTGCGTTCAAGATTGAATGCAGCCGGGGCCGCAGGTTAAGCCCCTCCCCCTTGTGGGGAGGGGTTGGGGAGGGGACTTTTTCCATCATCATCTCAACCTTCCAAAACCGGCAGAATGCCATCCGAAACGGCGGCGTTCAGCGCGCCCGTCGCCACCAGTTCGGCCGCCGCGGCGAGGTCATTGGCCATATAGCGGTCGACGTCGAGGCTCGGCACCTTGCTGCGGATTGCGGCGATCGCCTTCGAAAGTTCCGGGCTGGTCGATAGCGGCGCGCGCAGTTCGACGCCTTGGGCGGCGGTCAGCGCCTCGATGCCGATGATGCCGAACAGGTTCTCGGTCATGCCAAGCAGGCGGCGGGCACCATGGCAGGCCATGGAGACATGGTCTTCCTGGTTGGCCGATGTCGGCGTCGAATCGACCGAGGCCGGGTGCGACATCTGCTTGTTTTCCGACATCAGCGCCGCAGACGTGACCTCGGCGATCATCAGGCCGGAGTTCAAGCCCGGCTTCTTGGCGAGGAAGGCCGGCAGGCCGTAGGAAAGGGTCGGATCGACCAGCAGCGCGATGCGGCGCTGCGAAATCGCGCCGATCTCGCAGACGGCAAGTGCGATCTGGTCGGCGGCGAAGGCCACGGGTTCGGCGTGGAAATTGCCGCCGGAGACGACGGAATTGTCCGACAGCACCAGCGGATTGTCGGTGACCGCATTAGCCTCGATTTCAAGCGTGCGGGCAACCGAGCGCAGCAGATCGAGGCAGGCGCCGTCGACCTGCGGCTGGCAGCGAATGCAATAGGGATCCTGCACACGCTCGTCGCCCTCGATGTGGCTTTGGCGAATGATGGAGTTTTCGAGCAGGGCGCGAAGCGCGGCAGCCGTGTCGATCTGACCCTTATGGCCACGCAATGTGTGAATATCCGGATGAAAGGGCGCCGAAGAGCCCATGGCGGCATCGGTGGACATGGCGCCGGTGATGAGCGCTGCCTGTGCCGCACGATGGGCGCGGAAGAGGCCGGCAAGCGCCAGCGCCGTCGAGGTCTGGGTGCCGTTGATCAGCGCCAGGCCCTCCTTGGCGGCGAGCGCGACCGGTCTGAGGCCGGCCCTTTCGAGGGCTTGCGCGCCTGAGAGGCGTTCGCCGGCGAAGAAGGCTTCGGCCTCGCCCATCATCACCGCCGCCATATGGGCAAGGGGCGCAAGATCGCCGGAGGCGCCGACCGAGCCCTTTTCCGGGATCAGCGGAATGACGCCCTTATCCAGCATGCCTTCGATCAGCCGCACCAGCTCCAGCCGCACGCCGGAGGCGCCGCGCCCGAGCGAGACCAGTTTCAGCGCCATGATCAGCCGCACGATATTCTCAGGCAGTGGCGCGCCGACGCCGCAGCAATGCGACAGGATGAGATTGCGCTGCAAGGTGGTCACATCGGCGCTGTCGATCTTGATCGAGGCGAGTTTGCCGAAGCCGGTATTGATACCGTAGACCGGCGCATTGCCGGCGGCGATCTCGGCGATGCGGGCAGCGGCTTTGGTGATCCCGGCATCGAAGGCGGGATCGAGCCTTGCCGGTGCGCCCGTCCAGTAGATGGTTTCCAAATCTTTGAGCGAGACGGAGCCCGAGTGGAGCGTGATGGTCATCGACCGTTCCTTTCGCCCTTGAAGACGCGTGTGTGAAGCGGATTGAAGCCGATGCGGTAGACGAGCTCGGCGAGGCTTTCGATATTCCATATGGCGAGATCGGCGAATTTGCCGGGTTCGAGCGTTCCCGTCTTGTCGAGCAGGCCGAGGGCGCGGGCGCCTTCGCGGGTGGCGCCGGCGATGCATTCCTCGACGGTGAGGCCGAAAAGCGTGGCCGACATGTTCATGGTGAGCAGCATCGAGGTGAGCGGCGAGGTGCCGGGATTGCAATCGGTGGCGATCGCAATCGGCACACCTGCCCGCCGCAACGCCTCTACCGGCGGCTTCTGCTTCTCATGGATAGCGTAGAAGGCGCCGGGCAGCAGCACGGCAACGGTGCCGGCTGCAGCCATCGCCGCAACGCCATCTTCGTCGAGATATTCGAGATGATCGGCCGATAGCGCGCCGTATGACGCGGCGAGCTTGGCGCCACCAAGATTGGAGAGCTGCTCGGCATGCAGCTTGACCGGTAGGCCGAGCGCCTTCGCCTTGTCGAAGACGCGGGCGATCTCAGTCGTGGAAAAGGCGATGCCCTCGCAGAAGCCGTCGACCGCATCGGCAAGACCGAGATTGTGCATGTCGTCGAGACCGGGCAGGACGACATCATCGAGATAATCGCCGTTGCGACCCTTATATTCCACGGGCGTCGCATGGGCGCCGAGATAGCTGGTGGCGACGCGGACCGGTCTGATATGGCCGAGCAGGCGGGCACTCTGCAGCATCTTCACTTCGCCAGTTCGGTTCAGCCCGTAACCGGACTTGACCTCGATCGTCGTGACACCTTCGGCAAGCAGCGTGTCGAGCCGCGGCAGAGCCTCGGCGACGAGCTCTTCGACCGACAGCGCGTTGGTCGCCTTTACCGAGGAGACGATGCCGCCGCCGGCGCGTGCGACCTCCTCATAGGTGGCGCCTGCAAGCCGCATTTCGAACTCGCGGGCGCGGTTGCCGCCGTGGACGATATGGGTGTGGCAGTCGACGAGGCCGGGCGTTACCCAGCGGCCTTCGAGATCGACGATTTCGGAGTGTTCGATGGCCGATGCCGGCAGGTCGCTTTCGGCGCCGGCAAAGGCGATGCGGCCGTTTTCGATCAGCACGGCGCCCTTTTCGACGATGCCGAGTCTTTGTTTGCCAGGCGCCAGCGTGGCCAGCCGCGCATTGCGCCAAAGAACTGGGCGACCTTCTGCGGACGAGGTTTCCTCTGAAAAATTGTTCCCGGTCATCAGCTTTGCGCCTTTCCTTATGCCGATAACATGTATATACATAATCGGCGGGTGACAAGAGAAATTTTGCGCGCTTTTCTGGAAAAGAAAGATCGGCGACGCGGCAAAAGGAGAGGGAAGGCCATGACCACACTTCACGCAGGCACGGCGCTGACGCCGCAAGGCTGGCAGAAAGATGTGCGGCTGACGCTTGAAGCCGGGCGCATCGCGCGGGTCGAAATCGGGACTTCTCCGGGACCGGGCGATGAATGCCACGCTCTCCTCGTTCCCGCCATGGCGAACCTGCACAGCCATGCCTTCCAGCGGGCGATGGCCGGCCTTGCCGAAGTGCGCGGCCCGGCCAATGACAGCTTCTGGAGCTGGCGCACGGTCATGTACAAGTTTGCCCTGGCGATGACGCCCGAGCATGTCGAAGCGGTCGCGGCCAAGCTTTATGCGGAAATGCTGGAGGCCGGGTTTTCGCGCGTCGGCGAGTTCCACTATCTTCACCATGACAGGGACGGCAGCACTTACGCCAATATCGCCGAGCTTGCCGAACGCATCGGCGCGGCAAGCGAAGAGACCGGTATCGGCCTGACGTTGCTGCCGGTCTTCTATGCTCATTCCGGCTTCGGCGGAGCTGCCCCCATCGATGGTCAGCGGCGTTTCATCAATTCGCTCGAAAGCTTCGAAAGGCTGATGGAGGGATGCCGGGCAGTCACTGGCCGGCTCGACGGCGCCGAGCTCGGGCTGGCGCCGCACAGCCTGCGCGCGGCGACACCGGACGAGCTTATAAAGCTCGTGCCGATGGCCGGCGACGGTCCCATCCATATCCATGTCGCCGAGCAGGTGAAGGAGGTCGAGGACTGCGTCGCCTGGTCCGGCGCGCGGCCTGTGGAATGGCTGCTCGATCATGCGCCTGTGGATGAGCGCTGGTGCCTGATCCATGCAACGCACATGACCGAGGACGAAACGCGGCGGATGGCGAAAAGCGGTGCGATCGCTGGCCTCTGCCCGATCACCGAAGCCAATCTCGGCGACGGTGCCTTTGCCGCGCCGTTTTTCCTCGAAGACGGCGGGCTTTACGGCATCGGCTCGGATTCCAACGTGCTGATCTCCGTGCCGGAGGAACTGCGCCAGCTCGAATATTCGCAGCGCCTGGCGCTTCGCGCTCGCAACGTCGTGGCTGCACCCGGTGGTTCGACGGCGCTTTCGCTGTTCACACATGCACTGGCCGGTGGTGGCGCCGCGCTAAAGGCGCCGGCCGGGCTCGCCGTGGGCCATTCCGCCGATATCGTTTCGCTCGATACGACGGCCGTTCCTTATCTCGCAGGCGACCAGATCCTCGACCATTGGGTGTTTGCCGGCGGCGTCGCCGTCGATTGCGTCTGGGCGCATGGCCGCAAGCAAGTGGAGGGTGGACGCCATCTCAGGCGCGATGCAATCGACCGGCGTTTCCTGGCGGTCATGAGCGAATTGCTGAGCGCCTGAGAAAGAGCTTTTCCTGTCCGGCCGTTCGAATTAGAGCAATTCCAGCAAAAATGTGTAGTGGTCTTTCGTCTGGATTTTAGTAAAAACAAAGAGATAACGGGAGACCAGTCGGAACGTGGCGATGAACCAAAGCAGGGATCCCACCTTGCATCAGCGCATCCTCAGCGACATCGAGGGCCGTATCGTCTCGGGCGATTGGCCGCCGGGGTACCGCATTCCCTTCGAAGTCGATCTCGCCATGCAGTATGACTGCTCGCGCATGACGGTGAACAAGGTGCTGACCCAGCTCGCAAAGGCCGGCCTGATCGAGCGCCGCAAGAAGTCCGGCAGCTTCGTCACCCAGCCGAAGGCGCAATCGGCTGTTCTCGAAATCCACGACATCAAGGCCGAGGTGCAGTCGCTGAACCTGCCCTATTCCTATGCGGTATCGAAGAAGACGAGCCGTAAGGCCAAGGCGGAAGACAGCCGAAGGCTGGAACTGCCGGTGGCGTCCTCTGTCGTCGAGGTCGTCTGCATCCACAATGCCGGCATGCGGCCCTTTTGCCTGGAGGAGCGGCTGATCAGCCTTGCGACGGTGCCGGAGGCCGCCAATGCCGATTTCCTGACGATGGCGCCGGGGCCATGGTTGCTCAACCAGGTGCCGTGGAGCACGGCCGAACACCGGATCCACGCCGTCTCCGCCAATGCAGAAGTGGCAGCCGTCCTCGACATAGCGCGCAATACCGCCTGCCTCGTCGTCGAACGCCGCACCTGGAGCGGCGCCGGCCCGGTGACGCATGTGCGTTTCACCTATCCGGGCGATCGTCATGCATTGGTGGCGCGTTTCACGCCAGCATCACAATAAGCGCCCATGTTCCATATACAACGTGAGCAGTGTTTTCATTCCTCGAACATCTTGCCGCTGCGCGCTTCCAGCCGGTAGCGGTGGCCAGGATAGACGAGGCGAGCGGTCGAGACCACCTGCTTTGCCGACCAGGTACGCCGGCGGATCGTCAGGCACGGTTCGGTCTTCATGATGGTCAGCAGCTTGCATTCCCAGGCCTGTGGCATCGCCGCTTCGACAACGTGCTCGGAGCCGCTGAGCGGGGCTGCGGCCGTCAGATAAGCGTTCGGCGTCAGCGTCGAAAAATCCTGGTCGAGATATTCAGGGGCGGCCTCCGGATGGACGAAACGGTCCTCGATCTGCACTGGAACACCGTTTTCGCTGTGGACGATCAGCGAGTGGAAAACCGCAGCACCGATCGGCAGTTCGAGCGCGTCGGCAATCTCCGGAGAGGCGGTTTCCTGGGCGAGAACAATGACGGAGGCCTCATGGGTATGACCGCGTTCGGCAATTTCCTCGGCGATGTTGCGGACCTCGAACAGCGCCGAATAGCCCTTGCGCTCGGCAACGAAGGAGCCGACGCCCTGGATGCGGATGAGTTCGCCCTCGTTGGCAAGTTCGCGCAGCGCCCGGTTGGCAGTCATCTTGCTGACGCCGAGCTCGACGACCAGTTCGTTTTCCGAGGGCACGCGATATTTCGGCGGCCACTCGCCGCTGTGGATGCGGTCGAGGATCACCTGCTTGACGCCGGCATAGAGCGGGGTGCTATCATTCTGCGCCAGTTCGCGCTTCATCTCGCCGGGACGCTTCATTGCCTATTCCTTTTGCACAAATGGAATTCGCCACATAATTCGACTTTCCCCTTGCATATCACAAAATATCTCATATGGTACCATATACAACCTCCCAATCGGTCCTTGAAACAGAAATAGGACAGGAAAGGGCAAGCCGGCGAAGATCGGCCGTGGTGCCGCAAGGTCTGTTTCAACTCCAGAGGAGAATTCACAAATGAAATTCAGCGCAATCCTGCTTTGTGGCGTGGCGGCTTTTTCCGCCTTCGCCGCGCCTGCCTTTTCCAAAGACTGGACGAAGGCGACCATCACACTCGAAGGCGCCTATGCGCCCTGGAATCTCACCAATGCCGACGGCACGCTCGGCGGCTTCGAACCGGAACTCGCCAAGGTGCTGTGCGAACGCGCCAAGATCGAATGCACGCTGGTCGCCTCCGATTGGGACGGCATGATCCCGGCGCTCAACGCCGGCAAGTTTGACGTCATCATGGATGCGCTGTCGATCACCGAGGAGCGCAAGCAGGTCATCGACTTCACCATTCCCTATGCCGCCACGCCTGCCGCCTTTGCCACCGCCAAGGACAGCCCGCTGGCAAAGGCCGCCGGCACCGGCACCACGATCAAGATGACGCCCGGCCAGACCGGCGTGAAGGAGATCGACGCGCTGAAGGCGGCCTTCAAGGGAAAGACGATCGGCATTCAGGCGGCGACCGTTTACGCCAAGTTCGTCTATGACAATTTCGGCGATATTGCCGAGATCCGCGAATACAAGACCGGTGCCGACCGCGACCTCGACCTGCAGAACGGCCGCATCGACCTCGGCTTCGATGACGCCGTCTATTTCGCCAATGCCTTTGCGTCCGCCAACGGCGCACTCGACTTCACCGGCCCCGAGATCGCCGGTTCGATCTGGGGCGAGGGCGAAGGCCTGGGTGTCCGCAAGGCGGATACGGACCTGCGCGACAAGTTCAGCGAAGCAATCAAGTCCGCACTTGCCGACGGCACCGTCAAGAACCTCTCGATGAAGTGGTTCAAGGTCGACGTCAGCCCGCAATAAGCATTTCGGCCTTTCGGCCGCAAACGCCGGTCTCCGGCTTTATCGCCGGAGACCGCATGCTCGAACAGGATGATTTTTGGCCCGGTCGGCCTAAAACTGAATCCTGTTCTAAATAAAAGAGTTAGAGCATGATGTCGTCCGAAAACCGCTGGTACTTTTCGGCATCATGCTCTGGTGTCAATCCGCAAAACACTGCCACGGACGGGGAACGGACGATATGGCAAGCTTGGAACTTCTCGGCTTCGGCTCGACCGGATGGGGCGCGCTGCTCGTTGCCGCCGCCTTGATGACGCTGGCTGTCACGGCGACGGCACTGGCGATCGGCGCGGTGCTGGGCGCGATCGTCGCGGCCGCGAAACTCTCCGGCAATCTTGTCCTTGTCGCGCTCGGCAATGTCTACACGACCGTGTTTCGCGGCGTGCCGGAACTGCTGATCATCTATCTCATCTATTTCGGCGGTTCGTCGGCCGTCACCTCGATCGGCCAGTCGTTGGGTTACGAAGGATTCCTCGGTTTGCCTTCCTTTGTCGCCGGCGCGCTAGCCGTCGGCATCATCTCCGGCGCCTACCAGGCGGAGGTGTTTCGCGGCTCTTTTCTTGCCATCTCCAAGGGCGAGCTTGAGGCCGCCTCGGCGATCGGCATGCATCGCGGCATGCGCCTTCGCCGCATCATCATGCCGCAGGTGTTTCGCCTCGCCATTCCCGGCCTCGGTAACGTCTGGCAGCTCAGTCTCAAGGATTCGGCGCTGATCTCCGTCACCGGTCTTGCCGAACTGATGCGCACCAGCCAGGTGGCGGCGGGCTCGACCCGGCAATATTTCCTGTTCTTCATCGCCGGCGGCTGCCTCTATCTCATCCTGACCAGCCTTTCGGACCGCATCTTCAACGGGGCGGAGCGCCGCGCCAATCGCAGCATGCCGGCATCCGCCATGGGCCAGGCGTAAGGAGGCGACAATGGATTTCACCTTCATCGCCTCGACCATGGTCACCCTGCTCAAGGCCGTGCCGACGACGCTCATCCTGTTTTCCCTGTCGATCGTCTCCGGCGGCCTGCTGGCGCTTGTCATCGTCTGGATGCGGACCAGCGGCAATAGAGTGCTTTCGGGCTTCGCCAAAGGCTATATCTTCGTCTTCCGCGGCTCGCCGCTTTTGATCCAGATGTTCCTGGTATTCTACGGCCTCGGCCAGTTCGGCTTCATCCGCTATTCCTTCCTCTGGCCGTTCCTGCGTGAGCCGATGGTCTGCGCCGTGCTGTCGCTGGCGCTCTGCACGGCCGGCTACACGGCGGAGATCTTCCGTGGCGGCATTCGTGCCGTCTCGCCGAAGGAGATCGAGGCGGCGCGCTCGATCGGCATGTCCGGCTTCCTGCTGGTGCGCCGTATCCTGGCGCCGATCGCCTTCCGCCACGCGCTGCCGGCCTATTCCACCGAGATCGTGCTGATGATGAAGTCGACGGCGCTCGCAAGCCTCGTCACCGTCTGGGAGGTCACCGGCGTGGCCCAGCGGCTGATCTCGCAGACCTACCGCACAATGGAAGTCTTTCTCTGTGCGGCGATCATCTATCTCGTCCTCAACTTCATCATCCTGCAGGGCATGGCTCTGCTCGAATATTCGCTGTCCCGACATCGCCGCGCGGCCCCGCAGCCGCTGAAAGCGTAGTAGCTTTTGACCCGATTGGAGCACCCATGCCAGGCGTAACCCGACTATCGGTCCGCAATATCCGCAAGAGCTTCGGTACGCACGAGGTCTTGCGCGGCATTTCCCTCGATGCGGAAGACGGCGATGTGATCTCGCTGCTGGGGGCCTCCGGCTCCGGCAAGTCGACGTTTCTGCGCTGTATCAACATGCTCGAAACCGCCAGCGACGGCGAGATCTGGGTCGACGGCGAGGAGGTCCGCATGGTGCACAAGGGCGGGCGAAGCAAGCCGGCCAGCCAGAAGCAGGTGGACCATATCCGCTCCGAACTCGGCATGGTGTTCCAGTCCTTCAATCTCTGGTCCCACATGACGATCCTGCAGAACGTCATCGAAGGGCCGATCCATGTGCTGAAGCGCCCGCGCGCCGACTGCATCGCCGAGGCCGAAGCCCTGCTCGAAAAGGTCGGCATATCAGATAAGCGCCATGCCTATCCGGCCCATCTCTCCGGCGGCCAGCAGCAGCGTGCCGCAATCGCCCGTGCGCTGGCGATGAAGCCGAAGGTGATGCTCTTCGACGAACCGACCTCGGCGCTCGATCCGGAGCTTGTCGGCGAAGTGCTGCGCGTCATGCGTGCGCTGGCCGAGGAGGGGATGACCATGCTCGTCGTCACCCATGAGATGAGCTTTGCCCGCAACGTCTCGAACCGCGTCGTCTTCATGCGCGAAGGGCTGATCGAAAGCAGCGGCAAGCCCGACGAAATGTTCACCGGCGGCGCCACACCCGCCTTTCGCCAGTTCATCGGCCATTTCGGAAGCGGTCAATGACGATCACCATCGAGTCCGTGTTGACCTGGCGCGATGTCGCCCGCGTCGGGGCAGGGGAAGCGCTGGCGCTGTCGCCGGCCACCTCGGCCCGCGTCGAGCAGGCAAGCCGCATCGTTGCGCGCATCGTCGAGACAGGCGTGCGCGCCTACGGCGTCAATACCGGCGTGGGGGCACTGGCGGATACGGTGGTCGATCGTGCCTCGCAGAGCCTGTTGTCGCGCAGCATCGTGCTCAGCCATGCCTGCGGCGTTGGGCCATCGCTGGCCGCCCGCGAGGTGCGCGCCATCATCGCCGCACAGATTGCCAATTTCGCCCATGGTCATTCCGGCGTGCGGCGCGAGATCGTCCAGCATCTTGCGGCCATGCTGGAACATGATTGCATTCCCGACGTGCCCTCCAAGGGCTCTGCCGGTTACCTCGTCCACAACGCCCATATCGCGCTTGTTTTGGTCGGCGAAGGCAGCGCTCACCTGGACGGCCGGCGTATGAGCGGTCGCGAGGCGCTTGCCGCGATCGGCCTCGAACCACTGGTGCTTGGCGCCAAGGAAGGCTTGAGCCTTGTCAACGGCACGGCCTGCGCCACTGGTCTGACCGCTGTGGCGCTTTCCCGCGCCGAGCGGCTGCTCGACTGGGCCGATGCGATCGCAGCACTGACGCTGGAAGCGGCAGGCTGCCAGATTGCCGCCTTCGACGCGGCGGTGCTGGCGCTGCGCCCATCGGCGGGAATAGAGAAAGTCGGAGCGAGCCTGCGCGCGCGGCTTCAAGGCAGCGGTCTTGTCGCCGCCGCCTTCGGCCGGCGCACGCAGGATGCGCTCAGCCTTCGTGCGGTGCCGCATGCGCATGGGGCCGCCCGCGACGTTTTCGACAATTCCGCCCGCGTCGTCAATCAGGAACTTGCTTCGGTGACGGACAATCCGGCGGTCTCAGGCACGCCGGAACATCCGATCGTCTCCTCCGAGGCCCATGCCGTTGCCCCGGCACTCGGGCAGGCGGCCGATAGCCTGGCGATTGCGCTGGCACAGATCGGCGCGATCAGCGAGCGGCGCATGGACCGGCTCGTCAATCCGCTGGTGAGCGGCCTGCCGCCATTTTTGGCGAGCGATGCCGGCAGCCATTCCGGCTTCATGATTGCTCAATATACCGCAGCCGCACTGAGCAACGAGAACCGCCGCCTTGCTTCACCCGCGGCCATGGACGGCGGGCTGACCTCCGGTCTGCAGGAGGATTTCCTCGCGCATCCGACGGCTGCCGCCGGCAAGCTGCTCGCGGTCATCGACAACGCCGAATATATATTGGCGATCGAGTTGATGGCTGCTGCCCAGGCGCATGATTTCCTGGCAGCGACGGCGCCGCGGGCGGTAGGCACGGACCTGGTCTATAAGGCAGTGCGGGAACAGGTTTCCCACTATGGCGACGAGCGTCCGCTCAACGGCGACATCGAAGCCGTGCGCAGCCTGATCCGTGATACCGCGCCGCCGCCGATTGGTTGAACCGAAGACCGCTGTCAGAACGGCTTGCTGGTTTCGGAATTCCGCTTGGGCCTTTCGCCGGCCTCGAGACGTTTGAGGCACTGGAGATAAGTCGGGTAGAGTTGATCCACCCGCGAGAGCGGAAGCGTCCAGTCGCCTTCGTCGCCGGCAAAGGTAAGCTGCACGTCAGGTGTTCCGGCAAAGGAATTCTTGATGATCTTCTTCAGTCCGCCGCTCCCCTTGCTGGCCGGACCCCAGAGGCGAAGCGTGTACTTGTCGAAGTATTCGGCGGCGACCACTTTCGTCACTGTCCGGTTGGTCAGCGTCACCTCGGTCTTGGTATTGGCCGGAATGTCCCACGTGTTCTTTGAAACCAGCCAGAACGTCTCGGTCGCGTTCTGGCGGAATTCCATGGTCTTGCCAATCTCGCTGTCCCACAGCAGGCGACAATAGGGATGTGGGCCCTCATTCGCAAAGCCGACCGACCATTGTCTCGCCCCGCCCATCCATTCGGTCTCGCCGAAGGCGCAGACCGGCTGCACGACGGCCGCCATCAAAACCATAGCCGCGAGAATTTTCATCGCCAACATCATCTCCAACGCAATCGGCTCTAGCGATAGCAAAAGAAGGTTGAGCTTTTGCTACTACAGCCGCCGCGCGCGTCGTCGACTGCGGATTCATTTCGGGAAGAGGAACGTGACCGCGACGCGAAAGCCCAGTCCTTCCGGCCCATTGTCTGGAGCCGCCGCCCAATATCGTATGCCCGCCGTCAGGCTGATTGGCTGCTTGTCGATGGTGATCAGCTTGGCGACGGCGAAGTTGATCGGCACCGACCAGTCGTTCGTTTCCCAGTTATAGGTGGATTCCGTATTCAGCGAGAACGTCCAGGCGTCCTTGGTCGTGTAGGAGAGGAACGGCTGGAGGAATGTCGAACTCACATCCTCCCGGTCGCTTTGACCGGCGAAGGACCAGATGTGGTTGCCGAGAAAGCCGTAAGTCCACGGGCCTTGTTGCTTGAGGACGACCGCTGTCGGACCCGCACCCCACTTGCCGCTTCCGAGGAGCTCGTCCGTCGCCGTCGGCAGCAGGAACACCGGGCCGACGCCCCAGACGATGCCGCTCTCGGTCGGCTTGGACGGCGAGAAGAAGAAGCTTTGCGTGGTGTCGCCGAGACCGAACTGCGTTCCCGACGGTCCGGCAATGTCGTTCTGCCATGTGACTGGCAGGATGGTGCGCGAGATGACGTTCCAGTCCTCGTTTATCTTGAAGGGAATGACCGGCTGAATGTTCAGCGTCGCCTTGTCGCCGTCGTCTGGACCATAGCCGTGATCGTAATTGAACTGGAACGGCACGCTGATCAGCGAGGCGATCGGGTTCGACAGCTTCTTTGCCAGGTCTTCGCTCGACTGGGCGGCTGCCGTCCCTGTCCAGACACCGAGCGGCGCGACAACCAGTACCACCCAAGAAGCGACTTTCTTCACCAATGCCTCCATGATCCGATTGAATCCAGCCCGCAAGGCAGGCTTCCTCCGAAACGAAACGATATCCCCCGGTCGATCCTGTTGGATACCGAACTGTGAGCCGCTGTCACGGCGGCTCTTTGCTTCCTGGGGAGGTCGTTTTCCGGCTCCTCGAGGACACCAGGTCTTCAAAAGGCGAGCATACTGGAAGGATAATCGCCAACAGTACGAAGTTCGCCAGTCCGCCCGTTAGAACCGGATGGCGACTCCGATAATCGGCCCCTGCTGGACGACGTCGAAGACGAACCCGTCATTATCGTAATTGACGCCGAGTGCACGATATCCGGCGACCGCTGAGATGGTGTCGTTGAACTTGTAGCCGAGGCCCAACGCCACATCCCAGTCGATATCGGCGCCGCCGGCGCCCAGCAGGCCCCACCCGGTGACATAGATTTCCGGCGTGAAGAAGTAGTTTCCTCGGACGCCAGCGACGGCATCGACCCACGTGGCCCTGTCTTCGACATCCACTCCGTCCAGAATGCCGCCATTGAAGGAGATCTCGGTCTTGGCCGACCAGACCCTCATGCCACCGACCACGTCGAGGTGGCCATTTTGATCTTCGAGCACGGCGTAACCGACGCCAAGTAATCCCGCGAAGGTCTTCGATGTCACATCGACGCTATCGGCAAGGATGCCGGCAGGTGTGTCGGCGTCGGCACCGAGCTTGGTGTAGATCACGTCACCAACGATGCTGAAACGGTCGTATCTTGCTTCACCTGCGGCCATGAAAGCGAAGTCGAGGTTATTGAGGATATCGCCGAAATCCGCGTCGACATGAACTTCCGGCAGCCCAAATTGCCCAATATCGCCGGATATGCCGGCAGCCCAGAAATAAGGCGCGAAGGTGAATTCCCAGCCGCTCTGGCTCTCGACTGTTTTTGCTTCCGGCGTGAGCGGCGTAATATCGGCGGCGTTGCCGGCCGACGCCGCGCAAATGCCCGTCACCAATAGAATGGCACGCAAGTATATGGCTTTCATGAGAATCCCCCCGATCTCGTTTCGCCTCGGCACTGCTGTCCCGAGTCGGCACTGTGCAGCGAGAAGTAGATTTCGACAAGCTAAAATACCTATTTTTCGTTGATCGCCTGCGTCAACTGCCCGATGAGGCCTGAAATCTGCTGGTCCTCAGGTCTCAGTCGCGCTAGGACCTCCGCGTGTTTCAGCGCCTCGGGCAAGCGTCGAAGCTTGAGACTGTATTGCAATGCCAGGCCTATGATGTCGGCGTCTTCACCCGCTGCCCAACCATCGAGCCTGTCCAATGCCTCCCCCGTCCGGCCAGCCGAATCGAGAGCGACGGCAAAGGTCGTTTTGTACTGGGAGTTCTGCGGATCGAGCCGCACGGCCTCTTCGAGTTCCGTAATAGCATCGGTCAATGCCTGTTTCCGCACCAGCGACAACGCATGGCCGTAGCGCAGCTCCGCGCGTTCGGGCGCCATGGCGATCGCTTCGGCATAGGTCTGCTCCGACCTATCCTTCTGGCCGGAAGCGCGGTAGAACTCGGCGAGATTGACGCGCATTCCCTCCAGTGTCGGGTCGAGCGAAATAGCCCGCCTGAACGCGGCTTCGGCCTCGGCCGTACGCTGCCGGGCGAACAGGAAGAAGCCGTAATTGCTTTGTGTTTCCGCGACGTCGGCGTTCGCCTCGACGTAGGCGCGCAGGTCCGCGACAGCGTTTTCCAAATTGCCGCGCAGATTGCCGAAGAGATCGGGAGGAGTGCCGGCGAGTGCGTTGGCGGCAGCAACGCGGACCGCACGCGTTTGATCGCCGAGCAGATTGCCGACCGCCTCCAGCCTGCGTTCAGGCGGTATGTTGCCCGCCGCTTCCGCAGCGCCGAGCCTGACGAGCGGATCTGCATCGGCTGCGGCCGTGCGGATGTCGGTGGTGACATCCACGCCGTCGATGCCACTCATTGCGGCGATGGCGCTGCCCCTGACAATTCCCGCCTGGTTCCGGTCGCTGACAAGCGTGCGCAAAGCCTCTATCGCGGCCTCATCGCCGTTCGCAGCTCCGGCGAAGGCATGGGCGATCGACGGGCGTTTGCGCCACTGCGTCCCGTACCATTTGTCCATTGTCTCGGCTGCCCAATCATTTGTTCTGCCGACATGGCAGGTCGTGCACGCATTCGGCGTTCCGAGGGTTGTCGACAGGTCCGGCCGGGGGATGACGAAGGAGTGGTCGCGGCGCGGGTCGACCTTCATGTAGGTGCGTTCCGGCATATGGCAGTTGGCGCATTGCGCTCCGGTCGAACCGGCCTGATGGCGGGTATGGGCGGGAGTGTCGAACAGCCCACTTGGATCCTGCCGGACGAAGCGCTCCGGCTTCGTTTCGGTGTGGCATTGCGTGCACAGCGCATTGCCCTCGGCCTTGAGCCCGGCCTCGTGCGGCCGATGACAGTCGAGACAGGTCACGCCCGCCCTTGCCATCTTGCTTTGCTGAAACGAGCCATACTCGAAGACCTCGTCAAGGATCTGCCCGTCGGGGAAATAGAGATCCTGCCGGAGCAGGGCAGGGGAGAAATAGTCGAGAAAGGGCTTTCCCGGCTGGTAGCCGTTCAGCAGCTTGGTGCGCCTGGCATGGCAGGCAAAGCAGATGCCCGCATCGACTTTCGGCAGACCGATATCCGGTATCGAGGATGAGAGATTGCCCGATTGCGCCGAAGCGACGTGCTTGGCTCCGGGGCCGTGACAGGACTGACAGCCGATGCTGGTGGCGACGTAGCTCGACTTGTATTCGTTCGTCTGCGGTTGAAACTTCGCCTGGGGATCGGTCGAATGACAATCGATGCAGGTGCGGTTCCAGCGATAGAAAGGACCTGTCCAATGATAGGTCGATCCGGGTTTGGTCGGGGTGCCGTCGCCGAGCCAGAACCACTGCCCTTTGGCCGTATCCCAGGCAATGTCGAGCGCCTGCAGCCGTCCGCCTCCGATGTCGACGAGGTATTGCTGCAGGGGCTCGTAGGCAAAGGTATATTTGACTTCGAACTCGGCCTGGCCGCCGTCCGCTCCTTCGGTGTTGACGAAGAAGTGGCCATCGCGGCGGGTGAAGGTCGTGACGACGCCGTCATGATCGAACGTGGTATTGTCGAATTTGCCGCGCACCGTTTCGTCGTTGGCCAATGCCATGGCCTTTGCATGGTGGGACTTCGAAAAGGCCGCGGCCTGATCGGCGTGGCAGGATGTGCACGTCCTTTCATCCACGAAGCCCTCATGGATCGATATCTGCGGGTCAGCCCTGGATGTCGAGATGTCGTCAGTCGCAAGGCTGCGCCCGGCAGGCGCGAGCAACAGGAAAAGCAGGACAGCTATTCGTCCCACTGCTGCTGACCGAACAGATGCTGCCACTCAATCGCTCCCTGTTGACGTTTTAGAAGGTCGGGGTCGCCATTGTTCAAACTTCTGGCGTGAGGCGCATTCCTAATCCTTGAAAACTTGTTTCCAGTCAGCCTTCATATCGACGACGGTCCAGCCGGTGATTGCGGCCGCATCGAGCGCCTTGTCGAGGCGGCCGAATTCGGTATCGCGGTCGTAGGCATATTCACGCTCCGCATCGGTGTGATGGATCAGCACGCCGAGTCTGGCCGGTGCGCCTGCCATGGTCGTCCATTGCAGCATTTGGAGATCTCCGTCGGAATTGCCGAAGGCGGCAATCGGCCGCCGGCCGATCTGCTGGTTGATCCCGACGGGTTTGCCGGCCTTGTCGTCGATGAAGTTGACTTCGGGGAGGCGGTAGAGGGTTGGCATGTCGTCCTGCATCCTGAACTCGGTCTTGATCGACGAGCCGATTACCTGCTCGGGCGGGACGCCGTAGACTTTTTCCGCCCATGGCCGCATGAACTCTATGCCTCCGCCTGAAACGATGAAGGTCTTGAAACCGTTGGCGCGGAGATAGGCGAGAAGCTCGACCATCGGCTGATAGACGAGTTCTGTGTAAGGCCGCTTGAATTTTGGGTCACGGGCCGACGCCAGCCAATCGGTGACGATCTTCTGGAAATCGCTGCTGGTCATTCCGGCATGCGTGGTCATGATGAGCTCGACGAGGCCCTTTTCGCCCGACGCCGCAAGCGTCTTCATGTCGCCGTCAAGCACAGCCTTGAATGGCTGCGTCTCCTTCCATTCTGGATGCTGCGGAGCAAGCGTCTTCACGCGGTCCAAAGCGAAGGCCAATTGGACGTACATGGGATGCTCCACCCACAGGGTACCGTCATTGTCGAATACGGGAATCCGTTCGGTTTCCGGGACGAAGTCGGGCGATCCCTGGCCAGTGACCTTTTCGACGAAAGAGACGATGGCAACCTTCGAAGCTGTATCGTTCCAGGAGGGCAAAGGATCGCTTTGAGAGAATGCAGAAGTGGCATGAACCAGTGCGACACCGAGCGCAATGATCATCAGGCAGATCAATCGCGGCGCCGAGCGGACAAAAGACATCGGTCATCCTCCGGGGTTGGCAACAGGGAGAAACAGAACACGGGCGGCGGCCCCTCGCAGAGCCGCGGCTCTTCGATCAGTTCCCGGTCGGGAGGGTGAGCGTCACACCTTCCTTGGCGAGCTGATCACGCACCCACTGAAAGCGCTCGTAGTTCGAGAGCGTGATCGGACCCGTGTAGCCGACGCTTTGCATCTTTCTCGGAGGATACTTGACGTAGGTCGCCATGATTTTCTGGAGTTCTTCGCCCATGACAACGCCCATCCATGTACGTTCGGTGAAGTTGTTCATGAAAATATCGTAGCGTTCCTGCGGATCCTGCCAGAGGTCGAACACCTGGGGAACCGTTGCCACGTATTTGTCCGGGCCTTTCCAGCCGAGGTTGGAATCGACTGCCAGTCCGCCGGTCTGCGCTCCGTCGTCGCCGCGAAGATTGAACGCAAACTTGTAGTTATTGACCCTGATGGCACCTGGCGACAGCTCATTTTCGGTGAAATAGAACCAGGATTTCCGTTCCGATTTCCCCGCGCCGAGGAGGATTGGCGACATGTCGTAACTGTCGAAAATGATCGGCTTGTTTTCGCGGTCCTCGGTCGGAAGGGGGACCGCGCCGACGGCAGCGAATGTTGCCATCAGATCGAGACCGCCGACGATGTCGTGGTTCTTGGTGCGGGGTTTGATCTTACCCGGCCAGACGGCGATCGCAGGGACGCGATTGCCGCCCTCGCGCAACGTACCCTTCGTGCCACGAAACGGCGTGTACCCAGCGTCCGGATAGACGTCCTGCCAGGCGCCATTGTCCGTGGTGTAGAAGACCAGTGTGTTCCGGTCCATTCCGGTTTCCCGCAATTTGTCCATGATCCGGCCGATACGGGTGTCCAGTTCCACGATCGAGTCGGCATACTTGCTCTTCGACAGTGACTTGTGCTCGAATTCCGGCGCCGGCATATTTGGCTGGTGCACCTTCATGAAGTTCACGTTGATATAGAAGGGCTCATCCGGCTTCTTTGCGGCTTCGTCGAGAAATTCGACGGCTGCCTTTTCGACATAGCTGTCGAAGTAGGGGATGCCGACGACGCCTTCCTTGCCGTCGATAATCGGGGTGTCGACATATTGACCGTTGACCTTGAAATCTTCAGTGACAGGTCCCCCGGCCTTGCCGGAAAGCGCGCCCTTCGTCACCCTTTGGAACATCTCCCGCAGCTTCGGATCCATATCCGGGAACCAAGTCGGATCGGCGTAGGTGTAGGCGTTGAGATGGTAGAGACCGGCATATTTCATCTCGTCGTAGCCCTGTGCGGTCGGCAGCGCGTAGTCCGCCTCGCCAAGATGCCACTTGCCCGTGAAGTAGGTGTGATATCCGCCGCGCTTCAGCACTGATCCCAATGTCCATTCGGCCGCCGGAAGGCCGCCGCCCTGACCCTGAAACGCCACCGTGGTCATGCCGCTGCGGTTCGGAATGCGCCCGGTCTGCATGGCCGCACGCCCAGGTGTGCAGCTTGGCTGCGCGTAAAAGGAAAAGAAGGTCATGCCTTCGTCGGCGAGCTTGTCGATGTTTGGGGTCGGCATCCCGCGACCTTCACCGCCGCCATAGGGGCCGAGATCGCCGTAGCCGGTATCGTCCGACACGATGAACAGGATGTTGGGCTTTCGTTGGGAGTCCTGCGCTTGCAGGGGCGAGGCCGCACACCAGAGAATGGTGGATGAAGCCAAGGCTCCGATGCAGCGGACAAGGATTCTGCCGTTCATGTCAAATCCCTCCATTGGAGTCCGGTTGATGACGGTGTCGCTCGCGGCAAAGGCCTGCGATCGCCTGCGTCAGCTCAAACGGGCTGCTTTGAAAATGACGATCCTGCCGGAGCTGCCTCCGGTGGGGTTTGCGAAGCCGACGGCATCTCTGCCCCGGCGTGCTGGACCTTAGCCAATACGGTCTTCGCCCGATATTGTACTTTGGGGAATCCTTCTCACAGTAAGCAATCGAAAGTAGTGATGCGCAGATGACGGCGCAGCGAGAAGCTGTTATTGTCGCACGGCTTTGGGGGGAAAGCGGATGGGCTTGGGCGAATGGTCAGGTCGATTGTGCTGCACTGCCTTTTTGTTGGCGGTGGTCGCCCTGAGTGTGCCCAGTCGCCATGTCGCAGCCTCCGACACCTCGATTGCCATCGTCGACCGGGTTCCCCGCGTGCTCGTCCTCTATCCCTATGATGAGAGGATCGCGGCGACGACCGCTGCCGGAGAGGCGCTGCGGAGCCGTTTGCTGGAGGCGACAAACGGCAAGATCGACCTGTTTTCAGAGTTCCTGGATCTTTCGCGGTTTCCGGAAGGCGACCACGTCGCGCGCATGGCACGGTATCTTGGCGAGAAATACGCGTCGCGCCGTCCGGACGTGGTTGTGGCCCTCGGCAAGGAATCGGCGAGCTTCGTAACCGCGAACCGCGGCACGATAGCGCCTGGCGCAAAGATCGTCGCTGCCGGTTTCGGCACAGCCACCGCCGAGAAGATCAGCTTGCCGGATGACGTGATCGGAGCCTTCACGACATTCGACATTCTGAAGACCGCCGAGATGGCCCGCAGCCTGCAGCCCAATGCGCGCCACCTATACATTGTCGGCGGTTCGTCCGACTTCGACCGCGGCTGGCTGACGACGGCCCGCGCGGCTCTCGAGCAGTTCTCGAAATCCTACGAGACGACCTATCTGGAAGATTTGACGATCGACGAATTCGCCGAGCGGGCATCCCGAGTGCCGCCCGACAGCATCATCCTGGCATTGACGGTGTTTAAGGATCGGGCAGGGCGCAATTTCGTTCCGCGCGACGCGATCGGTCAGATCGCTGCGACCGCCAGCGCGCCTGTCTACGGCCCCTACGAGACTTACATCGATCATGGCGTCGTCGGGGGCAACACCGTCACATTCGAAGCGCTGGGCCGGACCGTCGGCGACCTCGTCATCGATGCGATTGCCGGCAAGCCGGTGTCGGATCTCGAAGCGCCGCAGACCTACATTGCCGATGCCCGGCAACTCCAGCGCCGGGGGCTTGCCGAAAAGGATCTGCCACCGGGCACGATCCAGATGCACAAGGAGAGGAGCCTCTGGGCGGAACATTGGGTCGTGTTGGTAGCGGGGGGTGGCCTCGTGCTGGCGCAGGCCAGCATCATCTCGGTGCTTCTGCTCGAGCGGAGGCGCCGCCGCGACGCCGAGCGCAGCTCGCGTCTGCATTTACTCGAAGCCGTTCATCTCAACCAGTCCGCGACAGCCGGCGCATTGTCCTCGTCGATCGCTCACGAACTGAACCAGCCCCTCTCGGCCATTCGCAACAATGCCGAGGCAGCGTCGGTGCTGCTTCGAAACGAGAACCCGGATCACGAACTGATCCAGCAGATTCTTCTCGACATCCAGGAGGACGATCAGCGCGCAGGCGATATTATCAGCCGGATGAGAGGATTGCTCAAGAAGAGAGACGAGATCGATTGGCAGGAGTTCGACCTGAACGATGTCACGTCGAGCGCGATCCACATCATTCATGGCGAGGCGGAACGACGCGGAATCAAGCTGACATCGAACCAACTGCCCGGCGGGCTGCCGGTGCGTGCCGACAAAGTTCATGTGCAGCAGGTCATCCTCAACCTGGCGATCAACGCGATGGATTCCATGGTGGACGCCGTCCCGGCCGGGAGAACGCTCACCTTTGCAACGGAACTGGCGAACGAGAAGGCGGAGCTGCGGGTCTCCGATACCGGCGACGGTATTCCCAGAGAGAGACTGAATAACATCTTCGAGCCATTCTACACCACCAAGAAAGCAGGCACGGGCCTCGGGCTCTCCATAGCCCGCGCCATTGTCGAGACCTATGGCGGCACCATCCGTGCCGACAACCGCCCGGAAGGCGGCGCGGTCTTTCGTGTGGCCCTGCCTCTTGCCCGCCGACAGGAGCGATCGAGATGAAACCGGTTATCCATATGGTCGATGACGACAAATCCTATCGGACGGCGACCGCAAGGCTGCTTTCCGCACATGGTCTGAGGGTCGAAGTCTATGAATCCGGAGACGAGTTTCTCGCCCGGCTTTCCGCTTGCGAGCCGGGTTGCGTTCTCCTCGACCTGCAAATGCCCGGCCAGTCCGGCCTGCAGATACAACGCCGCCTATGCAAGCTGGCACCGCAATTTCCGGTCGTGTTCCTCACAGGGGAAGGAGACATAAAGGCAAGCGTCGAGGCGATGAAGACGGGTGCCAAGGATTTTCTGGAGAAGGGATCGACCGCGGCGACACTGATGGAGGCGATCGATCGGGCGCTCATCCAATACGAAAGACAGCGGGCCGGACACGACCGCCTTCAAGCCCAGCGCGCCTTGGTGGCGGGCCTCAGTCCGCGTGAGGCCGAAGTGTTCCGGCTCCTCATTCGCGGCCGTCTCAACAAACAGATCGCTTATGCGCTCGGCATCTCGGAGCGGACGGTGAAGGTGCATCGCCATCAGGTCATGGAAAAGCTTGCCGTACGCTCGGTGGCCGAGGCGGTATCGATCGCCGCAAATATCGGTCTCATCGACCAGGATACGGCATCGCCGGTGGGGTGATCGGGCACCTTCCCCTTAGGACAATATCTATCGACTTCCAAGCGGCCTAATTTGACCGGCAACCGTTAGTCTCTCATATCTTCGAAAGAGGGGGCATGAGGTGGAGAACCTTCGCCGCACGGTCGCTGTCGTCGACGATGACGCAAGCCTGCGGCGCAGCCTGGGGCGGCTGCTCAACGCCTACGGTTTTCTGGCCATGGAGTTTGCATCCGCCGAGGCCTTTCTCGCTCGCGATCCCAAAACGGCGATAGACTGCCTTGTCCTTGATATCGACCTCGGTGGCATGTCCGGCATCGATCTGCAACGCAGGCTGAAGGCCGAGGGGACAACCCTTCCGGTGATTTTCATCACGGCACTGGAAACCGCCTCCGTGAAGGCAGAGGCGGAAAAGGTGGGATGCGTTGCTTATCTGCAGAAGCAGTTTTCCGGAGCCGCGCTGATTGCGGCCATCAACAAGGCGTTGGGATTGTGACCTGATAGGGCCGAAGACCATGCGCGCTCGAAGAACGACGGTCGGCGTTGCATCGGCAGCAGTCCTTTGCCTGACCGCGACCGATTCAGGGCGATCACCATCTCGCCAATGGCGTTGATGAAGCATAATCGCTGGCCTCGCCAACCGAAAAACTCCTCTCGGGAGCGCCTTGATGGCAGTAAGGCCTTGAATCCTCGTTCTGCATTGCCAATCTGGCGAGGACCGACATTATTATAAGGGAGGTTCTACGGCAGGCATGAGTGAGGTTCAACGACGGGGATTCTTGGCGAGGCTCAATGCATATGAGCCGCTGACACTGATCATGGTGGCATCGATCGCCGGTGGACTGTTCGTGCTCCAGCGGCTGACGAGCGAAGTCCTGGAGGGTGAGACATTCCGCTTCGACGAGGCGATCCTGTTGGCTTTGCGACGGCCGGGCGAACTTGCCGTGCCGATTGGTCCTGGCTGGCTGACGCATGCCGTCGACGATATCACCAGCCTCGGCGGCATCACCGTTCTCTCGCTAATGACCGTTCTCGTTACCGTCTATCTTCTGCTCGACCGGCGCTGGCCGATCGCGATCTTTGTCTTTTCCTCCGTGCTGACCGGCTGGCTCGCGAGCACGCTCCTGAAGATCCTCGTCGCTCGGCCGCGCCCCGATATCGTGCCGCACCTGGTCGAGGTGAGCGATCTCAGTTTTCCCTCCGGACATGCGATGGTCTCGGCAGTGACCTATCTGACGCTGGGCGCGCTGCTGGCGCGAACGCAGCGTTACCAGTCGACACGAATTTTTGTTATGGGCACCGGCGTCTTTCTCGCCGTCATCATCGGTTTGAGTCGGATCTATCTCGGTGTCCATTACCCCACTGACGTCTTGGCAGGATGGTGCGCCGGCGCGCTCTGGGCGCTCGGCTGCTGGCTGATTTCGAAGCGGTTCGTTCCGAGCCGCGTGCCAGATGATGTTGCGGAAGCGGGAAAACAGTAAGAAAAGTAAGGCCGATACGTGATTCCCCGGCATAGCGGACAAGCACCATGACGACTTTGACAACGATCACCTCGACGGTCACGGCCGCGTTTCTCGGCTCCTTCGTCGAGGTCGTTGAAGCCTTCACCATCATCCTCGCCGTCGGCGTCACGCAGAGCTGGCGTCCGGCCTTCATCGGCACCGGTCTTGCGCTTGCCCTTCTCGCCCTTCTCGTGCTGGCGCTCGGTCCGCTGCTCGGCCTTATTCCGATCGAGCTGATGCAGTTCGTGATCGGGACGCTGCTCGTTCTTTTCGGCCTGCGCTGGTTGCGCAAGGCGATCCTGCGGGCTTCGGGTTTCATCGCGCTGCACGACGAGGAGAGGGCGTTCGCGGCCGAGACCGATAGCCTGCGGCGCCAATCCGCCGAGCGCCGTGCCAATTTCCTGGCGGGGACCGCGGCTTTCAAGGCCGTGCTGCTGGAGGGGATCGAAGTGGTGTTCATCGTCATCGCCACCGGCGCCGGGCACGGCATGATCGGCTATGCCAGCCTCGGTGCGGCCGCAGCCTGCCTGCTGGTACTCGTCATCGGCATCTTCGTGCACAAACCGCTCTCTGCGGTTCCGGAAAACAGCCTGAAATTCGTCGTCGGCCTGCTGCTCAGCGCCTTCGGCATATTCTGGGTTGGCGAGGGGGTGGGCGCCGACTGGCCGGGCGCCGACCTTTCGCTCCTGGCGATTCTTGCCGTCCTCGCCGTCTTTTCCTTCGCTGCAGTCCGGATGCTGCGCCAGTATTTCAATACCCGCGCCGAGGTCACCGCGTGATGAATATTCTTACCATCGCGCTCAAGGAACTCTTCGGCATGTTCATCGACGACGGCGCCCTGGCGCTGTTGGCGCTGCTGTTAATCGCCGCCGTCGCCGTTCTGGTGAAATTCGTCCACGTCGATGCGCTGCTTGTTGCCGTTCTTTTTCTGCTCGCCTGCCTGCTGATCCTTGCCGAGAGCCTGGCGCGCGCGGCACGGAAGAAGTTTCAGCGGAAATAGTCTACAGCGCCGCGCGTCTGGGACAGCTATTGCGGCACTTTGAACAGGTGGCGGATACGCGTCACCAGCGAACTCACCGAGCGGCCATGCAACGTCGCGCCCTCGGCCGCGAAGGAATGCTGACCGGTCTCGATCCGGTGTGCGAGCGTGGCGGCAAGCTCTTCGGCGATGGCGGGTCGGTCGTGCAGCAGCGGCGTCAGGCTTGCCTGGGCAATCTCGTAGACAACGACGAAAGTCAGCGCCCGCAGGCTGGCGGCCTCGCCGACGCCGATCAGCAGTCCGCTTTCGCCGAAATAATCGCCCGGCGCCAGCCGGCCGAGTTCGATTTCCTTGTGGCCTTCCTGCCGTGTCGCGATGAGCGCACCGCTGCGCACGATCATCAGCGATGCAACCGTATCGCCCTGTTCGATGAGGATGGCATCCTTCTTGAAGGTCCGCCGCGTCATCGAGGCCGCGAGCGTTTCCTTCTCGTCCTCGGTCAGTGAGGAAAACAACGGGATGGCGTCGAGAAGCTTGAGCGGCGTCGGCCGGTGCGGCCTCATCACCTCTTCCGACTGCAACTGGTCGGGCGGAGGGCCTGCGGCGTCGAGCGGTCGTGCCAAGATGAGGCCCGCGGCCTTGATATGGCGGTAAATGAGATCGAATATCTCGTTCTTCGCCGGTCCCGTCTGGCCGATATCCCTGACGCGGAAGGAGAGCTCCAGCTCCACTGCATCCGATGTCAGTGATTTGATCTGAACGCCGGGTTTCGGCTCAGTCAGGATCGAGTCGCTGCTCAATAGCACGGCGCGCATGACGTCGATGATCGCCGACGGCCCGATCGTCGGCACGACGCGGACCGTCAGCGTCGCGCCGTGACTTCGGTCGGGACTGCTGAGATTGGTCAGCCCGACCTTGGCCAGAAAACTGTTGGGCAAGATGACGAGGTCGTTGGAGCCGTTCAGCAGATGGGTGGAGCGCCAGTTGGTTTCGACGACACGGCCTTCAATGCCGTCATTCAGGACGATCCAGTCGCCGATCGTATAGGGCCGGCCGAGATTGAGCGCGATGCCGGAAAAGACGTCGCTCAGGGTGCTTTGCATCGCCAGGCCGAGGATGACGGCAAGGACGCCTGATGTGGCGATCAGCGTGCCGACGGGAAAGCTGAAGACATAGGCGACCACCGAGAGGATCGCGCCGAGGTAGATCAGGCCGATGACCAGATCCTGAACGAGGCGTCCTTCGCGTGGTTGACGCTCGAAGATCAGGAAGACGCGGACGAAGGCGATCAACGCCCAGGCGGCATTGATCCACCAGACCACCTTGGCAAGGGCGATGAAGACGCGTTCGAAGGTCGAAGCCGGCGCCGGCCCGACTTCGTAGGGTACGATGTCGTGATAGAGCAGCAGGACTGTCAGCGCCGCGAAGAAGAACACCTGGCCGGCGAGCTTCCAGCTTGGGAAGGGCCGAAGGGCTATTCGGGTGATCACCGCGCCGACCACGGCCAGCGTCCCGGCCTGGACGACAGGATCGGCAAGCACTCCGGACCATGTGAGATTATCGAGCATCGTCTACCCACTTGAGCGCTTACAGCGCCGCGCGTCTCTTCAGACGGGCGGCGCTGTAACACTTTCAATCCTCGCATCGGCTTTCCCGAAAATCGAGTCCGATCTTCGCGCCGACGCGTTAGCTGCGCGGCTTCAGATTTTCTGGGTCATAGATCGGCTTGTAGCCGACGCCGACGACCTCCACCGGATAGCTCTCGGCAAAATACTCGACATTCAACTTGCGTCCGACCTGGCAATGCGACCAGGGCAGATAGGCCAAGGCAATGTTCTTGCCGACCGTCGGGCCATAGGCGATCGAGGTCGTGTAGGACCGGCGGCCGAGCTCGTCGACCAGAACCTCTCCCGTGGCGGGATCGACAACCGGCAGGTTTCCGACGGGATAACGCTTCACGCCCGACTTGTCGGTATTCTCGGTCATCACAAGCGTGCAGAGCATGGCCGGCTGGTGCTCACGCGCCTTGTATTCCAGATGTTTTGCCTTGCCGCGGAAATCGGCTTCCTTGACCTTCGGACGGGCGAGATCGGCTTCGATCAGGTTGTACTGGGTCAGGAGATCGGCGTTCTGCAGGCGCAGGCTCTTTTCCATGCGGCGCGAGTTCGCATAGGTCTCGACGCCGAAAGCCATCACGCCGGTCGCGCGCAGCGCATCCCAGACGGCGAGGCCGTCTTCGTACTTCATGTGCAGTTCCCAACCCTGCTCGCCGACATAAGAGATGCGGAAGGCAGTGACGGGTCTACCTGCGATTTCGATCGGTTTGATCGCCGCAAAGGCGAAGTTTTCCTGATCGAGCCCGGCCGGATCGGCCACAGCCTTCTTCAGCGTGTCGCGCGCGTTCGGACCCCAGATGCCGATCGTCACGAATTTTTCCGAGACGTCGGTGATGATCACGTCAAGGCCGCGGTCTTCGGCGACGCGCTTCATGTAGTGCAAGTCGCGCGGGCCGGCATCGGCACCGTTGACGAGACGGCAGCGGTCGGCCATGCGGAAGACAGTGAAGTCAGCGCGGACCATGCCTTCGTCGTCGAGGAAGTGGGTGTAAATGCCCTTGCCGATGTTTGCGTCGCCGCCGATCTTGGCGGCGCAAAGCCATTCCATCAGTTCGACGTGGTCAGGGCCCTCGATATCGACCATGTGGAAGTGGCTGAGATTGACGATGCCGCAATCCTCGCTCATCGCCAGATGCTCGGCATTCGATACGCGCCAGAAATGGCGGCTGTCCCATTCATTCTCGCGAACCGGGACGCGGTCGGCGTATTTCTCCAGAAGGTGCTCGTTGGCGGCGTAGCCATGCGCACGCTCCCAGCCGCCAAGTTCCATGAAGTAGCCGCCAAGCTCCTTTTCGCGCTCGTAGAAGGGCGAGCGTTTGGCGTTGCGGCCGGATGCATAGGGTTCGCGGGTGTGAACAGCCGGGAAATAGATCTTCTGGGCGGCTTCGAAGCAGCGGCCCTCGATGAACTCTTCCGTCAACTGATGCGGATAGAAGCGGGCGTAGTCGATGCTGTTGTGATCGATTTCAGTACGGCCATCGGTCATCCAGTCGGCGATCAGCTTGCCGTAGCCCGGGCCGTCCTTGACCCAGATGGCAACGCAATACCAGAGGCCGCGCACCTTCTGGCTTTCGCCGCAGGAGGCGCCGCCGCCGGCGGAAACTTGCAGCAGGCCGTTGAAGGAGTGACCTTCGTTATAGCCGAGTTCGCCGAGGATCGGCGTCAGTTCCATGGCGCGTTCGAGCGGCTCGATGATCTGTTCCATTTCGAGATCACGCTGCGAGGGCGAAAGGCGCGCTTCGTGTTTTTCGAGAAGATCGCGCGGATGGCACATGCGCGGATTGGTGGCTTCGTAGTAGCCCCACTCGATCTGACCGCCCTCCGTCGTCGCCGGGTCGCCGGTATCGCGCATATAGGCGGAGTTGCCCTGGTCGCGCAGCAGCGGGAAGCCGATTTCCTTGCCGGTGCCTTCAAATTCGTTATACGGACCGAAGAAGGTGAGCGGGTGGTCGACCGGCATGACCGGCAGGTCTTCGCCGACCATCTCCGCGATCAGGCGGCCCCAGAGGCCGGCACAGACGATGACGTGGTCGGCCATGATCGTGCCGCGATGGGTGACGACGCCCTTGATGCGACCGCCTTCGACGATCAGCGACTTCGCCGGCGTGTTGCCGAACACCTGCAGCTTGCCGGCCTTTTCGGCGGCATCGACCAGCTTGCCGGCAACGGTCTGCGAGCGCGGAATGACGAGGCCGGCATCCGGATCGTAAAGGCCGCCCATCACCTGATCTTCCTCGATCAGCGGGAACTTCTCCTTGATCTCGGAAGGGCTGACATAATGAGCGCGTGTGCCGAAAGCCCGTGCCGAGGATAGCTTGCGCTTGATTTCCTCCATCCAGGCATCGTCGCCGGTGCGCGCCACTTCGAGGCCGCCGATGCGGGCGTAATGGCCCATCTTCTCGTAGAAATCGATCGAATATTGCGTAGTCCAGACCGACAGATAGTCGTGGCTGGTGGTGTAACAGAAGTCCGAGGCATGGGCTGTCGAGCCGATATCTGTCGGTATGCCCGACTTATCGATGCCGACGATATCGTCCCATCCCCGCTCGACGAGATGATGCGCGATGGAGGCGCCGACGATACCGCCGAGCCCGATGATGACGACCTTCGCCTTTTCCGGAAATGCTGCCACGTGCTGTTCCTTCTATTTATCGCACGAATTAAAATACCCTAGCCGCGCTTGACGTACGCTTCGCGCGAGATGCAGCAGCCATGCCAGCCTCGTAAGGAGTGTCACATTTGCCGAAGCTGCGGAACCCCCAGACCGCTCCGCATGGCAGCTGCGATGAGGGTATTATGCATAAGGCTCATGATCGTCATTGGTCCTACGCCGCCTAGTACCGGCGTAATTGCGCCAGTCCGGGATCGAGGCGGCGAGGCAACCGCCAAACAGCGCCGGCACGGCTGCGATCCATTCCGCATCGAACGGTCTGGCAATGACTCGCGGCGATCGGATATGGCGAGCCCTTGCGGCTAGCCTGTCCGGGGGTTCAAGGCGCTGAAATCGCCGCAAGCCGGTCGATGTCCACCAACACGATGTCTTCGGAAACGGGCTCACGATTGTGCAAGCGGAACCATTCCGCCGCTTCCCGTACTCGCTCTCCATGCGGCGGCGGATAGACGCCGAGTCCGAGGACCCATTCCCGCACGGTCTCGCGCTCCATCCGCCCGGCCCGGTATCGATCGCAGACGGTTTTCGCTGATGCGACGAGATCATTGATACTTTTCACGGGATATTCCTCAATGGACGGACGGCTCTTCATCTTCGAGAAACGATCGAATGCCGTTGCGCGCGACGACGGCCAGGAATTCGTCGAAGGCATCCCGGTCAGTCGCAAATGGCTCGTCCCAGCGGATCAGGTCTTCCGCTTGCGTGACCACTTCCATCGTCCAGTCTTCATTGCTGCCCGATGTGCGGAAGATATCGACGAGCACGGTGATCCCGTCATCGGTGAATTCTCCCGCCAGTTCGGAGTGTTCGAGCTTTTCTTTTTTCGCCATCATTCAGCCACCTGCACCGGGCGGTGCGTCGTTTTTGAGATATTCTTCATATTGAACCGTCTCGATCTCATTCGTGTCGATCGAGGCATCCGCGCGCTTTGCAAGGCGAACGCCCGCACCCCCACCATTTTCAGGGATGAAAACAACGCCTGCGACTTCCAGCGCGTGCTTCACATCCTGAAGGGTCCGATCATAGGGAGAGCGCTTGCCGGCCTCGAAATTAGCAATCGTCGCTTTGGCGACTTTCGAGGCCGATGAGAGATCGTCCTGAGACCATGCCAAAAGGGCCCGAGCCGCGCGGCATTGAGCGGAGGATAGATACAAACCAATAACCTTGCATCAAAAGTGTGATTCTGCCTCGGGCAGATTATATTAAAAATGCAATCTCGATACAAGCGATGACGAGAGCAGGTGCATGACGGCATAGGACGTTGTGAGCCTTTGAATGGACCTGCCTATTCCATCCTTTCGACCTTTAACATCTGGCGAAAGGGAAGATTGATTGACTGAATATTATTAGAGTCTAATTTAGATTGTCTTTATCACGCACTCGGGAGGTTATAATGCGTGAGCCAGATATGCAAAAACTCGATGCACTTGTCGGTCGTCTTGTTGGCGACGTCGGCGCCGCCGTTTCCGGTGTATTGGTCGTGCTTGGCGATAAGGTCGGAATCTTCAAGGCGATGGCCGACGGAACGCCGATGAGCGTCCAGGATCTTGCCAAGAAGACAGGGATAAGGGAGCGTTATCTCAGGGAGTGGCTAAGCGCCCAGGCGGCCGCGGACTATGTCGCTTACGATGAAAAGACGGATCGTTTCAGCCTGACGCCGGAACAGGCGATGGTATTTGCCGAGGAAAACAGCCCCGCCTTTTTCGTCGGCGCCTTCGAGGTCGTCCAATCCATGTGGATGGACGAGCCGAAGGTCGCCGATGCCTTCCGCACCGGCAAGGGTCTCGGCTGGCATGAGCACAGCACCTGCCTCTTTCGGGGAACCGAGCGGTTCTTTCGACCTGGCTACAACAGCCATCTCGTCAACGAATGGATACCGGCTCTTGCCGGGGTCGAAGAAAAGCTCAAGGCCGGCGCCAGTGTCGCCGATGTCGGCTGCGGCCATGGCGCCTCGACCATCCTGATGGCGCAGGCCTATCCTGCTTCCCGCTTTACCGGCTTCGACTATCACGGCCCGTCGATCGAAAGAGCAAAGGCGGCCGCCGAAGATGCGGGCGTTTCTGACCGTGTGACCTTCGAGAAGGGCTCGGCGGCGGAATTTCCGGGGCGCGGCTATGACATGGTCGCCATGTTCGACTGCCTTCACGACATGGGCGATCCGGTCGGCGCCGGCCGGCATGTCAAGGAAACGCTTGGGCCGAACGGGACATGGCTGATCGTCGAGCCCTTTGCCCATGACCATCTCAAGGACAATCTCAATCCTGTGGGACGCGTCTATTACGGCGCGTCGACGATGATCTGCACGCCGGCATCGCTCTCTCAGGAGGTGGGGCTTGGGCTTGGCGCGCAAGCGGGAGAAATGAAACTCCGAAAGGTCGCGCTCGACGCCGGATTCACCCATTTCCGTCGCGCCACGGAAACGCCGTTCAACATGGTGTTCGAGGTGCGGGCCTGAGGCCACTGGTTTAGCGGGTGGCCGGCTATCTCAGCTTTCCGATGCTGGCATACATGCCGGTCGTGCGGAATTCGGTGGGGTTGGTGCCGTAGACGCGGCGGAAGACCTTTGAGAAATAGTTGGGGTCTTCGAAGCCGCACATGATGGCGACTTCCTTGACCGGCAGGAAATCCGCCTTGGTTAAAAGCTTGACGGCACGCTGCAGGCGCTGCTGCAGCACGAATTCGGCTGGCGGCATGCCCTCGCTCTCGGCAAAGCTGCGCGAGAAATGCGCGCGGCTGAGGCCGACGATGCCGGCAAGCTCGCTGACCGGCAGCGGCTTTTCGAGATTGGCATTGATATGGTCGATCACCGGCTGCATGAGGCTGAGCTCGGCGGCAAAGGCCGGCGAACCGAAGACATCGTCGTAGAGCGCCATCGCCGCTTCATAGGCGATCGCCGAGGCAGCACCCGGCGATGTCGCGCCCTTGACCAGGCGCAGGCTGCAATCGGCAAGATGATCGATGGTCGAGGGCTGCAGCTTCAGCACCGGGCCGGCGGTCGACAGCACCATCTGGTGGATGCGCAGCGTTTCCTCGCCGTTCATCGAGATCCAGAAATATTCCCAGCGGTCGCCCTTCTCCAGCCAGTAGCGATGATTGTGCGGCACCAGAACGAGCAGCGTGTCGCCGCCCAGAAGGCGATAGTTGCGGTTCTGGTAGCGGAGCTGGCCGCTGCCGCTGATCGTGTGCTGCAGCACGGTGAAGGGGGTCTGGCCGCGCCGGCGGCCGTCCCAGTCATAGCTCTCGTTCTCGCGCACTTCATAACCGGCGCTGGTCGGCATGGCATGCAATCGCTGGCGGCCTCGAGGCAGCGAAACCGTCCTCATCGACTGTCCGTTGGCGATCAAATCCTGCAGCACAAAATTACCCCCGAAAGCATAATCCTTCTCTGGTCGCCCTGTCGATTTCGGGCATAATCCCGCTCGACAAGAGGAAGAGACCACGGCCGACAGAGCGGCCGGGAGGAAAAAGACAGATTTTGCGGCGTTTTCAGCCACATGCGTCAGCATGCGGCCTGATCCTCCATGGCCTTCTTTTCCTTAGCATTCGATTGGGTCGAGGTGAAGATCATGAGTTTCAAAATCGCTATCATCGGTGCGGGCAGCGTCGGGTTCACCAAGAAGCTGTTCACCGACATATTGTGCGTTCCAGAGTTTCGCGACGTCGAATTCGCGCTGACCGATCTGAGTGAACACAATCTTGAGATGATCAAGGCGATCCTCGATCGCGTCGTCGAGGCGAACGGACTGCCGACGAAAGTGACGGCGACGACCAACCGGCGCCAGGCGTTGGAAGGCGCACGCTACATCATCAGCTGCGTTCGGGTCGGCGGGCTTGAGGCCTATGCGGATGATATCAGAATCCCGCTGAAATATGGCATCGACCAGTGCGTCGGCGATACGATCTGCGCCGGCGGCATCCTCTATGGCCAGCGCAACATCCCCGTCATCCTCGACTTCTGCAAGGATATCCGCGAAGTGGCGGAGCCCGGCGCGAAATTCCTGAACTATGCCAACCCGATGGCGATGAACACCTGGGCGGCGATCGAATACGGCAAGGTCGATACCGTCGGCCTGTGCCACGGCGTCCAGCACGGCGCCGAACAGATCGCCGAGGTGCTTGGCGCGAAGTCGGTGAACGAACTCGACTATATCTGCTCCGGCATCAACCACCAGACCTGGTTCATCGACCTGCGCCTCAACGGCCGCAGGATCGGCAAGGACGAGCTGATCGCCGCCTTCGAGGCGCATCCGGTCTATTCGCAACAGGAGAAACTGCGCATCGACGTGCTGAAGCGTTTCGGCGTCTATTCCACCGAAAGCAACGGCCATCTCTCGGAATACCTGCCGTGGTATCGCAAGCGGCCGGACGAGATCACCCGCTGGATCGACATGTCCGACTGGATCCACGGCGAGACCGGCGGCTACCTTCGTCATTCGACGGAAACGCGCAACTGGTTCGAGACGGAATATCCGCAATTCCTGGAATCTGCCTCGCAGCCGATCGATCCCGCCAAGCGCTCGAACGAACATGCGAGCCACATCCTCGAGGCGCTGGAGACGAACCGGGTCTATCGTGGCCATTTCAACGTCAAGAACAATGGTGTCATTACCAACCTGCCTTCGGATGCGATCATCGAATCGCCCGGCTTCGTCGATCGCTTCGGCATCAACATGGTCTCCGGCGTCACCCTGCCGGAAGCCTGCGCCGCCACCTGCATTTCCTCGATTAACGTCCAGCGCATGTCGGTGCATGTGGCCATATCGGGCGATATCGACCTTCTGAAGCTTGCCGTGCTGCACGATCCGTTGGTCGGCGCCGTCTCGACGCCTGAAGAGGTCTGGCAGATGGTCGACGAGATGGTCGTTGCCCAGGCGCCCTGGCTGCCGCAATATGCCCATGCCGTGCCGGCCGCCAAGGAGCGGCTGTCGAAATCGAAGGTGCAGACCCGCGACTGGGCGGGGGCCGCACGCCGCAACGTTCGCTCGATCGAGGAGCTGCGCGCGGAAAAGGCGGCGCTGAAACAGGCCGTCTGATTTTCGTGAAGCATGGGTTGCCGGGGGTTTCCGGGAGGGAAATCCGCGGCGTCCGGCCCGGTTTCATGTGTTCGAGGAGAAAGGAGCTGCGTGATCGCGCTCCGGAACAAGAGGGAGAAACGATGATGAATTTCCGTAACGCAAGCATTCTGGCCGGACTGGCGCTCAGCGTCTCAGCCGCGGCGCTGAATGCATATGCCTCCGAGCCAACCGTTCCACCGAAACCGGCGGACTTTCCGGCCGAAGGCAAGATCAATTATGTCGCGCGCGACTCCATCCTGGAGTTCAAGGCGCTGCCCGAATATCACGAGCCCGACTGGGTCACGAAGAATTTCGTCGCCACCGGCAAGCTGCCGCCGGTCAAGGACCGGCTGCCGAAGGAACCGCTGGTCTTCAAGACCGGCAATATGCCGGACGGTATCGGAGTCTACGGCGATACCATGCGCCACGTCATCGGCGGCCGGCCGGAAGGCTGGAACTACGGCGCCGGCCAGACGCAGGGCTGGGGCGGCATCGATATCGGCCTTTCCGAATGCCTGACGCGCACCGCGCCGCTGTTCCAGGTGCAGGCCTCCGACACCGAGCCGCTGCCGAACCTTGCCAAGAGCTGGGATTGGTCGCAAGACGGCCACAAGCTGACCATGCACCTGATCGAAGGCGCCAAATGGTCCGACGGCGCGCCGTTCAACGCCGACGACATCATGTTCTACTGGGACGATGAAGTCATCGACCCGAACGTCTCGCCGCTCGGCGGCGGCGCCTCGCCGGAAGCTTTCGGCGCCGGGACGACCCTGAAGAAGGTCGACGATTACACTGTCGAATGGACCTTCAAGGAGGCCTTCCCGAAGCAATATCTCTACACGATGTCCTACCCGAATTTCTGCCCGGGTCCGTCGCATATCCTGAAGGCGCAGCATCCGAAATATTCGAAGAACACCTACGACCAGTTCAAGAACGCCTTCCCGCCCGAGTTCATGAACATGCCGGTCATGGGCGCCTGGGTACCGGTCGAATATCGCCCGGACGACATCATCGTCATGCGCCGCAACCCCTATTACTGGAAGGTCGACGAGAAGGGCGATCAGCTGCCTTATCTGAACGAGCTGCACTACAAGCTCTCGACCTGGGCCGACCGTGACGTTCAGGCCGTCGCAGGATCCGCCGATTTCTCCAACCTCGAGCAGCCGGAAAACTTCGTCGCGTCGCTGAAGCGCGCCGCCGAAAAAACGGCGCCCGCCCGGCTTGCCTTCGGCCCGCGCCTGATCGGCTATAACTTGCGCATGAACTTCTCCGCCAACGGCTGGGGCAACCCGGACGAGCGCGGTGAGGCGATCCGCGAATTGAACCGCAACGAGGACTTCCGCAAGGCCGTCACCATGGCGCTCGATCGCAAGGCGATCGGCGACTCGCTGGTCAAGGGGCCGTTCACGGCGATCTATCCGGGCGGGCTCTCCTCCGGCACCAGCTTCTACGACCGCAACTCGACCGTCTACTATCCCTTTGATTTGAAGGGCGCCAAGGCGGAACTCGCCAAAGCCGGCCTCAAGGATACGGATGGCAATGGCATCGTGAACTTCCCGGCCGGCACGGCGGGCGGCAAGGATGTCGAAATCGTCATGCTGATCAACAATCAGTACACGACCGACAAGAGCCTTGCCGAAGGTGTCGTCGGCCAGATGGAGAAGCTCGGGCTGAAGATCGTCATCAATGCGCTCGACGGTGCCAAGCGTGACGACGCCCATTATGCCGGCCGCTTCGACTGGCTGATCCAGCGCAACACGACGGAGCTGTCGTCGGTGGTGCAGAACACCGAACAGCTTGCCCCTGTCGGTCCGCGCACCAGCTGGCACCATCGCGCCGGCAAGGATGACCAGCTCGATCTGATGCCCTTCGAAAAGGAGCTTGTCGATGTCGTCAACAAGTTCAGGACGAGCCAGAACAACGACGAGCGCGTCGATTTGATGAAGCAGTATCAGAAGATCTCGACGGAGCACGTCAACACCGTCGGCCTGACGGAATATCCGGGCGCCCTGATCGTCAACAAGCGGTTCTCCAACGTGCCCCAGGGTACGCCGATCATGATGTTCAACTGGGCTGAAGATTCGGTGATCCGCGAACGCCTGTGGGTGGCTGCGGACAAGCAGGGCAAATACGAGCTGTTCCCCGAACAACTGCCCGGCAAGCCCGGCGAAAAGGGCCCGATAAACTAAGCTCCCTCCCAGCTGAAGTGAGCTCCAGGCCGCGCGCGCCGCGCGCGGCCTGACATGACCAACAAGCCGGCCGCGCTGACAAGGAGCGACTGGCGGCAAGGAGAAGCGAACCGTTCGATGTTACGATTCCTGCTCGTGCGCATAGCCTCTGCGATTCCCATTCTCTTCATCCTGAGCGTGGTGACCTTCGCGATCATCCAGGCACCACCCGGCGACTACGCCGATTATATAAGATCCCAGCTGATCAACCAGGGCGGCGCGTCCTATGCCCAGGCCGAAGCGCAGGCGCAGCTCTACCGGGTCGAACACGGCCTCGACAAGCCGATGGTCGTCCAATACGTCAACTGGATCGGCGGGATAGTGACCCGCGGTGATTTCGGCTACAGCATGTTTTACAACAAGCCGGTCGCCGATGTCGTCGGCGAACGCCTGCCGCGGACATTGCTTCTGGCGCTCGTCTGCCATCTCCTTGCCTCGGTGCTCGGCATCGGCTTCGGCATCTGGGCGGCGACGCGACAATATAGCTGGATCGACAGCCTGCTTTCGGGAATTTCTTTCCTCGGCATGACGGTGCCGCGCTTCCTGATGGCGCTGATCATCGTCTATCTCCTGGTTTTCCAGCTTAACGTCTCCGAAATCGGCAGCTTCTTCTCGCCGCAATATGGCGGCGCGCCCTGGTCGTGGGCGAAGTTCGCCGATCTGATTCACCATGTCTGGCCGGTCGTGGCGATCGCCACCTTCGGCGGGCTTGCCTACAATATGCGCGTCATGCGCGGCAATCTGCTCGATACGCTGAATGCCCAATATGTCGAGACGGCCAAGGCCAAGGGGCTTTCCGGCGCAGCCGTGGTGATGCGCCATGCGGTGCCGAACGCGCTGCACCCGCTGGTGATGTACCAGGGCGTCGTGCTGCCCTACATGCTGACCGGCGAGATCGAAACCGCGATCATTTTCGCCTTACCGACCGTCGGCCCGGCGATCGTCGGCTCGATGGCGGTCGGTGACGTCTATGTCACCGCCACCTTCATGATGGTGCTGTCAGCGACGCTGATCGTCGGCAACATCATTGCCGACATGCTGCTCGCCCTGCTCGATCCCCGTGTCCGCCAATATGGAGGAGCCTGAGATGCTGGCTTTCGACTCCGCGCCACCTCCGCCGACGACAGAACTTTCCATCAACAAGCCATCGCGTGGGCATGAAAGCTATATCGCCCTTGTCTGGCGCCGGCTGAGGCGCTCCTGGACCGGCATGGCAGGGCTGGTGCTCGTCGTGCTGTTGATCGTCATGGCGATCTTTGCCGATTTCTTTGCGCCGATGGACCCGAAGGCGACCGATGTCGGCTTCGCGCCGCCGCAGGTGATGAGCTTCCACGACAAGGACGGCAATTTCGTCTTCCAGCCGCGCGTCTATGCGCTCTCCGATTCCGAAGAGCTCGACCCCGTCACCTTCCAGCCGATCGTCGGCATCGACTACGATAACCCGCGGCTGCTCGGCTTCTTCGTCAAAGGCGCGGAATACCAACTCTTCGGCCTGATCCCCGCCAGCCGGCACTTCTTCGGCTCGACCGACGGCCAGCCGGTGCATTTCCTCGGCACCGACAAGTTCGGCCGCGACGTGCTGTCGCGCGCCATCATCGGCTCGCGTATTTCGCTGACCATTGCCCTGACGGTGGTCTTCATCGTCACCATCATCGGCACGACCGTCGGCATGGTATCGGGCTATTTCGGCGGCACCTTCGATATCTGGTTGCAGCGTTTCGTCGAACTGGTACTCGCCTTCCCGCAGCTGCCGCTCTATCTGGCGCTGACCTCGCTGATCCCGGTGACGGCGCCGACCAACGTCTTCCTGGCCTTCGTCATTGCCGTGATGTCGGCGCTCGGCTGGGCGCAGATGTCGCGCGAGGTGCGCGGCAAGACCTTAGCACTTGCCCGCATCGATTATGTCCGGGCAGCCATGGCCGTCGGCGCTACCGACACGCGCATCATCATGCAGCATATCTTCCCGAATGTGATGAGCCACGTCATCGTCGCGGTGACGCTGCATATACCGAGCGTCGTGCTCTTGGAATCCTTCCTCGGTTTCCTCGGCTTTGCGGTCAAGCCGCCGCTGATCTCCTGGGGGCTGATGCTGCAGGATACGGCGACCTATTCGGTGATCGGCTCCTATCCCTGGATCCTCTCCCCCGTCGGCTTCGTGCTCGTCACCGTCTTCGCATTCAATGCGCTCGGCGACGGATTGCGCGACGCGGTCGATCCTTATTGAGGTGATTGATATGGCTCTTGCATTGGTCAATTCCTTCGCCCCGCCCGTCCGCCACGACCATGATGGCCGTTCGGACACGCCGATCATCGACGCCCGCAATGTGGCGGTGAATTTCAAGGTCGAAGACGGCATGGTCGAAGCCGTCAAGGATGTCTCCTTTCAGCTCTATCGCGGCGAGACGATCGCGATCGTCGGCGAATCCGGTTCGGGTAAATCGGTGACGGCGCGAACGGTGATGGGACTGTTGTCGAAGCGCGCCGTCGTCTCCGAGAAATCGACGGTTGCCTATGACGGCAGCAACATTTTGAAATTTTCCGAGCGGGCGCGCCGCAAGCTGCGCGGCGACCGCATCTCGATGATCTTCCAGGAGCCGATGAGCTCGCTGAACCCGATCTATACGATCGGCAGCCAGATCGTCGAGGCAATCCGCGTGCATCGCCGGATCAGCAAGAGGGATGCGCAAAAGCGGGCGCTCGAACTGCTCGAACATGTGCAGATCCCCGATCCTGCTGCGCGGCTCATGCAATATCCGCATCAGCTTTCCGGCGGCCAGCGCCAGCGCGTGATGATTGCCATGGCGCTTGCCAACGATCCCGATGTTTTGATTGCCGACGAGCCGACGACGGCGCTCGACGTCACCGTGCAGGCGCAGATCCTGAATCTCATCCGCAACCTGCAGAAGGAACTGGGGATGGCCGTCATCCTCATCACCCACGACCTGACCGTGGTGCGGCAGTTCTCGGATTATGTCTATGTGATGCAGTACGGCGAAGTGCGCGAGCACAACACCACCGAAGCGCTGTTTGCCAATCCGCAGGACGCCTATACCAAGCATCTGCTTGCCTCCGAGCCGCGCGGCCAGGCCAATCCGCTGCCGGAAGGGTCGGATGTGATCCTCGATGCCAAGGGCGTGCGCGTCTCCTTCATGATGCGTCACGGTACTTTTCTGAAGCCGGCGATGCGTGAGCTTGTCGCCGTCGACAGCCTCGACCTGACGCTCCGACGCCATGAGACGCTCGGTCTCGTCGGCGAATCCGGCTCCGGCAAGACGACATTCGGCCAGGCGATCCTGCGGCTGAACACACCCGACAGCGGCGAGATCCGTTTCGACAACCAGCCTATCCATGGCCTGTCCCGGGCCGAGATGCGGCCCTTGCGCGCCCGCATGCAGGTGGTGTTCCAGGATCCTTTCTCATCGCTCAACCCGCGCATGACGATCGGCCAGATCATCGAGGAGGGGCTCGTCGTCAACCGGCTGGGCGCGACCAAGGGCGAACGCCAGGACCGGGTGCGCGAGGCGCTGATTGCCGCCGGCATGCCGGGCAATATCCTGTCGCGTTTCCCGCATGAATTTTCCGGCGGCCAGCGCCAGCGCATCGCAATCGCCCGCGCCATCGCGCTCGAGCCGGAATTCATCCTGCTCGACGAGCCGACATCGGCGCTCGACCTTTCCGTCCAGGCGCAGATCATCGAACTCCTGCGCAAGCTGCAGGACGAACGTGGCCTGAGCTATCTCTTCATCTCCCACGATCTCAAGGTCGTCAGGGCGCTCTGCCATCGCGTCATCGTCATGCAGCATGGCAAGATCGTCGAAGAGGGTCCTGTCAACGAGGTTCTCACCCATCCCAAGACCGCCTACACCGAACGGCTCGTCAAGGCCGCTTTCGAGGTAGCATGATTACCGAATGCCGGAGGCTATAATGGCAAGAAATCCCAAAATCACCTTTATCGGAGCAGGCTCCACCGTCTTCATGAAGAACATCGTCGGCGACGTGCTGCAGCGCCCGGCGCTGTCGGGTGCGACGATCGCCTTGATGGATCTCAACCCGCAGCGGCTGGAGGAAAGCGCCGTCGTCGTCAACAAGCTGATCTCGACGCTTGGCGTGAAGGCGAAGGCGGAAACCTATTCCGACCAGCGCAAGGCGCTTTCGGGCGCCGATTTCGTCGTCGTCGCCTTCCAGATCGGCGGGTATGAGCCCTGCACGGTCACCGATTTCGAAGTGCCGAAGAAATACGGGCTGCGCCAGACGATCGCCGATACGCTCGGCGTCGGCGGAATCATGCGCGGGCTTCGCACCGTGCCGCATCTCTGGAAGGTCTGCGAGGACATGCTTGCCGTCTGCCCCGAGGCGATCATGCTGCAATATGTCAACCCGATGGCGATCAACACCTGGGCGATATCGGAGAAATATCCGACCATTCGCCAGGTCGGACTCTGCCATTCGGTGCAGGGCACGGCGATGGAACTGGCGCACGACCTCGACATTCCCTACGAGGAAATCCGCTACCGCGCGGCCGGCATCAACCACATGGCCTTCTATCTCAAATTCGAGCATCGCCAGCCGGACGGCTCCTACCGCAACCTCTATCCCGACCTCTTGCGCGCCTATCGCGAGGGCAGCGCGCCGAAGCCCGGCTGGAACCCGCGCTGCCCGAACAAGGTGCGCTACGAGATGCTGACGCGGCTCGGCTATTTCGTCACCGAAAGCTCGGAGCATTTCGCCGAATACACGCCCTATTTCATCAAGGAGGGCCGCGACGACCTGATCGAGAAATTCGGTATTCCGCTCGACGAATATCCGAAGCGTTGCATCGAGCAGATCGAGCGCTGGAAAGGGCAGGCGGAGGCCTATCGTTCGGCCGACAAGATCGAGGTCCAGCCGTCGAAGGAATATGCCTCCTCGATCATCAACTCGGTCTGGACCGGCGAGCCCTCGGTGATCTACGGCAATGTCCGCAACAATGGCTGCATCACCTCGCTGCCGACGAATTGCGCCGCCGAAGTGCCCTGCCTCGTCGATGCCTCCGGCATCCAGCCAACCTTCATCGGCGACCTGCCGCCGCAGCTAACCGCGCTGATCCGCACCAACATCAACGTGCAGGAGCTGACGGTGCAGGCGCTGATGACGGAAAATCGCGAGCATATCTACCACGCCGCGATGATGGATCCGCATACGGCAGCCGAACTCGACCTCGACCAGATCTGGTCGCTGGTCGACGATCTGCTCGCCACCCACGGCGACTGGCTGCCCGAATGGGCACGCACGACCCGCAAAGTACAGGCCGCCTGACACCCCTCTCCCGGGTGAGGCGACAAGAAGCCCCGCGGTCGCAACAACCGCGGGGCTTTTTGCGTGAGGATGGGGCCGATCTACTCAATCAACAAATGGTCCTTGAAAGCGATACCGTTCGATCTCACTTGATATGGTGACTTCAATTTTGAACTGACAGCTCCTTGCAAGCTGCCGCCGGTGCTCAGCAAAGACGCCTAGTGATGTCAGGGAAACCAGCTCTGATTCCGTCTGCGCGTGCTTTTGACGCAGCCCGCATCTCCAATCGAATGAGGTGACTTTTGACGCAATTCTTCGAAACTACTCAAGGAATAATGGTAATGGGAGCGCTGATTGCTGCCGGTGGCATAACAGCTGGCGCTTGCATCCCCACAGTCATTCAGCTCGCAAGAAAGCAGATCAATCGACGCCCAAGAAGCGAGGCGAGAAATCTGGCAATGATGACGGTGTTGGCGCTCGACGACTTCGCCGGAGCGAGCTATGCGGCAGTCCGGGACATCCCAGAATTCAATCCGATGGATGAAGGCGAATTCGTGTTTCACGTTCCTGATCCCGTCCTTTCGCTTCCGAAAGACGCCGATTGGAAGCTTTTCACTACCGAGTTGTCAGACGAAATCCTGTGGCTGTCGAACCGGGTCAAGAACCTCAACTATGCGTTGGATAGCCTCGATCTCTCTAGGCCCGGCTACGATGGCTTCTTTGAAAAGCGCCAGGAAGGTTATGCGGGTCTTGCAGCCGAGGCCATGGACCTGATTGAGCGCATGCTCGAAGAGTTCGGTCTGACGCTGCCTGCCAAGCCTGACTACTATCGCCAGCGTGAGGGCCTCGTATCGGCGATCCAAAGCGTGGGAGAACGAGGCTCCGGCCGTCGAACGACCGGGACTGTCACGCGATCGAACGGATCGAATGTCCTGTACCTATTTCCAAAGGCAGGCGATGAAGCCGAGTGATTTAAAGGAACCGCGCTGCTGAACAAATTGAGCTAACAATGACGTGTGGTGCTAAGAAGGTCGGCAGTGCGAGATCGGAGTTGGTCCCGCACGTGGTTGGCTTTGTCGATCAGATCTACTCGAATGGCCGTCTCCCGAAGATCAGTTTAGTTCGGAGGCGGTCGCTCAGCGTTCAGGAAATTGACGCGAAGCTGCTTTCGTACTGGCAGTCTGACCTCACGATCAATCAGTTGCCCCAGCCAATTTGGAACCGATCAAATCGAACCTCGCTCAACGGCTGGTTGGAGGGGCCCAGCCTTACCGAACGAAGAACGAGACGAAGCTCGGGGGAATAGTATTGTTCAAAAATAATCGGAGGCAATCCCGTCAGTTGGAGGCGGCTGTTGATGGCCCAAACTTTGTAGGAACAAGTCGCGATCGTTTCTTCTCCCCAGCCGTCGAACCTAATTATAGTGGCGCCCGAAACGGATTTTTTGCCATTGATGAAAAGCGTAGTCTCGGATTGCCAATTCTTCTTCTGTGGTAGATCGTCTAACGCAATCGCATTCGCGTATTTCAGCTCATGCGTCCCGCTGGCACTAACTCTCTTTTCGACGAGCAAGGGGTGCAAATATACAGCCGACACCGGCTGCAGTGAACGGTTACGCTCCATCAGCCGTTGTTCTGTGAGACCCGGACCGTCCGGCTTGTAGAACGCGGAAAAGAAAGGCACTTCTCTGGTAAGCAGCACGCCCTGTTTGGTTTCTTTAGCGCTCAAGCAAGTGCCAGAGGCGGGCGCCGCCAATGTTAGTCCGACCAATAGGGACAAACCTCTGAGCAAGATCGACATTCCAGATATCCCTCATCGAGACTGTGACGCTTTTGGCCTGACCCGATGTCACAACGACAGCAAGAACTCCCGATCTGCCAGAGCGATGCAGCACCTGTGATCCGTGGGTGGTAAACGCGGTGAGGTCTCGTCGGAGCCGTGACCGAGTCACGTAACGGGCGGAATTCGTGGCGCAGGATCTTGCCGCCGGCATCCATGAACACCACGCGTTGTGCGAGCTTGCGGGCAAAGCCCATTCGTGGGGTCACCATCATCATCGTCATGGCTTCCTCCGCGACAGCGACCATGACATCGGATCGAGCGCCGAGGTTGGTTCGTCGTAAACAGCCAGGCCGTGTTTCCAAAGCGGTCGAAACACTCTCGATGGGCTAGTAACCGCCTATCTCACCGCGAACTGGGCCTATCCCCTGCGGCTGTGCATAGGTTGTGTTGTCCGATCCGCTAGTTGCGCATCCTGAGAGGGTCATGAAGACGATTGCTGCTGCGGCCAAAATGTTTTTCAGAGGCACGGCGTTCTCCGATCATGGCAGGCTGCCCGGGCCTCAAGGGCCACGCCGAGGATTTTCCGTTAAATCACTTACAATGGCAAGCGCGTGGTTGGCTGGCGGTAAGTAGCGATACGGCCTCTTCAAGCGTCTGCCTGACTGGATAGATAGTCGTTCGGCGAGGCATCTTTCCCCAGCACGCTGACATAGATATGGTGCTGCTGGTAAACGCGCTGACCCAAGTCCCTGGGGGGCGTGGTCGGCCAGCGCAGAAAACCTGGACCCGCCAGTTGACCAGCAGGAACCAACTGCTCCAGAAATCTGCCCCCTCAAAATGTCAGCCATAGTCGATGCCGCAGGAGCAGCGACCCGACAGTCCGGCGTCGGGCGTCGCGCGTGCCATCCGCGACGGGGATCGATGCATCCCCGACCAGCACGTCAGATGGTGGCCTTTCGCTTCAATCAGCCAAAGAACGCACGAAGCTGCGCGAAAAACCCGCTTGGTTTGCAGCCTGCCATCTTTCGCAAACGGCGAGCGACGACTGCCGCGCTGACGCGTTCACCGAAATGGCAGAAGCACACAAGATCGTGCAATTGCTCATCGCTGAGTTCGAAGAACCGTTTGGCCTCTCCATAACTGTCATTTTCCATTCCTGCCGCCCGCAGCATGGGATCCGCGAATGCAACAGAGATCGGCGTGCCGTCAGCCCTGAGAGCAAGCCGATCGGCCATCGGCTGATACTCGGTTTCGTGAAGTGTCTTGAGAAACGGTCTGGGGCTGCCTTCGAGACTTTCGGCCCAGCGTTCAAGCCGTTCGCGCCAAGTCATTTCAAGGCGCTTGCAGGTCGGGCTGACAGTTGCGATGCTTTTCAACTGGTCTAATGCGTACTGTTCCATTTCGGCCTCCTATCTCCGGAAAAATAGATGGTCCGCCTCCCGAAAATAGCGTCGCTCAGGTCGCAGCCGATGTCCAATCACGATTGAAAACGGCACCTGCGTTGAAGTGGAACGGAAGCCGGAATCGACGACACGCCGTTCGCGCGGCTGCCTTCAAGGCGTCGCTGAGTCGGCGGTCTCGGGTCATTTTCAACTGGATTTTCCACCCGCAGCGTACCGCAACATCGCAATATCGCGCGCGATCTCTTAAATCCCCGACCCGTAGAGCTCCTGGTCATCGTCGCCTTCCCAGGGAGAGGGCATCGAGGTACGATTGGCCGAAGGCATCGGCATCCAACACTTCAATTCCGGCTCGGCATATTCGATGATATGCCCGGGCGAGGAGTCAGAGGCGCGCCAGCCTTCTGCACCGAACTGATCGCCATTCGACCAATAGGCGAGGTCAACTTCTGCCGGCCCCTGTTCGGACGGGCGAATTGTGACGAGGATCCGGCTACCGTCTCTCGGTGCGCTTCCCATGTCGCGCCAGCGGTCTGTGTCGTCCATCGTTTTCCTCCTGCCTCGCTACAGGTTGCGAGTGTCGCCTCGCCATCGGAAACGGTCAATTGAAAGTTTGTGCTAGCCGTCGTCTGTCGCCGCTCATCTGCAAACCGAATTGGCGGGTTGGGCTTTTTCATACTGGTTGGTGGCCTGCGGCTTGATCATGAGCACGCTTCGAAACCCAGACGCCTGCAACCGTTCCTCGCCAGTTGTTGATGATCAATTCTCTTTGAATGGAGGATACAAGCGCCGTATTCTCAACCGATCTGGTCGTGCTACGCATCAAACATGGGATTCGGGGTTTTCATCCACCGCTCAGATTCGATCTACAAAGACAGGCCGGCAGAACAATATCAGTTCCCGCGCCAGTATCTCGGTCGCGTGCAAGCTTGCCTCGGAGAATGGATCATCTACTATGAGCCGCGCAAGATGGCGGCGACCCGCGGCTATTTTGCTGTCGCCAAGGTAGCTCAAGTCATTCCGGATCCGGAGGTGTCGGGCATGTACCTGGCACTCATCGAACCGGGCAGCTACCTCGATTTCATCAACGCCGTTCCGTTCAGCGGGCCGGACGGTGTCATTGAGCGAGGCTTGCTGAACGAGGAGGGACGAATTTCCGGTAGAGCACAGGCCGCGGTGCGCCCGATATCCGCGGCGGATTTCAATCGCATCCTGTCGATTGGCCTGGACGAACATGAACCCGAACTGCCTCGGTTGGGTGAGCCGGCAGTAACGCTGCCTGCCGACGGATTTGAAGACACGGCTCAGGCGCCGTTCCTTTTTGAGCACGAGCGCGACCGAATTACGCAGCTCTCGTCGCGGATCGTTCGCGATCGGCTGTTTCGCCGGCTCGTTTTGCAGGCCTATGACAAACGGTGCGCAATCACTGGTCTGAAGCTCATTAACGGTGGCGGCCGTGCGGAAGTCGATGCCGCGCACATCCGCCCGGTGGAAGCAAACGGACCCGACATCCTCACCAACGGCATTTCTCTGTCTGGCACAGCACACTGGATGTTCGACCGCGGCCTGATCGGTCTCTCGGATGACCTTGATATCCTGATCTCGCGGCAAGCCAACGATCCGGAGAGCATCCGAGGCCTGATCAACAAGTCTGGAAGGGCAATCGTGCCCTCAAAACCGTTCGAGCGGCCACATCCCCATTTTCTCAGGTGGCATCGCGAAAATTGCTTCAAGCACTAGGTAGGTGCATTGCAGCGTCAATGGCGCCGTTCTCCAAGCAACTACGTCGCGTGCTTTGATGCTTAAGTTAGCTGTCTCAAATCCTCCTCGTTGCCTGTAAATGGGAAGATGCGCTCTCTACTCATTGCGTAGGCCTCCGATCCACACGCTTCCTGAGCACAAGGCATCACATCCGAAATATACGGAACGATTGAAACATAAACGGATAACTGAATCGCCCAAGACCAGAGATATCTGTTCCACCTCACGTCTACGCGATGACAATTCGTGGGGAAACCTGAATGCCGGATTTGGCTATCGGCCCGCCTCCGTCATTCCGTTGTCCCTTACACGGCAAAATCCAATCAACTGCTCCGAGGTCATTGGTCGTGCCAGAGCGTAGCCTTGCAATATATGGCAACCGAGATCTTTCAGGATCTTCGCATGCTCCATTGTCTCCACGCCCTCTGCAACGATGTCGATGTTCTGCGATCGGCCGATTTCGATAATCGAGGAGACCAGACGGCGCTGAGATGGAGATGCGATAATCGGCTTGATAATTTCGCGATCGATCTTCAGTCGTCGCGGCTCAAATCGAAGCAGGCTGACGATACTGGCATGTTCGGTGCCGAAGTCATCGATCTCGATTTCGATGCCAAGCTTTTTGACGGCGGGAATGATCTCGTTGAGAACAGGTTGAAGAGCATTCAAGGAGATGGTTTCGAGCAGCTCGAAACACAGGCGACCCTTCGCTATGGGAAGCTCGGATAGTTCGGCAAGCAGATTGGCCTGCGCCAGTCGACGCGCTGAAATGTTGACCGAAACACGGGGAATTTGCATTCCCAAGCTGTCCCATCTCGTCAGCTCGAACAGGGCCTTTTGCAGGATCAGCCTATCCATGTCGCCGGTGCGCCCCAGCTTTTCCGCGACCTCCAGAAATTTGTCCGGGGCGAGCAGACCTTTTTGCGGGTGATCCCAACGGGCAAGTGTCTCGACGCCGACAATATCCAATGTGTCTGCATCGAACTGCGGTTGGAAGAATGCAACGAGTTCGTCGCGATCGAGCGCTTGATTGAATTCGTCCGCCAATTCCTTCGCATGAACCGCGGCGCTGCGAAGCTCTTCCGTAAAAACCGCCGCGCGGCCGCGGCCCGCCTTCTTCGCCTCGTACAGAGCCAAATCGGCATTGAGAAGCAATTGGCCGAGGTCGCGCCCGAGAGCATGTTCACTCTCCCAGGCGACGCCGACACTTGCCCCGACAACACAGGCCGCACCGTCAATGAAGAGGGGTTGCTCGAGCGCATCGACAATTTGCCCTGCCAATGCGTTTGCCTTCGGCTCCGGATCGACACTCCAGCTGGCGAAGATGAATTCATCTCCACCGATCCGAGCCGCTACGTCGTTGGGACCAGCCAAATCGGCAAGGCGCGAAGCCGTTTCCTGCAAGACCGCGTCGCCGCCGGCATGCCCTTTGGTGTCGTTGATCTCTTTAAATCGATCCAGGTCGATATGAATGAATATCAGGCAATCTTGTGGACTGGGTCTCGGCGGTTGCGAGATCAACTGGTCGACAAATCGTCGGTTGGGAAGCCCCGTCAATGCGTCATGCAATGACAGGTATTCCAGTCGCTGTCGTGCGCGAACGAGCTTTTTCTTGTGAAGGCGAAGCTTTTCGATCGTTCTTTGGCGCGATTTGGTCAGAAAGCCGATCCAGACAATCGGCGCAACGACACAGAATGCCAACAGGCTCGCGTAAAACTCAAAAATGCCGATCCCGTTATTTTGGCCCCATCCCTGCGTTGGCAGTGCGGCGAGGGTCCATCGGCCATAGGTGATATCGACGGATGCCTGGACCGGCTTCCTGGAAAACGTTGCCAGGCTGCCGAAGAAAACCTGTTTGGGCGCATTCGGCTCCGGTACGGTGCTGATAGCAATCTCGAGCTCGGTCGAAGCAAGGCCACTTTCCTGGTAAAGCTTGGGTATGTCTACAATGCCGGAAAGCAGGCCCCAAAAAATCTGGCTTTTTCCGTCATTGATGTAGATCGGGTACCTGACGACAAAACCGGTTCCACCTTGGATAAGCTCCACCGGGCCCGTCAGAACGATATTGTGCGTGTTGCGCGCCAGCATCGCGGCAGCCCGTTGCTTCTCATTGGTTCGGTAGTCGAGCCCGATGGCCTTTTCGTTTCCTTTCTCCGGATAAACCCACCTGACCACCATGCCGGGCGCGGCGGCGAAGCTTCGCAATTGTGAATCGGGCTTCAGGATCTCAGCGGCAAGTTTGGAAAATCCGTCTTGGTCCATCGCCGGATTGACGGCGATGCCGGCCGCCAGCCCCTGCAACAGCTTCACATTGCTGTTGAGGTTCGTCTGAAGCCGTGAGGATATGGCGGCAAGCTCGCCGGCAACGATCGAGCGTTCATCGGCCAGCGATCGCTCCAACCGCCAGTTCGTTGCCATCCAGATGACGATTGCCGCAATAATGGCCGCAAATATTGCCGGAGCAAATGCGCTGGTATGGCTTATGACAGAGCGAGCGAGATTTCTTCGAAGTTTCATCGGGTTGCCGGCGTGGATGAGAAGCCCTCATCCTTGCACGGTTTCTTTAAGGCAACGCTAAACCTGCCGGCGTCCTATCAAGGAAAACTGCCTGTTCGTCCTGGATCCGGGTAACAGACGTAGCGTTCCCGCATCTCGCCCGCAGCGCTTATATCGCCGGGCTGAAGTCCGCCGCCAGCACCGCGTCTTTGAGCGCCCGCGAATAGGGATGCTGCGGGTTGTCCAGGACACTGCGCGCCTGTCCTCGCTCGACGATTTCGCCTTTGCGCATGATGATGATGTTGTCGCTGATATAATAGGCGGTGGCGAGGTCGTGGGTGATGTAGACGATCGAGAGCCCGAGCTCGTTTTTCAAGCGAGCGAAGAGATTGACGATCGCCATGCGCAGCGATGCGTCGACCATGGAGACCGGTTCATCGGCCACCAGCAGGCGGGGTTGCGGGATTAGCGCGCGGGCGATGGCGACGCGCTGGAGCTGGCCGCCTGACAATTCGTGGGGAAACCGGCCTTTCACTTCTTCGAGGGTCAGGCCGACATGGACGAGGGCTGCATCCGCCATCTTCTCCGCCTGCTGGCGGTCCGGCCGGTTTCCCGAGAAGGAAAAATTGCGGGCGGTCTCGAAGAGATAACGATCGACGCGCTTCAGCGGATTGAAGGCTTCGAAGGGGTTCTGCAGAACCGGCTGCACCTCTTTCATGAAAGCCTTGCGTTCGGATCGGCTATGGATGGCGACGGTCTTGCCGCTGAATTGAAGCTCGCCTTCCGTTGGTTCGGTCTGGCCGAGGATCATCGCCGCGATCGTCGATTTTCCCGAGCCGGATTCGCCGACGATCGAGAGGATCTCCGGCTCCGCTCCGAGTTCAAAGCTGACGTCCTTGACCGCCGTGATCAGGCGCCGGCCGAGCATGCCGCCCTGGCGGTAGACTTTGGTGACATGCGAGAGGCGAAGAAGAGCGCTCAAACCTGATCTCCCGTAACGGCAAAACACGCCACCCGCCGCCCCGGCTCGACGGTGACGAGCGGCGGAACCTTCTGCGAGCAGATGTCCATGCGCTTCGGACAGCGCGGGTGAAACCGGCAGCCTTCCGGCGGCATGGCGAGGTTCGGCGGGCGCCCCTCCAGCGAAGGGCGGGCGGTCGCGTCGCCGATGCGCGGCAGGCTGCCGACGAGGTGCTGCGTATAGGGGTGGAGCGGTTTGCTGAAGAGCTTGGGGGTCGGCGCTTCCTCGACAAGACGCCCGGCATAGACGATGCCGATGCGGTCGGAGACCGTCGCATGCACCCCCATGTCATGGGTGACGAACAGGAAGGACGAGCCCATCTCGCGCTGGATTTCGCGGATCATCGACAGCACGTCGCGCTGAACGATGACGTCAAGCGCGGTCGTCGGTTCGTCGGCGATGATGAATTCCGGCGTCAGGATGGTGGCAAGCGCAATGGTCACGCGCTGCCGCATCCCGCCGGAGAGTTCGTGGGGATAGGCGTCGAGCAGCTGCGGATCCAGCTTCAGCCGCTGCAGATGGATGGCGACCTTCTCGAAAAAAATTGCCTTGCTGACCTTCATGTGGCGAAAGGCGAAATCGGTGAAGGAATGGCGGATCCGGCGCACCGGATTGAGCACATTCATCGAGCCCTGCATGATATAGGACAGATGCCGCCAGCGCAGCGCCATGCGTTCTTCCGGGCTCATCGCGTAGATGTCCTGGGTGCCGCCGGCGAAATGGAATTTGACGCTGCCTGAGACGACCCGCAGCGGCGGCCGGATGGCGCCGGCGATGGTCTTGATCAGGGTGGTCTTGCCGCTGCTCGATTCGCCGGCGACGCCATAGACCTCGCCGCGGGCGATCGTCAGGCTGATATCATCGACGGCGCGAACTTCGCGATCGACGCCGAAGAGGAAGGCGCGGTAATAGGCTTTCAGATTCTGGATTTCGACCAAAGGATCCATACTAATTTCCCATCCGGTTCAGCCGGCTGCGCGGATCATTGTATTCGTTCATCGACATGGACAGCAGGAAGAGCGCCAGGAAGAGGACGACGATGACGGCGACGGGGGCGGCCACCCACCACCATATGCCTGAGATCAGCGCCGAATGCGCATTGGCCCAATAGATCATCATGCCCATGGTCGGCGTCTCGATATCGGTGAAGCCGAGCACCGACAGGGTGATCTCCATGCCGATCGACCAGATCATGTTGTTCATCGTGGTGGCAAAGACGATCGGCAGAACATAGGGCAGGTGCTCCTCGACGAGGATCTTGCGCATGCTCATGCCGGAATAGACGCTCTGGGTGGTGAAGGATCTCGTCTTCAGGCTGATTGCGACCGAACGGATGAGGCGCGCATCGTAGGACCAGCCGAGCGAGGCCATGATGAGGATCAGCGCCGTCCAGGTCATGCTATCCTTCAGGACGAAATAGAAAAGGATCAGCAGCGGAAATTGCGGGATGACCATGACGCTGTCGTTGATCGCCATCAGCACCCGGTCGACCGCGCCGCCGGCATAGCCGGCGACGAGGCCGACGACCAGCGAGATGATGCGTGAAATGAAGGCGACGCCGATGCCGAAAAACAAGGTGTTCCTGAGGGCGGTCGTCAGCTGCCAGAAAACGTCCTGGCCGCGCGATGTCGTGCCGAGCCAATATTCGCCATCGGGCGGCATATCGGGTGGCAGCAGATAGATGTCGGTCGCGCCGTAGGGCGAGAAATAGGACAAGATGACGAAGCCGACGATAACGGCAAAGAGCAGCAGGCCGCAGAGGAATTCCATATTCTGGCGCGCGAGGTCGCGGACAATCGTAAACATGCTCTATTCCACCTTGATGCGCGGGTCGATCAGCGGGCTCAGGATGTCGATGATGAAGACGGCGGCGGCAACGCCGACAATCGACAATGCGCTGAGGCCGAGCACCAGGCTGTAATCGCCGGCATGCACCGCTTCGATCAGCAGGTTGCCGATGCCCGGATAGCCGAAGACGATTTCGGTGATGACCGTGCCGTTGAAGATCGCGCCGAGCGACATGGCAAGCCCGGTGAACTGCGGCACCATGGCGTTGCGGGCGATATAGGAGCGCAGGATCTTTCGCTTCGGAACGCCGCCAAGCTCGGCGAAGACGACGTAATCCTCGGTGATGATGTTGGAAACGAGCGCGCGCATCCCGATCAGCCAGCTGCCGGCGCCGACCATGATCAGCGACAAGGCCGGCAGGATCGAGTGTTTCAGGATATCGAAGACCAGGGCAAAGGAGAGGTCCAGATTGGCGTTCATCTCGTAGCCACCGTTGATCGGCAGCACCGGCCAGAGATAGCCGAACACAATCAGCAGCACGAAGGCCAGGATGTAATAGGGAATGGGAAGCAGGGCGATGAAGACGAGGCTGACGGCCTTCAGCACCATGTCCTTGCGGTAGTAGCCGGCGAGTGCGCCGATGGCATTGCCGAGCACGAAGGTGATGAGGGTCGACACCGTCATCAGACCGATGGTCCAGGGCAGGGACCGCAGGATGATGGTGGAAACGGGCGTGGGAAAAGCCGACAGCGAGGGACCGAGATCACCTGTGGCAAGCCGGAGCCAGAAATGCAGGTATTGCTGCCAGATCGAACCCTCCATGCCGTAAAGCTCGCGAAGCGACTGGCGCATGAGCTCGATCGCGTTGGGATCGGACTGACCCATCTGGGTGATGGCGCCTATGCTTTCTTCGACCGGATCGATCGGGGTCAGGTGCGTGACGAAGAATGTGATGGTCACGCCAAGAAATACGACAAGCAGAAACTGACCGAACCGCTTCAGCACAAAGATCAGATAGGACGTCATAGGGCAGTGGTTCCTCTCTGGTTCCCTTCATCGAGTGGAAAGGATCGACGGACATGCCACATGCCCGTCGATTAGGGGGCCGGCGCGCAACACTCGCGCCGGCGTTGGGAGGATTATTTCGGTTGTGCCGGCTTCAGCTTGACCATCATCAGCCTGGAGTTGGCCCAATTCGGCACCGGATCGGTGTAGGGATCGGATATCGTCGGATAACCGGTCCAATAGGTCGTATCCATAGAGGTGAAGACGTTATACGACATCAGCGGGATCGTCGGCATTTCGCGGGCAACCAGCTTCAGATAATCCTTGCCGAGCTCGACGCCCTTGGGATCGTCGGCGCTGATGCCGCGGATGCTTTCGATGATCTTGTCGAGCTCCGGATTGCTCCAGCGCTGCCAGTTGCGCGGCGGCTGATTGTCACCCTTCTTGGCCACGAACTGCGAATGCCAGCTATCCAGGAAGAACGACAGATCGGGATCGCCGCCCCAGGTTTCGACGCTCCAGGCGATCGCCACCTGGAAATCGCCGGGCTGTAGCGCCGTCTGCCAAAGTTTAGCGGCCGGCACGGCTTTGGCGTCGATGCCGAAGGCCGCCCATTGCTGTGCGATCAGCGTCCCGGCGCGGGTGAAGACCGAGCGTGTGTCGCCTTCCACCGTCATCCGGATCTTGAAGGGCTGTCCATCAGGGGTCAGCCATTTGCCGCCGGATTTCTTGAAGCCGGCCTTTTCCAGAAGTTCGCCGGCCGCTTTCGGGTTCGGTTTCCACCAGCCGTAGCCGAAGGCACCACTGATCGCTTCCGGATCGGTCGGGATCTGGTCTTTGAACTTCGGCTGCTTGCGCAGGATATCGGCGATCTGTTGCCCGACTGTCGGATCATAAGGCTTGATCTTGCTCTTGCCGGTATCGACCTCGAAATTGTTCAGCCAATCCTGCATCGGCGCCTGATAGTCCTTCATCGTGGCCGCCGTCGGCGGCACGCCGAGCGCCGACAGTGTCGCCGCGCCGCGATAGCTCGCCATATCAACCGCCTTGATGTCGATCAGCAGGGCAAGCGCCCAGCGTACATCGGCATTGTCGAAGGGCGGATTCTGGGTGTTGAAGATCACGGCCGGCAGTGTCGGATCCGGATGGGCGAAGGGGAAGCCCGGGAACCAGGTATCGACGGTCTTCGATTTCTCCTTGAGGGTGAACATGCCCTCCGGCGTATTGTCGTGGATGATATCGAGATTGTGCTCGAGCTGGGCGATCGTCCGCTTATCCGGCGGGCCGGGATCGGTATAGGTCACGTATTTCGGGGCCGGCTCGCCGAAGCGGGCAAGCGAGGTCCGCTGCCAGTCGTCACGCTTCTCCCAGGTATACCACTTGCCCTGGGGGTCGAATGCCTTGAGCTTATAGGCGCCGAGCGAGACGGGATTGGCGAAATCATAGCGAAGCGGATCTTCGACTTTCTCGAAGACGTGCTTGGGCATGATCCAGGCGCCGTTCCAGCGAACGGTGAAAATGGCGTGGAAGCGCGAATTGGGCTTCTTCAGCTTGAACACCACAGTCGAAGGGTCGGTCGCCTCGACGCTTGCCACCTGCACCGAGAAGGCAGCACTCCAGACCATGCCGGGATGATCCATCTGCGTCTTGACGGTATAGACCACGTCGTCTGCCGTGAACTCGACGCCATCGCTCCAGAAGAGCCCCTTGCGCAGTTTCACGGTCATCTCGGTGAAGTCGGCATTATATTGCGGCTTGTCGGCAGCCAGCGAATTATCCCAGGTCGCGCCGCCAAGTCCTTGTTCGGGGTCGATATACCAGAGCGTATCCATGGTCAGCTGCTGCAGGCCGGTCGATACGCCGCCGCCGCCATTGACCCAGATGTTGAACCAGCCGGGATTTTTGATCGTCCCTTCCGGATTTTCGACGATGAGCGTCTCCTTGCGCGGCAAGGAGGTGTAGTCATCGGCCTTGGCCGTCGCTGTCAGGCCGAGTGCGGCCAGCGCGACGCCAAATGCGAGCCTCTTCCACTGTTGCATGAACTCCTCCCTAGAAAGCGACGATACGGCGGCCGAAAAGGCACGCATGGGCACGTCGCGGTTGTCGGTTCGCAGAAGCCTCAGGACTTGAACAGTCAGGTCCGGGACCTCGGTGAACCATCTCTCCGGCTCCCTGCCTCCTCGCAGCGAGCCGAATATCCCAGAGCATGATGCCGAAAAGTGTGAGCGGTTTTCGGACGACATCATGCTCTAACTATTTAATTTAGAACAGGATTCATATTTTTGGCCGATCCGGCCTAAAATCATCCCGTTCTAGCCGGGCGGCCCAACGGGCTACCCGGCGGTGACTGTCAGACCGACAGCCGAATGACGTTGTAGGAGAACGGTTTCAGCGCCGCGCGCAGCCGTCCATCCTCGATCTTTCCACTCTCGACATTGACGGGGGCGACCGTCTTCGGCCGCGCAGCCGTATTGACGGCTTCCAGATCACCGTGGGTCATCTCCACCTGCTCGACCACGCGGGCATTTCCGAAGCCTTCCAGCCGCACATCGAGATCGAGCGCCGAGCTCGGATGGCGGTTGACGGCAAAGAAGGTCAGCGTCTTGCCGTCCTCGGAATGGACTGCCGATACGTCGAGATAGGGGACGTCGTTCTCCTCGTCGCTGTCATAGGTCGGGCCATCGACGACCAGCTGCAGCGCCGTTCCACGGCCATACCGGGAGGCGTAATAGAAGGGGTAATAGATGGTCTGGCGCCACGCCGCACCGCCGTCTTCGGTCATGATCGGGGCGATGACGTTGACGAGCTGTGCGATGCAGGCGATGCGCACCCGGTCGGAACGTCGGATGAAGGTGTTCAATATGCCGCCGACCTGCAGCACGTCTTCGAAATTATAGATGTCTTCCAAGAGATGCGGCGCATCCGGCCATTCGTCGCGCGCCAGGATCTCCTTGTCCTGCTGGTTGGAATGATACCAGACATTCCATTCATCGAAGGAAATGCCGATCGTCTTCTTCGAGCGCTTTTTCGCTTTGATATAGTCGATCACGCCGCCGATCGTGGTGATGTAGCGGTCGAGCTTCGTCGCGCGGGCGAGATAGTTGAGGGTATTTTTCTCGCGGTTGGCAAAATACATATGCAGCGAGATGTGATCGGCGCTGTCATAGCACTGCTCGAGAACCTGGGCTTCCCACTCGGGATAGGTCTTCATGTCGGAATTCGACGAGCCGCAGACCACGAGTTCGAGCGACTTGTCGAAGCCGCGCATGGCCTTCGCCGTCTCGTCGGCCAGCCGGCCATATTCATAGGCCGACTTGTGGCCGACCTGCCAGGGACCATCCATCTCGTTGCCGAGGCACCACAGTTTCACATCGTGCGGATTGGACCAGCCGTGCTTGCGGCGCAGATCCGACCAGTAGGTGCCGCCGGGATGATTGCAATATTCGAGGAAATTGCGGGCGGCATCCAGGCCGCGTGATCCGAGATTGACGGCAAGCATCGGCTTGGTATTCGCCTTCTTGCACCAGTCGACGAATTCATTCACGCCGATCTGGTTGGCTTCACGGGTGCGCCAGGCAAGGTCGAGGCGCACCGGGCGCTCCGAACGCGGGCCGACGCCGTCTTCCCAGTTATAGGCCGAGACGAAGTTGCCGCCGGGATAACGGCAGTATGGCGTGTCGAGCTCACGGACCAGATCGAGGACGTCCTGGCGGAATCCGTCCTCATCGGCCGTGGGATGCCCGGGCTCATAAATGCCCCCGTAGATCGCCCTGCCGAGGTGCTCGAGAAATGAGCTGTAGAGCCTGGAGTCAATGGTCGCGATGCGGAAATCGCGGTGGACAACAACATTCGTCTTCAACGGATCCTCCCGTTTATATATCAGATTTTTTGTTTTCTTGCCCCTAACTTGATATCAGGAATGTTGTTCTGTCAACCGAGTTGCGGTTTTAATCATACTAATGTTATTTTTCGAGAAATTGTTTTTATTACAGTATGTTGCCGTATTTTATCGGTCATCAAAATTGGAAAAAAGCGTGATGTTTAAATCAGGATTTCCGATTTTTATTTTTCAGACATGCAGCCGCATGATGATATCGCGTCCGTGATTTCCGAAGCCGCGGCCGAAAATGTTGACGCCGCCGGTATGGCCGGCATTCTCCGCGATGCCGACCCGAAGCCGGATGGAAGAGTGCTGGGCAAGCGCCAGATCGCTGAGCGTGACATTCGATGCGGCGATACCGTCGATGAAGGTTCCGCGCGTGGAGATCCGCCAGGTCTTCATCATACCATATTGCGAGCCCTCGAGCTTCCACCATGCCGGCGTGAAGGCGCCCCGCTTGTCGCCGTAGTCGCCGGGCGACGTCCATGTGCCGATCGCCATGCCGTTGACCCAGAGCGTTATATCCGAGGGCCAGTCCGGATTGGTGCCGGGCACCTCAGACGACAGCTCCATCGAAAACTCGATGGCGCGGATATCCTTGTTCAATACCTTGGCGTTGTTGGGGAATTTATATTCCACATATCCCCTGCCGAACCAGACGAGTCCGGCCTGCATGCGCTGCGGATCGAGGAAATAGTCGGGAACATCGAGAGGGCCGATGACGCTCTCGGTGGAGCAAAGACCACATGGCGCATGGACGTCACAGCTGGTGTAGAGCCCGACCGGCATCTCGACTTCGATGATATTGTTGGCCCTTTGCGCGGCACTTTCCTCAAAGCTGATCAGAATTTCGCTGTAGATCGCAGAGCAGATCTTCTGGTTTCCCTTGCGCGCCTTCGTCAGCTGGGAATCGACAAGTCGGGCGTCTTCCAAAATCTGGATCCCGGTGGCGACAGTCGATTGTGGAAGAGAAAGAGCACGCGCGATATCGTTGATATTCATCGGTCCCCTGGCGCAGAGCAGCCTGAGCATCTCAAGCCGCGCCGGCGCCGAAAGCGCGCGAATCGCATCATTATTCTCGCCGGCGGCAATCGTCAAAAACGAGCGTTCCATCATTCCCCCACTATTTCCGATGAAATGATGTATATCGGAAATTATGATACATCAAGTGGGAATGCTTAGATCGACCGTGACTGACTTAGATGGTTTAGAATTCTGCGATGCGAGGGACTTAGATATCCTTCCACGGATTGATGATCTGCAAGCCGATTCCCTCGAAATCGGACACATTGCGCGTTGCGACTGAAGCGCCGCGCGAGACGGTGATGGCTGCGATCTGCGCATCGAACTGGCTGATCGGCCTGCCAGCCTCGCGGCGATTGGTGGCAATGATGGCATAGACGTCTGCCGCGTCACGATCGAATGGCAGGACACGGCCACTCATGTCCTCATTGAATATCGGCAGGACTGCTGCCTCGAGATCACGCCGACGCCGACCGTGAGGAAGCAGGCGCAAGCCATATAGAATTTCCGCTTCGGTAATCGCGGTTGTGAATACCGATAGTGGATGTTGTGCCCCGAGCCATTCGATTACAGCCACATTCGGCGCCGGCGTGAGCAGTTCCGAAATGACGTTGGTATCGAGGACGATCACGCGTCAAAGTCCGGCGCGTCCCGGATCGGCTGGCGGGGGGGAATTTCGAGCTCAACCCCTCCGACCGATTGTAAGCGGGAGCGAATTGTATCGGCGAGATTGCGCGCCACCGGCTCGGTCGTCGCAAGTGCCGTACGCAGAATATCGCGTGCTTCGTCTTCCATTGACCGGCCATGCGTGGCGGCGCGAACGCGCAGCCGCTGCTTCAATCCATCATCGAGATTGCGGATCGTCATGCTGGCCATCATTGCCTCCATTCATCAATGACAGCATATAAATCATTGATCGCATCTTCTCAAGCAACGGTCGCGAGATGCGTTTCCGTCCTTAGCCTGGCAGGTCCACAACAAGCGTGGTCCGCCGGCCCGGGTCAGTGCCCGGTCGCCTCAGGCTGCAGATCGGCATCGGTCAGGGTTCCCAGGAAGGCGACGATATCGTCGATCTCGGGATCGGTAAGCCCGGGCGCGTCGCCCGGCTTCCTGCCGAAGGGCGGATCCTGGTTGAGATTGTCCCAATAAGCCTGCGGCAGGTCGTCATATTTGCGAACCGTGCCGTCGGAATTTTTCGGATACCAGCGGCCGGGATCGCTGTCGCGCGTCGCATAGAAGGAGACGACGTCGCGCAGCGAATGGAAATAGCCGTTGTGGAAGAAGCTCTGCTTCAACGCGACATTGCGTAGCGTCGGGGTGCGGAACAGGCCGCAATAGTCGCTGCGTCCGGCAAAGTCGGTGCGCTGCGGGCCGCAAAGACCGAGATCATGATAGTTAGGATCGTTGTTGGCGGGGATCGCCATGTTGCGCGGCGCGGCAAGCCCGAGGAAGCCGAAATCGGAAAATTGCGGCGGCTCGCCGTCATTGGCGGGTTCGCTCAAGTGACAGCTCGAACAGTTGCCCTTGGCCGGATCCTCGAAGAGTTGGCGCCCATGCAGTTCCTGCGCCGTCAGCGTCGCCTTGCCGGCGAGGAAGGCGTCGTAGCGGCTGGAATAGGGATAGAAATCTGGACCGCTCTGTTCGAAGGTGGCGAGCGCCTCGGCGGCGGCATCGAAGGCGTCCTTAGGATTGTCGAACACGGTCTCGCCGAATGCCGCCTTGATGTCGTCGGCATAGGCCGCCGTCTGCAGCTTCGCCACCACCTCGGCCACATCCCTGTCGCCCATCTCGAAGGGTGAGAGCAGCGGGATCTTTGCCTGATCGGCGCCGTGATCGACCCGGCCATCCCAGGTCAAACCGCCCGTCGGGCCGTTGTCGACGCTCTCGTCGCCTTCGTCCTCGGAATCGTAATAATGCTCGGTGAAAGCAGGCACCGATTGCAAATAGCGCAGGGTCGGAACGGCGCGCAGCCCCGGCTGGTCCCGATGCTCGCCGCCCATTTCAACCGGCATGGCCGATGCCGGGCCGAAGGCGTGAGCCGGATCATGGCAGGACGCGCAGGCTTGAAGCCCCGAGGCCGACAGCGAGGTATCTGAGAATATCTTGCGGCCGAGCGCTGTGAGCGTTTCGGCCCGGGCGAAGGCTTCCGTGCGCGACATCGGCCCCGGATGCACGCCGGCGGCATCTGCCGCGCTGCTTTGCCGCAGGGGAAGAAGGGCAAGACCAAGCGCCACGGCACCCATGCTGACGGCCAGGCCGGACCGCACAAGCCAGATGATCTTCGTCGTCATCATAAGGATTCCAATAAGTTCGGGCCGGTTTCCGCTATGATCGAACCCCGCTGCAACAAATTGATGACGGCCATCCTCGTGCGGCATCACGGCAAGTCCTGATGTCACAAAGTTGATAGACGGCGGGAATAGCCTCAGCGCGCCCCCGAGCGTTCTCCGCTCCCTCTAGCCAACGCCCCCTAGCCATGAGGTACTTCCCGTGAAAAGACTGAAACTCCTCCATTCCATCTGTCTCGCCGGATCGGCCATGGTGCCGTTTGCCATGGCGACGGCAGCCCATGCGGCGCCCGCCGGCTACGACAAGATCGACAATGTCGTCGTCATCTATGCCGAAAACCGCAGCTTCGATAATCTCTACGGCAGCTTTCCCGGCGCCGACGGGCTCTCGAACGCGACAGCCGATCGCGCCCGCCAGCTCGACCGCGACGGCCAGCCGCTGCCCGAACTGCCGCCGGCCTGGGGCGGCCTCACCGCCAAGGGGGTGACGCCTGCTGTCACCGAGGCGCAGTCGGCCCATCTCGCCAACGCCTCCTTCTCGATCGACGATCCGAAGGGTTTTGCGCAGGCGCCTTCGGTCGTCACCCGCGACCTCTGGCATCGCTTCTACCAAGAGCAGATGCAGATCGACGGCGGCAAGAACGACAAGTTCGTCGCCTGGGCCGATTCCGGCAGCCTGGTCATGGGTCACTACGACGGCTCCATCCTGCCAATGTGGCAGGTCGCCAAGAAATACGTCATTGCCGACAATTTCTTCCAGGGCGCCTTCGGCGGTTCGTTCCTCAACCACTTCGCGTTGGTCTGCGCCTGCGCGCCCTATTATCCGGATGCCGACAAGAGCCCGGCCAAGCCGACCATCGCCAAGGTGGATGCGGATGGGACATCGCTGACGGTGGCGGAGAATGCCCCGAAGTCGGCGCTGGAGGGCGCACCGAAATTCGTCTCCGACGGCACGCTGACGCCTGACTTCTACGCCGTCAACACCATGCAGCCGCCCTACCAGCCGAGCGCCAATCCGCCGGCCAAGGACGGCGATCCGGCCTTTGCCGATCCGGCCGCCGCAACGACGCTGCCGCCGCAGCATGAAATCACCATCGGCGACCTCATGTCGCTGAAGGGTGTCAGCTGGGCGTGGTATAGCGGCGCCTGGCAGGCAGCCCTGGATGGCAAGAACGCCACGCCGGTGCCGAACTTCCAGTTCCATCATCAGCCGTTCAACTATTTCGCCAATCATGCGCCCGGTACGCCGGCGCGTGCCGAACACCTGAAAGACGGCGGCCTTGGCGGCGAAGCCTTCTTGAAGGATATCGACGACGGCAAGCTGCCGGCGGTTTCCTTCTACAAGCCGCAAGGCAACCTCAACGAACATGGCGGTTACGCCGATGTTTCGAGCGGTGACCAGCATCTTGCCGATATCGTTTCCCATCTCGAGAAGAGCCCGCAATGGGCCCATATGCTCGTTATCGTCACCTATGACGAGAATGGCGGCTTCTGGGATCACGTCGCACCGCCGAAGGCCGACCGCTGGGGTCCGGGCAACCGTATTCCCGCCTTCATCATCTCTCCCTTCGCCAAGGGCGGCATGGTCGATCACACCCAGTACGACACGACGTCGATCATCCGCTTCATCACCGCGCGCTACGATCTGCCGGTGCTGCCCGGCGTCATCGCCCGCGACAAGGCGCTGCGCAATAACGACCGGCCGCCGATGGGTGACCTCACAGCTGCGCTCGACCTGACGCATTGACCGATTACGAGCGGCCCCGGCGCTGACCGGGGTTGCTCTGCCCCAATTTTGCTGTCAGCGATGCAGCAGCGGGCGCAACGCCGCCTGTGTTTCTTTCAGCAGCGGCAGATAGCGTTCCTTCATTTCCGCCGCCGGGACGAGGGCGGCTGGCGCGCCGATGTTGATCGCCGCGAGCGTTTCGCTGCGGTCGTTGTCGATGGGCACGGCAATGGAGCAGAGGCCGATCTCCAGCTCCTGATCGATGATGGCGTAACCCTCGGCGCGGACCCGACGGAATTCGGCGATCAGCTCGTCCGGATCCGTCCTGGTATTCGCAGTATTTTGCTTCAGTTCGCTGCGGGCGAGGATGGCACGTGCCTCGCTTTCGCTAAGGGCTGCGAGCAGCACGCGCCCCATCGAGGCGCAGTAGGCGGGCAGGCGGCTGCCGGGGGTCAAGTTGATCGACATGACGCGGCGCTGCGAAGCGCGGGCGATATAGACAATGTCGGTGCTGTCCAGCACTGAGGCCGAGGCGCTCTGGCCGGCCCTTTCCGAGAGTTGATCGAGATGCGGCTGCAGCAGCGCCGGCAGCGGCGTCGCTGAGAGATAGGCATGGCCAAGGCGCAGGATCTTCGGCGTCAGCGTGAAGAACTTGCCGTCGTAATCGGCATAACCGAGTTCGGCGAGCGTCAGCAGCGAGCGGCGCACGGTGGCGCGGTCAAGCTCCGTCAGCTTGGCGGCCTCGGCGATGGAAAGCCGCTGCCGCGTTTCACCGAAAGCTTCGATGACCTTCAGGCCGCGGGCGAAGCCGCTGACGAAATCCGTTTCGCGCATGGGTCCAGTCTCCAATGGATTCGCTTTATGTTGTGCGATATATGAACAAATGTCAAATATCGCACAAATACATTGCCGGCTGGCTTGCCGCGCTTTATGTCTACGCCAGAGGACGGGATGGAGAGTTCCCGACCGCATCAGCCAAGGAGAGATCCCGCATGGACAAGACAGTCGGGAGCACGGCGGAAGCTGTCTCTGAGATCGGTGATGGCGCGACCGTCATGATCGGTGGTTTTGGTGGCTCGGGCGCGCCGATCGAGCTCATTCATGCGTTGATCGACAAGGGCTCCAAAGGCCTCACCGTGATCAACAACAATGCCGGCAACGGGCGCATCGGTATCGCGGCGATGATCGATGCCGGCATGGTTAGAAAGATGATCTGCTCTTTCCCGCGTTCGTCGGATCCGCGCGCCTTCACGGATAAATATCTGGCCGGCGAAATCGAACTCGAACTGGTGCCGCAGGGAACGCTTGCCGAGCGCATCCGCGCCGGCGGGGCCGGCATCCCGGCCTTTTATACACCGACCGCCTACGGCACCGAACTGGCCAACGGCAAGGTCATCGCCGAATTCGACGGCCGCCATTACGTGCAGGAGCGCTGGCTGAAGGCCGACTTCGCAATCGTCAAGGCTGCGATCGGCGATATCCAGGGCAATCTCACCTACAACAAGGCAGGCCGCAACTTCAATCCGCTGATGTGCATGGCGGCTGCGAAGACCATCGTCCAGGTCTCATCCATCGTACCGGCAGGCGGCATCGATCCCGAGCAAGTGGTGACGCCGGGCATCTTCGTCGACCGCGTCGTTGCCGTTCCCCATCCCCAGCAGGAAGAAGAGCTCATTCGAGCCGGAGTGGCCTACGTATGACGATTGATATCAGCCGCATCAACACCCGCGAAGACATCAAGCTTTCCAATGCGCAGATCGCCTGGCGCGCCGCGCAGGACATCGCCGACGGCGCCTATGTGAACCTCGGCATCGGCTTTCCGGAAATGGTCGCCCGTTATCAGCCGCCTGGCCGTCAGGCGATTTTCCACACCGAAAACGGCATCCTGAACTTTGGCGAGCCGCCGGCGGCAGGCGAAGAAGACTGGGATCTGATCAATGCCGGCAAGAAGGCGGTGACGCTGAAGCCGGGTGCTGCCTTCTTCCATCACGCCGACAGCTTCGCCATGGTGCGCGGCGGTCATCTCGACGTCGCGATCCTCGGCGCCTATCAGGTTGCCCAAAGCGGCGACCTTGCGAACTGGCGGGTGGGCAGCAAGGGCGTGCCGGCCGTCGGCGGTGCCATGGACCTGGTGCACGGCGCCAAGCAGGTCTGCGTCATCACCGAACACGTCACCAAGACAGGCGAGCCGAAGCTGGTGGAGAAATGCACCTTCCCGCTGACCGGCGTCGCCTGCATCACCAGGATCTATACCAGCCATGCCGTCATCGACATCGTCAAGGGACGCTTCGTCCTGCGCGAGAAGCTGGCCGCGATGACGCAAGAGGAATTGCAGGCGATGACCGGCGCGCCGCTGCATGTCGACGGGCCGGTTGCGGACCTCGTCGTCCCCCAACTCTGAGGAAAAGCCATGACCGAAGCCTTTATCTGCGACTATGTCAGAACGCCGATCGGCCGCTTCGCCGGCTCGCTATCCCAGGTGCGGGCCGACGATCTCGGCGCAATCCCGCTGAAGGCGCTGATGCAACGAAATGCCGCCGTCGATTGGGAAGCCGTTGACGATGTGATCTTCGGCTGCGCCAACCAGGCGGGCGAGGACAACCGCAATGTCGCGCGCATGTCGGCCCTGCTGGCCGGCCTGCCGATCACGGTTCCCGGCACGACGATCAACCGGCTCTGCGGCTCCGGCATGGATGCGGTGATCACGGCGGCGCGCGCCATCCGCTCCGGCGAGGCCGAGCTGATGGTCGCCGGCGGCGTCGAGAGCATGTCACGCGCGCCCTTCGTCATGCCGAAGGCCGAGACGGCCTTTTCGCGCGCGGCCGAAATCCATGACACGACGATCGGCTGGCGCTTCGTCAACCCATTGATGAAGAAGCAGTACGGTGTCGATTCCATGCCGGAGACCGGCGAGAATGTCGCCGAAGACTATCATGTCAGCCGCCAAGACCAGGATGCGTTTGCCGTGCGAAGCCAGGCGAAGGCGGCCGCTGCCCAGGCAAACGGACGGCTGGCGAAGGAGATCACCCCGGTGACGATCCCGCAGCGCAAGGGTGATGCTGTTGTCGTCGACAAGGACGAGCATCCGCGCGCGACGACGATCGAAACGCTGGCGAAACTCGCCACGCCCTTCAAAAAGGAAGGCGGCACCGTGACAGCAGGCAATGCCTCCGGCGTCAATGACGGGGCGGCGGCACTGATCGTCGCGTCGGAAGCGGCGGCGCGCAAATACGGCCTGACGCCGATCGCCCGCATTCTCGGCGGCGCGGCTGCCGCCGTTCCGCCAAGGGTGATGGGCGTCGGGCCGATCCCGGCCTCGCGCAAGCTGATGGCACGGCTCGGCATGACCGCGGAGCAGTTCGACGTGATCGAACTCAACGAGGCCTTTGCCAGCCAGGGGCTGGCGGTCCTGCGCGCACTCGGCATTGCCGATGATGACGCGCGGCTAAACCGCAATGGCGGCGCGATCGCGCTCGGCCATCCGCTTGGCATGTCGGGCGCACGCATCACCGGTACGGCGGCCCTCGAGCTTCTGGAGACCGGCGCAAAATACTCACTGTCGACCATGTGCATCGGCGTCGGGCAGGGGATCGCGGTTGCGCTTGAAAGGGTTTGAGGTCGGGACGCTTCCAGCTTTTGCCGGAGGCTGCCGACCCGTTGCGCGGTGCGCCCGGTTTCGTTAGAGATCGGGCATGCTGATCCGACCCGCAGACAAGAAGGATCGAAGCGCCATCTGGAGGATCATTGGTCCGACGATCCGCGCCGGCGAAACCTATGCGCTCGATCGCGATCTCAGCGAAGCCGATGCGCTGGCCTACTGGATGGGACCGGACCGCGAGACCTTCGTCGCCGAAGAAAACGGCGTGATTCTCGGCACATATTACATCAAGGCCAATCAGGCAGGTGGCGGCCGGCATGTCTGCAATTGCGGTTACATGACCGATGCTGCCGCAAGCGGCCGTGGCGTCGCCCGGCTGATGCATGAGCATTCCCTGGATCATGCCCGCTTGCGGGGCTTTCGGGCGATGCAGTTCAATTTTGTCGTCAGCAGCAATGAACGCGCGGTTGGGCTGTGGCAATCTCTCGGCTTCGATATCGTCGGCCGGCTTCCTGGTGTCTTCCTTCATCCCAAGCAGGGCTATGTCGATGCATTGGTGATGTTTCGCACGCTTTAGCGGCCACATCGTGCGGCGAAAAAAGATGTGAATGCGCTGTCGAAATCGCGGCGGTTCAAACGTCTTAAGATCGCAGGCGCGGAATGCGGCGGGTGAGCCGCGTGCCTCGCGATCACTCTGTCCGGCATGGAGGTTATGAAGCCATGAGTGTTTCTTATCGTTGGGTCATCGTCGGCGTCGGCGCTCTGATGTCATGCGTGGCAATCGGGGCGATGTTCTCGCTGGCGATTTTTCAGGAGCCGATCGCAACCGCGACCGGCTGGTCGCATGTCGGCATCGCGAGCGCAATGACGCTGAATTTCATTGTCATGGGCTTAGGCGGCTTCCTTTGGGGGGCGGCAAGCGACCGCTTCGGCCCGCGTGTCGTCGTGCTAATAGGCTCCGGGCTGCTCGGCCTAGCGCTGGTGCTGGCGAGCCGCGCCGAGACACTCCTGCAATTCCAGCTGACATACGGCATCCTCGTCGGACTGGCCGCCAGCGCCTTCTTCGCGCCGATGATCGCGGCGACGACCGCCTGGTTCGACGAGCACCGCGGCCTTGCCGTGTCGCTTGTCTCCGCCGGCATGGGCGTTGCGCCGATGACGATCTCGCCCTTCGCGCGCTGGCTGATCTCGGCCTATGACTGGCGGCCAGCCATGTTGATCATCGGTATCGCGGCCTGGGTGCTGCTGGTGCCAGCCGCGCTGCTGGTCAGGCGTCCGCCTGCCGAGACCGCAGATGCCGACACCGGATTTGCCGCGGAAGGCGCCAGGCCACAGCTGTCGAAAGTCTTCCGGTCACCGCAATTCATCGTGCTCGGCCTGACCTTCTTTGCCTGCTGTGCGGCCCATTCAGGCCCGATCTTCCACATGGTGAACTATGCGACGATCTGCGGCATCGCACCAATGGCAGCCGTCAGCATCTACAGCGTCGAGGGGCTGGCGGGACTGGGCGGCCGGCTGCTCTATGGCAGCCTCGCCGATAGGATCGGGGTGAAGCCGGTGCTGGTCGCCGGCCTGCTGGTGCAGGCAGCCGCGCTCGCGACCTATCTCCTCGTCAGCGAGCTGACCGAATTCTATGCGCTCGCCATTGTCTTCGGCAGCGCTTATGGCGGCGTGATGCCGCTTTATGCGGTACTGGCGCGGGAATATTTCGGCCAACGCATCATCGGTACCGTCTTGGGCGCAGCAACGATGCTCTCCAGCCTCGGCATGGCGTTCGGCCCTCTGATCGGCGGCTGGATCTTCGACACTTTCGCCAATTATTCCTGGCTGTTCATCGGCTCCGCAATGGTCGGGCTGGGGGCCGCTGCGATAGCGCTCGCATTCCCGCCTCTCGCCCGCCAAAAGCCGCAGCCGGCTTTTGGCGTAACTTCTTGATGAGATGGCGCTTGGCGCGGTCAGCCTTTCATTCTCCCGCTTACCCCTCCCCAACCCCTCCCCACAAGGGGGAGGGGCTAACGTGCAGCACCGCCTCACGCAGCCATCAATCGTATCAATCTGCCGAACGGTAGCGGGCAAGAGCTATCTTTTGGTCACCGTCGGCCACCGCAGCTTAGCCCCTCCCCCTTGTGGGGAGGGGACTTTTCCATCCGACAGACCAACCATTGCATTCGCCCACAATGAAATCTCCCCTTCGTGCATTGCCCTTCGTCGATTTCCCCTGATAAGTCTTCTCCTATTCGTTTCATCACCTATGTCCTTGGTATTTCGGGAGGCAATCGTCGCCATGGTCGAACTTGCGCAATCGCTCGCATCCATCAAGCTGCCGGACCTGTCCGGCAAGGCCGTGCTGATCACCGGTGCCTCGACCGGCATCGGCGCGGCACTCGCCCGCGCCTTTGCGGCTCAAGGGGCCAAGGTCGGCGTGCATTATAATGCCAGCCGCGAACCGGCGGAGAAGCTTGCAGATGAGATCAGGGCTGCCGGCGGCACGGTGCATCTGGTCCAGGGCGACGTGTCGAGGGAGGGCGAGACCGAGCGTGTCGTCGAGGAGACGGCGAAGACATTCGGTCATCTCGACGGGCTTATCAACAATGCCGGCGGCATGCTGGGGCGCAAGCCGACCGCAGAATATACCGACGCCCATTATGCCGCGGTCATGGATCTCAACGCACGCTCTGTACTGGCGGCAACGCGTGCGGCGCATCCCTGGCTGAAGAAGCAGGGCGGCTTCATCATCAACACCACTTCGATCGCTGCGCGCAATGGCGGCGGCAATGGTGCGATCCTTTATGCGGCGTCCAAAGGCTTCGTCTCGACGATCACCCGCGGTCATGCCAAGGAATTCGTCGCCGACAGGATCCGCGTCAACGCGGTGGCGCCGGGTGTTATCGCCACGCCCTTCCACGAGCGTTATACCAATGACGAGCAGATGGAGCTGCAGCGCAAGTCGATCCCGATGGGTTTCGTCGGCACGTCGGAAGATTGCGTCGGCGCCTATCTCTTCCTCGCCTCGCCGACGCTGTCGGGCTACATCACCGGCCAGATCATCGAGGTCAATGGCGGCCAGCTGATGCCGTAGACGCTTCGATCGGCGAGCAAGATCCTTCGCTTTCCCTTTTAAAAGGGAACTTTCGAACCGCCGTGACGTTTCCTGCTTGGTCTTTTCAGCAAGCGGGGCACCATGAGCTTTTCATTTTCGGAACTCGACTTCCTCAAGCCGGAGCTGGGGGCGGAGTATACGGGTTCTGGCACCCATTTCGCGGTATTCTCCGCGCATGCGGAACAGATGGAGCTCTGTCTCTTCTCGCCTGATGGAAAGAATGAGATCGCCCGGCTGCCGTTGCCGAAACGCGAAGGCGATATCTGGTCGGGCTATATTGCCGGCATCGGCCCCGGCACCGTCTACGGTTATCGCGCTCATGGTCCCTACGAGCCTGCCGCCGGCCATCGCTTCAATCCGAACAAGCTGCTGCTCGATCCCTATGCCAAACAGGTGACGGGCGAGTTGACGTGGGACGATGCGCTGTTCGGCTACCAGATCGGCGAGGATGACCTTTCCTTCGACGAGCGCGACAGCGCGCCCTTCACGGTTAAGGGCGTGGTGCAGGATCCGGACTTCGACTGGGCGGGTGAAGAGGCGATCCGCCGCCCTTGGCCCGACACGATCATCTATGAGGCGCATGTGCGCGGCCTGACGATGACGCATCCGAAAGTGCCTGACCGGCTGCGCGGCACATTTCTCGGCATGTGCAGCGATCCGATCATCGACCATCTCGTCAAGCTCGGCATCTCAGCGATCGAGCTTCTGCCGATCCAATATTTCCTCGACGACCGTTATCTCCTGGAAAAGAACTTACGCAATTACTGGGGCTACCAGACGCTCGGCTTCTTTGCGCCGCAATCCCGCTACATGTCCGGCGACAAGATCACCGAGATCAAGACCATGGTGAAAAGGTTCCATGCCGCCGGCATCGAAGTCATCATGGACGTGGTCTATAACCACACCGCCGAAGGCAGCGAAAAAGGCCCGACACTGTCCTTCCGCGGGCTCGACAATGCGAGCTATTACATTCTCTCCCCCGATGATCCGCGCCATACCTTCGATACGACGGGTACCGGCAATACGCTGAACGTCGCCAACCCCATGGTGATGCGCATGGTGCTCGACAGCCTGCGTTACTGGGTGGGCGTCATGCATATCGACGGCTTCCGCTTCGATCTTGCCAGTACGCTCGGCCGGCAGGATCTGGAGTTCGACCGCCAGGGCGGCTTCTTCGGCGCCATCCGGCAGGATCCGATGCTATCGGGGGTCAAGCTGATCGCCGAACCCTGGGATATCGGTGAGGGCGGATATCAGGTCGGCGGCTTCCCGCATCCCTTCCGCGAATGGAACGACAAATTCCGCGACGACGTTCGCCGTTTCTGGAAGGGCGATGGCGGCATGGTGTCAGAGGTGGCGGCGCGTGTCACCGGCTCGGCGCCGCAGTTCAACCATTCGGACCGGGGAGCGACCTCCTCGATCAATCTTCTGTCGGCCCATGACGGCTTCACGCTGATGGACACGGTCTCCTTCAACGACAAGCACAACGAGGCGAACGGCGAGGATAACCGGGACGGCCATTCGGATAATCATTCCGACAATATGGGTGCCGAGGGTGCGACGGATAATGCCGATATCAACGCCGCGCGGTCACGGCGGCGGCGCAACATGATGGCGACGCTGATGCTCTCCCAGGGCGTGCCGATGATCCTTGCCGGCGACGAACTCGGCAACAGTCAGGGCGGCAACAACAACGCCTATTGCCAGGACAACGAAATCGGCTGGACGGATTGGGCAGGGCTCGACGACCCCTTCCTCGATTTCTGCCGGCAGGCAGTCGCCTTCCGCAAGGCCCACCCCGTCCTGCGGCAGGAGCGGTTCCTGACCGGAGAGACAGCCGAGGACGGGCGCATCGAGATCGCCTGGTACAAGCCCGACGGCAGTTTCATGGATGACGGCGCCTGGAATGACGACGGATTGCAGGTCATTGGCGTCTATCTCTCGAGGAGCGTGCATGCTCCGGATACCGAGAGGATGGACGACCTCTTCCTCGTCTTCAATGCAGGCGGCGATTGCGAGGTCCATCTGCCTGTCGTGAACGGGCTGAAACAGTGGTCGAGGGTTCTCGAAACGGGATCAGAGACGGAGGCTTTCGAGGTGCACGATGAGGACAATCCGGTGATGGTCTATGCCCAGAGCGTCGCAGTCTTCGCACCGAAGGGACAAACCGAACCGCCGCAAGGCGCGACAAAGGCCGAGCGTCGTCGCTGGTTCCAGTTCGGCCGCTGGAGCAAGTAGGTCTCAGAAAGCATGAATGCCGAAGCCATCACCGAACTTGGTCTCGTTTATGTCAGCGACACCGAACCTGGCATCCGAAGACGAAGGAAGGGCAAGGGCTTCAGCTACGTCATGCCCGACGGCACGACGCTCACTGATGAATCGCAGCGGGCGCGCATCAGGGCACTTGGATTGCCGCCGGCCTACGAGAATGTCTGGATCTGCCTCTACGAAAACGGTCATCTGCAGGCGACGGGCTTCGATGCGCGCGGCCGCAAGCAATACCGCTATCACAAGGACTGGCAATCCTTTCGAAGTGCGGGAAAATTCCATCAGTTGATCGAGTTCGGCCGGGCGCTGCCTCGGATCCGCCGGACCGTGCTGCGCCATCTCGACACCGGTGCGGAGGATGTCAACGGCGTACTTGCGGCTTTGACGACGCTGCTCGACGAGGCGCACTTACGCGTCGGCAACCAGGCCTATGTCAGGGAGAACGGCACCTATGGCGCAACGACGCTGCTGAAGCGCCACCTGAAGATCGTCGCCGGTCAGATAGAGCTGAAATTTCGCGCCAAGGGTGGCAAGCGCGTCCAGCGCAGCCTCAAGCATCCCAGGCTCCAGAAGATCCTGGAGGAGATAGCCGATCTGCCCGGCCGCCAGCTCTTCGTCTGGAAGGACGAAAGCGGGACGCTGAAGCCGATCGATTCCGGCCGGTTAAACGCCTATCTCGCCGAGATATCGGGGGTTCCGATTTCGGCGAAAACCTTCCGCACCTGGGCGGGCTCGCTGGCGGCCTTCGGTGTGGCGCGCGAGACAATTGCCGGCGGCGGCCGGCCGACGGTAAAGCAAATGTCGGAGGCCGCGGCCGAGACGCTGCACAACACACCGGCGATCTCGCGCTCGAGCTATATCCATCCCGCGGTCATCGCGCTCGCCGGCAACAATCATCCGCTGGTCGAGAGCGGCAACGAGCCGCTGCGGGGCTTGCGGGCCGAGGAAAACAGGCTACTTGATTTCCTCACAAGCGAGATCGAAGAATGAGCCCCAGACATCCGCCGGCATCTGACGTATCGTTGACACATCCCGACCGGCTCTACTGGCCGGACGAGGGCGTGACCAAGCAGGCGCTGGCGGATTACTACGCGGCGGTCTGGCCGTTCATGGCGCCTTATGTCGTCAATCGGCCGTTGGCGCTGCTGCGTCTGCCGGATGGGATAAAAAGCCACCAACGGTTTTTTCAGAAACATGCCTGGAAGGGCATGAACCCGCATATCGAAGAGATTGCCGATCCGCAGGATGCTGACGGCGAAAAGCTGCTGCGCATCGCCGATTTCAACGGTCTCGTGGCGTTGGTGCAGTCGGCCGTGCTCGAAATTCATCCCTGGGGCGTAACGACCGACGATTGGGAACGACCCGATATGATCACCATGGACCTCGATCCCGGCGAGGACGTTGCCTGGGGCGCGGCGATAACGGCAGCGCTTGAATTGAAGGCACGGCTGGAAGCCCGCGGGTTGGCTGCCTTCGTCAAGACATCGGGCGGCAAGGGGCTGCATGTGGTGACGCCGCTTGCGCCGAAGGCCGGCTGGGCGAAGGTGAAGGATTTCGCCTATTCACTGGCCGAAAGCATGTCGGCCGACGCGCCGGACAAATATCTGGCAACCGCGACAAAGGCAAAACGCGGTGGACATATCTATATCGATTATCTCCGCAACGGCCGCGGCAACACGGCGGTCGCGGCCTATTCGACGCGGGCGCGATCGGGCGCGCCAGTTTCGATGCCGCTGGATTGGTCAGAATTGAACGAGGTGAACGGTCCCGCCGCTTTCACGCTCGGCAACGTGCCGCGGCGATTGGAGACCCGGCCGAAGGACCCATGGGGAAATTTCTTCGATGCGGCCGTGCCACTGGAATGAACGGCTCTTAACTCAGCCCGCACTGTCGAGCTCAGGATAGTGCCTGAAAATCCCTTCCTCGTTGAAGGCGAGGCGGCGGGGGGAGGCGAGATAGCGGACGATGTTTGGACGCTTAGCCACCGCATCATGCAGAGCCAGAAGGGCGGGATATTCCGCCTTGCGGTTTGTCATGGCTCTCGGGAAGGCGTAGCTCAGGCCCTCGATCATCTGGAAGAGCGAGAGGTCGACATAGGTGAGCGCATCGCCGACCAGATGGTTGGGGCCTTTCGGATTTTGCCGCAGCACACGCTCGAAATAGCCGAGGAATTTCGGAATGCGTTCGCGGATGAAGGCGGCTGAGCGAGCTTTTGCCTCTGGCTTCTGGTCCTCGTAATAGAGCGACATATCGATCGGGTGATGCGTATCGTGCACTTCGGCGACGAAATCCGTGACGGTCAGCTGCAGGCCGTTGACGACATGGCGAAGGCCTTCATCCTCGGGCGCAAGGCCGAGCTTCGGACCGAGATAAAGCAGGATGTTGGCGACATGCGGGATAATGAGGTCACCGTCCTTCAGGAAGGGCGGGGCAAAAGGAATGTGCGGTTCGCTTTCGCTCTCCATGATGTCGAACATGGCGCCGGTGCCGCGCCCGGGCTGGCGGGTGATGTCGATATAGTCAGCGCCGGCCTCTTCCAGCGCCAACCGCACGAATTCGCCGCGGCCTTGAATGCCGTCCCAATAATAAAGCTCATATGCCATGGCTGCTCAATCCTTCGGTTGGCGACCGAAGTCTTTTCGCAGTTCGTCCTTGGCTTTTTCAAGGGTACCGCGCCGCTTTTTCGTCAGTTGGTTGCCGGCGCGGTTGATGTAGAAGGTCAGCATCGACATGGCGGCGCGAAAGGGACTCGACTTGCGGCGGTCGCTCTCTTCGGCTGAGTGCTTGACGGAGCGGGCAATCTTCTTCGGATCGTCCGATTTGAACACGCCTTCTTTTAGGTCCAGCGCATCGCTGTGTTCGGTGACGTCCTGCGACCATTTCTTCCTCGATTTGGCCATGGGTCAAACTCCCTGTGCGGCTGGCGGAAAGCCTCCGCTTGCCGCATCCTCGTTAATGGTGGCTGTGGTGTTCGTTGCGCTTGCGCGTCGCAGCGGCCTTCTTCGCGGAAGCGGAACGTTCCTCCTTCGAGCGTGCGGCGGAGGCCGCGCCGCCGATGCGGCCGCCCTTTTCAGAAGATTCATGCGTATCCTTCTTGCCGCGGCCGGAACCGGATTTGTTGCCGCCTCCGCTTTCCTTGTTGACGGTCGCCCAGGCACGCCGTTCGGCTTCCTTCTCGGAGACGCCGCGATCCTCGTAGCCCTCCTCGATATGCTCGGCCTTGCGTTTCTGCTTGTCGGTATAGTCGGATTTGTCACCTCTCGGCATTTTTGCCTCCTCTGGCTTTCAAAGGGAGTGAACCGATACGGAGGCCAAAAGTTCCGGTCATACGATCATGGTCTGCAGGCCCAGGATTCGGAACAAAAGTCGATTTTATCAGGTATCCGATGGGAAAAGTCTGCATGAGCCCGCACATAAGAAGGAGCCGAGAACATGGAAAAACACATCGTCAAAGCCGATGGAAACGGCGCGATCGACGTGAACGGTCAGGCATGCCGGTCACCTATACCCGATCCTGCCGACACGATCTCGATCGAACTGATGGCGCGTGACGACAGCTGCATCAGTGAGGTGGATCTGATGCGCAAATATCCCGAGTTCGACGGCGCCGACGCATAAAGCAGAAGTTACAGCATTTCCACGACTGGCAGAAAACAGAAATGCCTTAGCCGACAGGTCGCTGCTGGACGGCGTTCCTGACCGCCTGGTCGAGCGCCGAGCTGCTGAAAGGTTTTGACAACAGTACCGAGCCGGGGAAACGGTTTGCATCCGGCAGGCTGCTGTTGCCGGTGGCAAAGACCAGGCCGACCGACGGAAAGGCCTCCCGCGCCTTGGCGGCAAAGGCCGGACCCGACATGCCGGGCAAGCCGACATCGGCGACGATGATGTCGATGATGGTGTGTCCGAGGATTTCCACGCCCCGCTCACCGCTATCAGCCTCGATGACGTCATAGCCGAGATCCTGCAGAATCTCGGCAGTATCCATGCGGATGAAGGCGTCATCTTCCACGAGCAGCAGCTTCAGCTTTTCACCGGCTATATCGGGCTGGGCAACCGGTGCTGCGGCATTGCTCGCCCCTTGGCCGCGTTGGCTCCGGTTGGCAAGCACGTGGCTGATCTTGCGGGCGAGTTCCTCGCGTGTATAGGGCTTGGAGAGCAGTTCGAGGCCGGGATCGAGCCTGCCGCCATGGACGATCGAATTTTCAGTATAGCCTGATGTGTAGAGCACGGCGATATCGGGCAGGCGCTCGCGCGCCATGCGCGCAAGTTCCGGGCTCCTCAACGGGCCGGGCATGATGACATCGGTAAAGAGCAGATCGATATGGGCGCCGCTTTCGATAACGGTGAGCGCGCTTTGCGCATCCTTGGACTTCAGCACGTAATAGCCGAGATCCGTCAGCATCTCAACGACAGTCGTGCGCACACCCTCGTCATCCTCGGCGACAAGGATGGTTTCCGTGCCCCCGGTTGCCGGCACGCTGTCGACATTGGTGATGCCATCCTCGCTCTGGAACGAGCGGGGCAGGTAGAGCTTGACGGTCGTGCCTTCGCCGATCTCACTGTAGATCTTCACATGGCCGCCGGACTGCTTGACGAAGCCATAGACCATCGACAGGCCAAGTCCGGTACCCTTGCCTTCCGGTTTCGTTGAGAAGAAGGGTTCGAATGCCTGTTCTATTACCTCCTGCATCATGCCGGAGCCGGTATCGGTGACCGCCAGCACGACATATTGGCCGGCGGTGACTTCAGGATGGGCGCGGCTGTAGGAATCGTCGAGGAAGGCGTTGCCGACCTCGATTGTCAACTTGCCGGCGCCATCCATCGCGTCCCGGGAGTTGATCGCAAGATTGAGCAGGGCGTTCTCGATCTGGGTCGGATCGGCAAAGCTGTTCCAGAGGCCACCGGAGACCATGGTCTCGACTTCGATCTCTTCGCCAAGCGCGCGGCGCAGCATGTCGTCCATGCCGGTGACGAGGCGGCCGATATTGACGACCTTCGGTTCCAGCGGTTGGCGGCGGCCGAAGGCGAGCAACTGGCTTGCCAGTCGCGAGCCGCGTCCGACGGCGGCAAGCGCGTTGGAAATGCGTTCCTTGCCCCGGCCGTTATCAGCCACATCCTTGCCGAGAAGCTGCAGGTTGCCGGAGATCACTTGCAGCAGATTGTTGAAATCATGGGCGACGCCGCCGGTAAGCTTGCCGATCGATTCCATCTTCTGCGATTGCTGGAGTGCTGCTTCGGCTTGCTGGCGCTCGGCAATCTCTGCCGCGACGCGGACCTCGAGCATTTCATTGAGTTTCCGCAGCTGATCTTCCATATCGCGGCGCTGGTCGATTTCGACTTTGGCGGCACGGAAGAGCCGGATATTGTCGATCGCGACGGCCGATTGGCCGGCGAGGCTGACGAGGCTCGCCTCGGCTGCTTGGGAAAAACGGCCGGGCTGGCCGTGGCCAAAGAACAAACCGCCGATGACACTGCCGTCGCGTGATTTCACCGGCACGGCAAGATAGCTCCTGACCGGCAGATGCCCCTTCGGCATGCCTGCATGCGGCGCATTCTGCCCGTAGCGCGGGTCGAGCAGGATGTCGTCGGAGCGCACGATGCCTTCGCCGTCGAAGGTCGGCGCGAAGACCTTGGTATTGCGTGGCATCGGGAATTTCTCGAAGTTCTTCCGATCGACGCCTGAGAGCGCGTAGAGCATGTAGCTGCCGCGCTCACCGTCATCGACATTGTAGAAGAAGGCGCCGAATTCCGCGCCGGTCAGCGTCACGCCGGCATCGACGACAATCTGGGTGAGGCGTTCGACATTGGGCTCGGCGGTGATCGCGGCGCCCGCCCGGTTGACGACTGCAAGCGCGTCCGATTTTGCACGCAGCTCTTCCAGCGCAATCTGTTCGCCGCGCTTGGCCGACACCTGGTCTGTGACATCAAGGGCCGCACAGAGGATGCCGGCGACCATGCCGTCATCGTCGCGCAGCGGGGTGTAGGAGAAGGTGAACCAGGTGTCCTCGGTGCGGCCGTCGCGGCGCATCGGGATGAGCAGTTCCTTGAAGAGCTGCGAACCGCCTTCCAGAGTGCTGGCGATGATTGGCGAGAACTGTTCCCAAATATCAGCCCAGACCTCGCGGAAGGGTCTTCCGAGGGCATCGGGATGTCGCTCCGGGAAAACAGGCACATAGGCGTCATTGTAGAGAAAAGCGAGATCCGGACCCCAGGCGACGAATTTAGGCTGGCGGGAATTCAACACCATTTCGGCGATATGCTTGAGAGACGCAGGCCAGCTTTCGACCGGACCGAGACCGACGGCGTGGAAAGCCGGATGCCGTAACAATTCGCCGATTTCGCCGCCGCCTGTCGGCCAGCCGTTCGCGACGCTTCCCATTCAAAATCGCTTTCTTGTCGTCAGCCGCGCCGGGTGATTGGCCACCTCGGGATCAGCCCTTCCAAACCGTCAACATAGAGGCTTCCGATAGGAGGGAAAGGGCGCGGTCGAAATATCCTTAACCGCCGGGCGTTCAACACTTTTAGCAGTCTGCGGACGGCGCCTGCGGGCTGTTATTTTCGATAGAGTTTTTGCGATGCGGCGAAGGCGCGGCCGATGTCGAAGGAGGGCCGCTGCACCGGCGCGCGCGGATCGCGGAAAACCAGCCCGACGAGATTGTCGACGACAAGGATGAACCCAAGCGCGAGACCGAGATAGAGCAGCGCGGCGATGATGAGGAGCGACATCTCCATCCCTCACACGATCGTGGTCGAAGCGCAGCCGCTGGCTGCGAAGAGCGGGATGGAAAGGATTTCGATACGGCCGTCGTTCATGGCAACCTCCCCGGTTTCGCCATTAACAGCCATTGGATGTTCTTGTTCCCGGTTGTCGGGCGGGGGAACAACTTTATTTTGAAGCCTCAAAGCTTGCAGCGTCATCCGGCCTCTGTTCACCCCCGCATGGAAGCCCACCTCTCAAATTCCATAAAGCACAACTAATTCAGGCATATGACAAAGAGGGATCAAAGGGCGTCGCGACGACGCCCTTTTAATCGACATGCTCGGTATTCCAGTGTTCAGGACGCCGTCTTGCGGCTCGCAGTCCGTTTCGCTGCCGGTGTCACGACGCCGTTCGTCTTGCTGCCCGTCACGCTGCGTTTCGCCTTGGACTTGACTTCCTTGCCGTTGGAAGACGCGGCAGAGCCATCGAGCGTGTCGCGCTCGTGTCGTGCCTGTTCCCAATGAATGGAATCTCGCCCTATCGGATATCCCTCTTCTTCCCAGAGGGTGTATGCACGTTTTTTGATCCACTCTTCCCGAGTTTCTGCCATCGCTGATCTCCAGTCACATGATGCCGTCGTTCGAACGCGATACTGCTGAGATGGTTCCAGAGGTGGGGAACTGTTTCAAGCGAAATCGCGCCGCAACCCGAAATATTTCGCATCGCAGCATATTAGGGTTGAGAATCGGCACTCAAGCGGGCCGAAACGCCGCCGCCTTGTGCAGATCTGACACGAACTCCCGGCGCTGCCGCTGTTGCTCTTCTTCGTCGCGGATGCGCAAGAGATAGGAGGGGTGGATGGTGACCAGAACAGGCGGACGATTTGTCGGATGCAGGATATGGCCCCGCTCCGGCGTCAGCTTTGCTTTCGGGCCGAGCAGCGCATAAAGAGCGGTTGCGCCGAGCGTCACGACGAGTTTCGGCTGCAGGATATTGATCTCTGCGCCGAGCCACCAGGCGCACCGCCTGATCTCGCCGGCATTCGGTTTTGAATGCAGCCGCCGTTTGCCGCGTGGCGTGAACTTGAAATGCTTGACCGCATTGGTGACATAACAGCGTTGACGATCGAGACCGGCCTCTTCGAGGCAGCGATCGAGCAGCCGGCCGGCGGGGCCGACAAAGGGCCTGCCGGTCAGATCCTCCTGATCGCCCGGCTGCTCGCCGACGAGGACGATCTCGGCTTTACCCAGACCTTCGCCGAAGACGATCTGCGTGGCATTTTTGTAGAGATCACAGCGGGTGCAGTCTTCGGCCTGATGCCGGAGTTCGGCAATGCTGTCAGCATCCGCGACTTCGAGCGCCAAGGCGGGACCGACGTTTGCGGCTAAGTTCATGATGGCGATCCTCATTTCCTTGGGGTCAATCGATCTGTGCCGGGATTGTTCCCGTTCGGGAATGAGCCGCGCGCTTTGCAATCTGCAGGCCCATTCCGGAACCTTTCACGATCGGTCCCCGGGCTGGCACAATGGTCACGGTGAAAAATTTCGCCTCATGGGAGAGCGGCAGTGTGATTGAACGTCGCGGTTTCGCGGCTATATTCGCCAGCGATGTTCTATCTCCTATCAACCTACTGGCCGCATATCCTCTTTGTCGTTTCGATCGCCATGGGGGCCGCGGCGGCGATCCATGCCGCCATGACCAAGGAGGAGGTGCGTGCCGCGATCGGCTGGGTCGGCGTCATCATTCTCTCTCCGATCATCGGCGCGGTGCTTTACGCGATTGCCGGCATCAACCGCATCCGCCGCAAATCGTTGAGCGTCCGCCGCGACGCGCTGCTGCTTGCGGCCGAATTCGACGAACTGGAGACATTCGATGCCGAGGCCGAGACGGTGATCAGCCAGTTCGGCCGCCGTTTTGCCGCGCTGCAGACGCTGGGCGACCGGGTGACTCGCAATCCGCTGACGACAGGCAATACGATCGACGTGCTGGAGACCGGCGACGAGGCCTATGCCGCGATGAAATCAGCCATCGACGAGGCGACGCGCAGCATCCTGCTCGAAACCTATATTTTCGACCGAGATGCGGTTGGCCTTCGCATCGCCGATGCGCTGATTGCCGCGGTCAGGCGTGGTGTGGAGGTCCGGGTCCTGATCGACGCGGTCGGGGCGCGTTATTCGGTGCCGAGCATTCTCGGCCATCTCAGGGAGAGCGGCGTCACTGTTGCCGTCTTCAACGGCAACGTCATCATGGGCTTGCGGCTGCCTTATGCCAATCTGCGCACCCACCGCAAGATCCTGATCGTCGACGGGAAAATTGCGCTGACAGGCGGGATGAACATCAGGGCGGGCTTCAGCGAGGAGGCGACAGGCGAAAACTTTGCCCACGACACGCATTTTAGCGTCACGGGCCCTGTCGTGGCCGACCTCTTCGACCTCGCCGCCGAAGACTGGCGCTTCTCGACGCAGGAGTTGTTGAACGACGAGCCGTGGCGCATCGAACCGCCAGAGCGCAGCGCCGGTGATCCCATACTGATGCGTGTCGTCGCCTCCGGCCCGGACCGCAGCGTCGAGACCAACCATAAGATGCTGATGGGCGCTTTTTCCGTGGCGCGCCAATCGATCCGCATCATGTCGCCCTATTTCCTGCCGGACCGCGAACTCATCAGCGCGCTGGTGACGGCGGCGCGGCGCGGCGTCGAAGTCGACATCGTCGTGCCTGCTGTCAACAACCTCGTCCTGGTCGACCGGGCGATGACGGCGCAATTCGACCAGATCCTCAAGAATTATTGCCGCATCTGGCGCTCCACCGGCAACTTCAGCCATTCGAAGCTGCTGACGATCGACGGCACCTGGGCCTATGTCGGCTCTTCCAATCTCGACCCGCGTTCGCTGCGGCTGAATTTCGAGGTCGATCTCGAAGTGCTGAACGAGGGCTTCGCCGCCGAGATCGACGAGCACATCGAGGAAACCTTGAAAACGGCAGCGCCGGTGACGCTTGAGGGCCTGCAGGCGCGACCCTTCGCGGTGCGGCTGATCGAAAAGGTGCTATGGCTGGGGTCGCCCTATCTCTGACGGATTTTTTGTGATCGGACGTGGTAAGTTCGGCTTGCCTGCCTATACTGCTGAGACAAGCATTTTCGATCAACGGGACGAGTGCGCCTGCCGATGCACGCCAGAAAAGACAGCCTTCCCGCCAGCATTCTCGCCTCGATCAGGAGCAGGAAAAAGCGGCTCGACCCAGCCTATACCGAGGCAAGGCCGCGCAGTGCGGGAACGCTGATCGCCTCCTACAACGTACACAAGTGCATCGGCACCGACCGCCGTTTCGATCCGGAGCGCACCAGCCGGGTGATCCATGAAATCGGCGCCGACGTGATTGCGCTCCAGGAGGCCGATACGCGCTTTGGCGAACGCACGGGCATTCTCGATCTCGGCCGGCTGGAGCGGGAGACGGGACTGATCCCGGTGCCGATTGCCGGCATGGCGAAGGCGCATGGCTGGCACGGCAATGTCGTGCTCTTCAAGAAGGGGCTGGTGCATGACGTGCACCAGGTCAAGCTGCCGGGACTGGAGCCGCGCGGGGCGCTGGTTGCCGAAATCGAACTCGAGCAGGGCGGGGTGCTGCGCATCATCGCCGCGCATTTCGGATTGCTGCGCCATAGCAGAGCCCAGCAGGCCCGCACGCTGGTCGAACTGATCAACGACAGGCACGAGATGCCGACCATCCTGCTTGGCGACCTCAACGAATGGCGGCTCGGCGACCGGTCTTCGCTCAACACCTTCCAATCCGCCTTCGGCGAGCTGCCGGCCGCCGTACCGAGTTTCCCCGCCGGCCTGCCGCTTCTGGCCCTCGACCGGATCATCGCCAACCGCAAGGGGATCATTTCGGAGGTGGAAGCGCATGATACGCCACTGGCGCGCATCGCCTCCGACCACCTGCCGATCAAGGCGCTCGTCGATCTGGAGCCGGTGCCGGTCTGATGTCATGGCGACAGTGGGTGCTGTCGCCGTTCTCACTTCGCCCGGCGCCTGGCCATGGCTGAAACGTCACCAGTCGGATGACGTTCAATATGATCTCGAATATCCGCCTGCGCATCGATATCTCTCCTTCGCGTCATATGCCGCCTCTTGCCTGGCGCCTTCAAACGAGCTTATCGTCGCCCTCGAATGACTTGAGGTTATGGATGAAGCGTGGACGCCTGCCATTGACGGCTTTGCGGAGTTTCGAGGTCGCCGGCCGCCTCGAAAGCTTCACGCTGGCGGCGCAGGAGCTGTTCATCTCGCAGGCAGCGGTCAGCCGGCAGATCCGCGAGCTTGAGACGTCGCTGGGCGAAGCGCTCTTCGAGCGCCGCCATCGCAGGGTCCATCTCACCGCTTCCGGGGCCAGGCTGCTGGCGATCCTGACCTTATCCTTCGACCGGATCGATGAATGCCTGGAGGAGATTCGCGGCCGGTCGACGGCTGCCGCGATCACGATCAGCGCGGAACCTTCCTTCGCGGCATGCTGGCTCGTTCCCCGCCTGCCGGAGTTTCGCGAGCGGCATCCCGAGATCGAGGTGACGATCGACTCCGATCCACGCCTCGTCGAGTTCCGCAGTGGCCAGGCCGACATCGCCATCCGCCATAGCGCGGTCGCCACCGCCTGGCCGAGGACCGAGAACAGGCATCTCGCCGATGTCAGAATGACAGCGGTCGCAGCGCCTGCCTTGCTCAAGATGGGGCCGGCGATCAAGCGGCCGGGGGACATTCTGCGCCACACGCTGCTGCATGAGGAAAACCGGGACGTGTGGTCGCGCTGGTTCGAAGCTGCTGGCATCGCCATGCCGGAGATGGCGCGGGGGCCGATCTATGCCGATGGTGGCCTGGTGATGCAGGCTGTCCTGCGCGGGCAGGGCGTAGCGCTGATGGACGAGATCTTCGCCGAGGAGGAGATCAAAGCAGGCCGGCTGCTTCGCCTCTTCGATCTTGCCATTCCTCACGGCGCCTACTGGCTTGTTGCGCGCAGTTTCGAACGGCTCAGCCCATCTGCCTCGCTCTTCGTGCACTGGATCGCGTCCCGGATCAGGGGATTCTGAAGGGGCGGACGAGGGCGATCTATTGTCTGTGCCGCACGACCTCGGTCGGCACCGTGATGAAGGCCCCCAAACCCTGCGGCACGTGACTGTGACCGGGTGGCCGAATTGCCTTCGGCAGATTGCTCGACACGCGCATTAATACCGCCTTTTGGCGAGTGCCAAAGTAAAGCACACTAACTGCGGGTTTGACGTTTAATTAAACAGAAATCCCTAAAATTCATACAATACTTACCAAGAGCCAAGTTTGCGACCTGGCCTGACATCGTTCCAAGGAGTGAATACATGCGCAGGCCTACCGTCCGAACCTCCCTGATCGTCATCAATCTGACCTTTGCGTCCATTTTTCTCGGCTTCGCAATGTTCTCGCTGAGTAGCGTGCGAGCGGTAAATGAGGACACTACTGCCATTGCCAGGAATTGGCTGCCAAGCGTTTCCGTCGTCAGGAACATTCAACTCCAACTTCAGAAGATGAAGTTCGCATATGCCAATCACATCATGTCCCTCAGTGACGAAGCGATCGCGGCGGCTGAAAAGCAGGTTACCGCACAGAGGGAAGAGCTGGCAAAAGCGATCGAAGCCTATAACGCGTTGATATCATCGCCTCACGAGAAAGAATTACTGGAACAGATCGCAAAAGGCGCAACCGACTACGCGAATGCAGCCGAGCCGATGCTCGAGAAATCTCGTAAGAACGACAACGATGCGGCGAAGGTCATTTTCTACAACGATATGGAGCCCATTATCCAAGAAGCCGACAAGGACGCTAGCGAGCTGCTTTACATCAACGTCAAGGGTTCGGATGCCTCATACGAGAGCAGCGAGCTAACCTATAGTGCGATCCTCTGGAGCACCTGGGGCCTTATTGCCTTAGTCTTGGCGATTGTCGCTGGCGCGATTGTCTACGTTGCCGCGCAGATCGCCCGTCCAATCAACGCGATTACGGGTTCGATGACCGGGCTTGCTGCAGGCAACACGGCGGCAATCATTCCTTATGCCAGCCGAACCGACGAAATCGGCTCGATGGCTGGGGCGGTCGAAGTTTTCAGGCAGACGGCATTGGCCAAGATCAAAGCGGATCAGGAAATTGAGGTAAGTCGCGCCCTTTCAGAAGGTGAACGCCAGAGACGTGAGGAGATTGACCGTGCGCGAGCGGCGGCGATGGCTCAGGCGACGAACGGATTGGCCGGAAACTTGAAGAAGCTGGCTGACGGCGATCTCACAATCCAGATCAGCGAGCCATTCGATGCTGATTTTGAGGCGCTAAGGAGCGACTTCAACAGTGCCGTGGCCCAGCTCTGTCGCACGCTGACCAAAGTGGCCGGCTCGACAGTGGGTATCGACAGCGGATCGAACGAGATCGCCAACAGTGCGAACGACCTCGCAAGACGCACCGAGCAGCAGGCGGCGGCTTTGGAACAAACGGCGGCCGCGCTGGACGAAATCACAGCAAACGTCGCCTCATCTTCCAAACGCGCCGAGGAAGCTCGGAAGGTTGCCGCTGAGGCCAACGCCAGCGCAGCGACGTCCGGCCAGATTGTCACACAAGCAGTCGAAGCAATGAGCCGCATCGAGCAATCTTCCAACGAGATATCGACCATTATCGGTGTCATTGACGAAATCGCCTTTCAGACGAATCTCCTCGCGTTGAACGCAGGTGTTGAAGCTGCACGCGCGGGCGAAGCTGGCAAGGGCTTCGCGGTCGTTGCCCAGGAGGTCCGCGAGCTGGCGCAGCGCTCGGCAAAGGCGGCAAAGGAAATCAAATCGCTCATTCAAACGTCGAGCGGGGAGGTGGCAACAGGTGTCGAGCTGGTCTCGAAAACCGGCAGTGCCTTGAAGCAGATCGGTGAGCTCGTGGTAGCAATGAACCAACACGTCGAAGCGATCGCAGTATCGTCGCGCGAGCAGTCGACAGGTCTCGCTGAGATAAACACGGCAGTTAACAGCCTCGATCAGACGACCCAACAGAATGCTGCGATGGTCGAGGAGGCGAGTGCCGCCTCCACGTCGCTGGCGAACGAGACCGTTACGCTACGCGAGCTGATTGGACAATTCAAAGTGGGTGACGGAACGGGACACCAAGCCTATGCTTTCCGCAAGACTGCATAGTTCACCTGTTATCGATCGGACTAAAAGTTCACTCGATGATTACGTCGCCGTGAACGCACCGTTGCGTCCGCCAAATCTCGGGTTCGGACGCCGATTCTCCGTCAACGGGCGTACAAATTGGCAATTGACAGGATGGTAGCGCTCTCCGCGTGATGTCCAGCTAAGCCGCTTTTTGGCCCGGCGCCCAACCCCCACATTGGCACGAATGCACTATGAAACCCGCAACCTCCCAATAAGAACGGAGAACGGGCTTGCCACCATGCATGTTGGCTGAACCAACGCGAGTTCGTTCCCAACAAACACCCTTGACGCCTTCCCCTCTTTGAGAAATGCTAAGATGTCAGACCAATTTCAAGCTCTGACTGCCTGATAAGAAAATGGGGAACCATGAAGGCAAATCGTAGCGACAGGCCGGTCATTCGGCCGCTTCCGGTCATGGACCGCGCGCGTCAGGTGACCGATGCGCTGGCGGATTATGTCGAGGAAGCCAGGTTGAAGGCGGGCGATCGGCTGCCGGCCGAGCGCGAGCTGATGGCAGCCCTTGCCGTCGGTCGCTCGACCATTCGCGAGGCGATCCGCCACTTCCAGGCGCTCGGCGTCATCGAGACGCGCAAGGGCAGTGGCACCTATCTGCTGAAACCGGTTTCCAGGGCGACGATCCACATGCCGCTGTCGCTCGACGCGGTCCATTTGCGCGACGCGCTGCTGCAGACGCTGGAGGTTCGCCGCGGCATCGAATGCGAGGCGGGCATGGTCGCGGCGCGGCGGCGTACGAGCACGGATCTCGTCGTCATCGAGGAAAAGCTGAACGCGATGGAACGGGTGCACTTGGAGAAGGGCACCTCCGGGCCGGAGGATCTTGCCTTCCACCTCGCCGTCTACGACGCCACCCACAATCCGCTGTTTCGCCAGCTTCTCGAGCAGATGCGCGAGACCTTCGAGCGCTTCTGGGAGCATCCGTTCGACCGGCAGGATTTCGCGCGTCGGTCCTTTCCCTTTCACCGCACGCTTTTCAACGCGATCGCTGCCAGGGATCCCGAGGCGGCGCGTGCCGAAACATTGAAAATTCTCGACATCGTCGAGGAAGACATCAAGGAAATGTCCAAATGAGCAACGGCGCAGAACCGTTCGATCTTGCTTCCCTCATCACCGCGCACGACGAGAGCAACTTCGCTGACGCCGTCGTGCCGCCGATTTTCCAGACCTCGCTTTTCACCTTTTCCGATTATGACGACATGATCACCTCCTATCGCGGCGAGAAGGTGCGGCCGATCTATACGCGCGGCCTGAACCCGACGGTACGCTCCTTCGAGGAAATGCTCGCCAAGCTCGAAGGTGCCGAGGATGCGCTGGGTTTTGCCAGCGGCATGGCGGCAATCTCGTCCTCGGTGCTGAGCTTTGTCGAGCCGGGTGATCGCATCGTCGCCGTCAATCATGTCTATCCCGACGCCTTCCGCCTGTTCGGCACCATCCTGAAACGGATGAAGATCGAGGTGACCTATGTCGACGGGCGCGACGAGGAAGCGGTCGCCAGGGCGCTGCCCGGCGCCAAGCTTCTGTACCTGGAAAGCCCGACGAGCTGGGTGATGGAGGCCCATGACGTCGGTGCGCTCGCAGCCCTCGCCAAGCGGCACGGTGTTGTCTCGATGATCGACAACAGCTGGGCAAGCCCGTTCTTCCAGCGGCCGCTGACGCTCGGCGTCGATCTCGTCATCCATTCGGCCTCGAAATATCTCGGCGGCCACAGCGATGTGGTGGCGGGCGTCATCGCCGGCTCGAAGGCGATGATCGCCCGCATCAAGGCGGAGGCCTATCCCTATCTCGGCGGCAAGCTTTCGCCGTTCGACGCCTGGCTGCTGATCCGCGGTCTGCGCACGCTGCCGCTGCGCATGCGGGCCCACGAGACATCGGCGCTTGAAATCGCCAGGCGCCTGCAGAAGCTCGACGTGGTGGAGACGGTCTGCCATCCGGGGCTCGCCAACCGCCTGCCCGCCGGCCTCATCGGCACCTCGGGCCTGTTTTCCTTCATCTTCCGCGAGGGCGTCGATATCCGCACCTTCGCCGATCACCTCAAGCTCTTCAAACTGGGCGTAAGCTGGGGTGGACATGAAAGCCTGATCGTACCGGGCGAGGTGGTGCTTCAGCAGAAGGCACAGCCGAATTCCGCACATGCCTTCGGCATCCATGCGCGATCCGTACGTCTCCATGTCGGCCTCGAAGGAACCGAGGCTCTGTGGAGAGACATCGAGGAGGCGCTCGCCGCCGCCTCACAATCCTGAAACCCGAGAGAAACCTAATAAGGGGGAACTGAGCCATGAAAAAACTAATAATCTCGACGCTCTTTGCTTCGATGATGGCGGGTACGGCCTTTGCCGATACGACGCTCAAGCTTGTCGAAGTCATCACCAGCCCGGAGCGCACCGAAACGCTGAAATCGATCGTCGGCAAATTCGAATCCGCCAATCCCGGCACCAAGGTCGACATCATCTCGCTGCCCTGGAACGAAGCCTTCCAGAAGTTCGCGACCATGGTGTCGGCCGGCGACGTGCCCGATGTCATGGAAATGCCCGATACCTGGCTGTCGCTCTATGCCAATAACGGCATGCTCGAGAGCCTGGAGCCCTACCTCGAAAAGTGGGAACACACCAAGGAGCTGACGCCGCGCGCGCTCGAACTCGGCCGTGACATCAAGAACACAGCCTATATGCTGCCCTACGGCTTCTATCTGAGGGCGATGTTCTACAACAAGAAACTGCTTGCCGAAGCTGGCGTCGCCGCGCCGCCGAAGACGATGGAGGAATTCACCGCCGCTTCGGAGAAAGTTTCCAAACTGTCCGGCAAATACGGCTACTGCATGCGCGGCGGACCAGGCGGCCTCAACGGCTGGATGATCTTTGCCGCCTCGATGGCCGGCTCGAACAAGTACTTCAACGACGACGGCACCTCGACGATGAACAGCCCCGGCTGGGCCAAGGGCATCGAATGGATGGTCGATCTCTACAAGAAGGGCTATGCGCCGAAGGATAGCGTCAACTGGGGCTTCAACGAAGTCGTCGCCGGCTTCTACTCCGGCACCTGCGCTTTCCTCGACCAGGATCCGGATGCGCTGATCGCCATCGCCGAACGCATGAATAAGGATGATTTCGGCGTGATGCCGTTGCCGAAGGGTCCTGACGGCAAGTCCTTCCCGACGATCGGCTATGGCGGTTGGTCGATGTTCACGACCAGCGGCAACAAGGATCTCTCCTGGAAGCTGATCGCCACCCTCGAAGGGCCGGAAGGCAATATCGAGTGGAACAAGCGCATCGGCGCCCTCCCGGCCTATACGGCGGCCGAGAAGGATCCCTTCTATGCCGGTGACCAGTTCAAGGGCTGGTTCGAGGAACTGGCGGACCCGAACACGGTACCAACCGTGATGCCGACCTACCTCGAGGAATTCGCCTTCTTCAAGGATTCGCTGGCGATCAAGACCTCACAGCAGGCATTGCTCGGCGATATCTCGGCGAAGGACTTGGCCAACCAGTGGGCCGAATACCTCACCAAGGCACAGCAGAAGTTTCTTGCCAAGAAATAAGTGGGCTTTGAGCCAGAAGCCCCTCAACCGACCCTACGGGCTACCTTCTCCCCGAGGGAGAAGGGAACGGAAACGTTGCGGCATATTCCCTTCTCCCCAGCGGGGAGAAGGTGCCGGCAGGCGGATGAGGGGCTCCGGTCTCTCCATTCAAAAGCACCACAAATTCCCAACCGGGTAAGACAATGGAAATTGCAGACCGATGACCATTTCCGCCGATACGCTCGATATGCGTCGCGACCGCAGGCCATGGCTGCGTCGTGTTGCCGATGCTTCGGAGCCCTATCTCTACAGCGCGCCGTCGCTGATCCTGATCATTGCGGTGATGCTGGTGCCGCTGACGGTCGGCATTTCCTATGCCTTCCGCGATATCCAACTGCTCAATCCGTTTTCCGGCGGCTTCATCGGGCTCGATCATTTCCGCGAGCTTGCTGGCGATGCCGCCTTCTATGGCGCGCTAAGGAACACGCTCTGGTGGACCGGCGCTTCCGTCGTCCTGCAGTTCGTCTTCGGGCTGATCCTGGCGCTGCTGCTCGACAAGCCGTTTAAGGGCCGGGCAATCGCCCAGGCACTGGTCTTCCTGCCTTGGGCCGTGCCGTCCTTTCTCGCCGGCCTCAACTGGGCCTGGCTGTTCAATCCCGTCATCGGGCCGATCCCGCACTGGCTCTTCGCCCTCGGGCTGATGCATGAGCCGGGCAACATCCTCTCCGATCCCAATTATGCGATGTGGGGGCCGATCGTCGCCAATGTCTGGTGGGGCATTCCGTTCTTCGCCATCACCCTGCTTGCGGCGCTGCAGGCGATCCCGCGCGATCTCTATGAGGCGGCATCGATCGACGGCGCCGGCTGGTTCCAGCGCTTCCGCTCGATCACCCTGCCGTTTCTGGCGCCGACGATCGCCATCACGGTGCTGCTGCGCACCGTATGGATTTCCAATTTCGCCGATCTCATCGTCGTCATGACCAGTGGCGGGCCGGCCGACCGAACGCAGATCGTCGCCAGCTACATCTTCACGACGGCCTTCAGGCGGCTCGATTTCGGTTATGCCTCGGCGATCGCGCTGGTGCTGCTCGTGCTGCTGCTTGCCTATTCGATGCTGATCATCCTGCTCCGGCAGACGCTGCTGAGCAAGGATTGAGATCATGAGACGATCCGTCATTCCCACCATCGCACACCGTCTGGCGATCCTCTGCTACATCGCCTTCGCACTTTTTCCGCTGTTCTGGCTGCTCAAGGTCTCGGTGACGCCGAATGACCTGCTCTATAGCGAAGGGGTGCGCATGTGGCCATCGCGCATGACATGGGATCACTATGCCTTCGTGCTGCGCCACAGCGCCTTTCCGACCTTCTTCAAGAACAGCCTGATCGTCTCGGCCTCGACGGCTGTCACCGTGACCATCTGCGCCTCGCTCTCGGGATATGCGCTGTCGCGCTTCAATTTCCGGGCAAAATACTGGATCGTCGCCCTGATGCTGCTGACCCAGATGTTCCCGCTGGTCATGCTGGTGGCGCCGATCTTCAAGATCCTGTCGCCGCTGCACCTGACCAACAGCCTGACCGGGCTCGTCGTCGTCTACACCGCCTTCAACGTGCCTTTTGCCACCTTCCTGATGCAGTCCTTCTTCGACGGCATCCCGAGGGATCTCGAAGAGGCGGCGAAGATCGACGGGGCGACGCAGTTCACGGCGTTTCGCCAGATCATCCTGCCGCTGACGCTGCCGGGGATCGCCGCCACCCTCGGTTTCGTCTTCACCGCCGCCTGGAGCGAACTGCTCTTCGCGCTGATGCTGATCAACGGCAATGATGCGGCGACCTTCCCGGTCGGCCTTCTCACTTTCGTTTCGAAATTCTCGGTGGATTTCGGGCAGATGATGGCGGCGGGCGTCATGGCGCTCATTCCGGCCGGCCTCTTCTTCCTGCTTATCCAGCGCTATCTCGTCCAGGGCCTGACGGCCGGCGCGGTCAAGGGTTAAACAAATGGCATCGATCGATATCCGGAATATCCACAAAGCCTATGGCCATGTGCAGGTGCTGCACGGCGTCGACCTCGAGATCCGGGACGGCGAGTTCGTCGTGCTCGTCGGCCCGTCCGGCTGTGGCAAGTCCACGCTGCTGCGGATGATCGCCGGGCTGGAGGAGGTCACATCAGGCGAGATCAGCATCGCCGGCAATAGGGTCAACGAGCTGCATCCCAAGGATCGCGACATCGCCATGGTGTTCCAGTCCTACGCGCTTTACCCGCATATGAACGTCGCCGGCAATATGAGCTACAGCCTCAGGCTCCGGAAGGTGGCGAAGGAGAAGATTGCAGGCGCGGTGGCCGCAGCCGCTGCCAAGCTCGGCCTCGACCCTTTGCTCGAACGAAGGCCGAAGGCGCTTTCCGGCGGCCAGCGCCAGCGCGTCGCCATGGGCCGCGCCATCGTGCGCCAGCCGAAGGCCTTTCTGTTCGACGAACCGCTGTCGAACCTCGATGCGCGCCTGCGCGAACAGATGCGCGCCGAAATCAAGAAACTGCATGGCGACCTGAAGGCGACCTCAATCTACGTGACCCACGACCAGATCGAGGCAATGACGCTGGCGGACCGGATCGTCGCCATGCATGGCGGGGTGGTCCAGCAGGTCGGCAGTCCCCTGGAACTCTACGACCGCCCCGCCAATCTCTTTGTCGCCGGCTTCATCGGCTCGCCGGGGATGAATTTCCTCGAGGCCACCTATGATGCCGGCGGCGTGAAGTTGAAGGACGGCACGATCGTGCCGCTTGCAAAGCCGCTGCCGCTTGTCGACGGCGCAAAGGTGACGCTCGGCATCCGGCCGGAGCATGTGCTGGTGAGCGACGGCGGGGCAGGGCTCGCCACCGATGTGGAACTCGTCGAGCCCACAGGCTTCGGCATCATCCTGCACCTTGCCCTGCATGGTCTGCCATTCAAGATCTTCACGCTGAACCGCGAAGCGCTGAAGGCAGGTCCGAAAATCAATGTGGCCTTCCCCGCTCAATATCTGCACGTGTTCGATGGCGAAGGAAAACGCGTCGATTGAATGGTCGGAGGCCGGTAGCCGGACGCTATCGGTTTCGGCATACTGTCTCCGGTAGGGTGGGGAGGCAGAACATGCTTGTTGCGCAGATATCCGATATCCATGCGAGGCCGGACCTTTCGTCGCTGCGGACGCTGGAGCGAGCGATAGCGTGGCTGAAGACGTTCCGCCCGGATGCACTTGTTGTCACCGGAGATCTGGTGGACGACGGATGGCGGCAAGGCTATCGCCTGGTCGCCGAAAGCCTGCGGTCGCTGGACTGCCCTGTCCACCTGTTGCCGGGCAACGGTGACGACGTGCAATTGATGCGTTCCGAACTTGCCGCCGTCGGCTCGTGGATCAATGCGACGGGACCAGTGCACTTCCAGACAGCCGTCGATGCCCTGACCCTCTTCGGTGTCGATGTGACCGTCGCCGGTCGGAGCTATGGCGATGTCCTGCCGCATCTGCCATGGCTGATGAGCGTGCTTGCGGATGTGACGACACCCTCGCTTCTCTTCATGCATCAGCCGCCATTCAGGATCGGCATCGAGGTGCTGGACCAGGTGGGATGCAGGAACGGCAGTGCGCTTCTCAGCACCCTGGAGACAATGCACAGGCTGCCGCTGGCGATTCTCTGCGGCCATGTCCACCGACCTGCAATTGGTCGGTTGGGATCGATCCCTGTCCAGACCTGCGGCTCCCTTTGCCTGCCCAATCCGCTTCTGCTGGAAGGCCGTGCCGATCTTTCGGTGATCGACGCTCCGTCCTTCCTCGTGCATGAGGTCAGCGACGGTAGGCTGGTTTCACATGTGGTCTCGATTCCGGTATCCGACAGGGGGGCATGAAATGGGATTGAACAGTCATTCCTCACGCGCTGCGAGCGGAAAAATCTTTTGCCGCATCGCCCAGGAGGGCTATATCGTCCGTGTGATCTTGCTGGACTGGATGCCATGATCGACACTGTTCTCGACCGCTTTCTCCGTTATGTCGTTATCGATACGCAATCCGATCCTGCCTCGTCGACGCAGCCGACCACCGGCAAGCAGAAGGATCTCGGCCGGGTTCTGGTCGATGAACTGCTGAAGATCGGTCTTGCCGACGCGCATCTCGATGAACACGGCTATATCTACGCGACCATTCCGGCCAATAGTGACAAGACGGTGCCGGTCATCTGTTTCTGCTCGCATATGGATACCGCACCCGATTTCAGCGGCACCGATGTCAAGCCGCAGATCATCAGGAACTATGCCGGCGGTGATATCAAGCTTGCCAATGATACGAGCCGGGTGATCCGCGTCAGCGATCATCCCGAACTGAAGAACCAGATCGGCAACGATATCGTCACGACCGACGGCACGACATTGCTCGGTGCCGACGACAAGGCCGGACTGGCCGAAATCATGACCGCCGCTCAGATGCTCGTCGGTAATCCCGATATCAGGCACGGGACGATCAAGATCCTGTTCACCCCCGACGAGGAAGTCGGGCGCGGCGTCAACAAGGTCGACCTGAAGAAACTCGGTGCCGACTTCGCCTATACGATGGACGGCGAGACGGCCGGCCATATCGAGGATGAGACCTTCTCGGCCGATGGCGTCGAGATCAGCATATCAGGTGTGGCAATCCATCCCGGCTTTGCCAAGGACCGCATGGAAAACGCCATCAAGATCGCAGGCGCCATCATCGACCGGCTGCCGAGGCATCTTGCCCCCGAGACCACCGAAGGAAAGCAGGGCTTCATCCATCCGACAGGCGTGACCGGATCGATGGAGAAGGCGTCGCTGAGCCTCATCATCCGTGACTTCACCGACAAGGGGCTGACGGAAAAGGAAACGATGCTCGAAGCCATCGTTAAGGACGTGTTGGCTGGCTATCCCGGCTCGACCTATCGTTTTGAGGTGAAGGAGCAATATCGCAACATGAAGGTGGTGCTCGATCGTCACCCGGAGATCGTCGAGAACGCCATCGAGGCGGTGCGCCGGGCCGGCATGACGCCGGTGCGCGGCAGCATCCGCGGCGGCACGGATGGCTCTCGCCTTTCCTTCATGGGACTGCCGTGCCCGAACATCTTCGCCGGCGGCCATGCTTTCCACTCGCCGCTAGAATGGGTGAGCCGTCAGGACATGGAAAAGGCCGTCAAAACGATCGTGGAATTGGCGAGGGTCTGGGAAGAGCGCGCCTAAAGCATGTCGCGCAAAAGTGTGCAGCGGTTTTGAGATCGCGACATGCGGAAATCAAAGACCTGAAGTGCGGTAAGCGGATCTGAAAGATTGCGACGCGCTTTAGGCGCGCTTCCATCTAACTCATACCGGAAGGACGGTTTAACCACCGTTCGTCGGAAGGCTTTCACGCAGCATCACGCTGTCATAGGCGGGCCGGGGAATAGGGATCGCGATGGGCATTCCCGGCTCCGGCTCGACCGATGTTACCGGTGATGTTTCCGGCGAAGTCACCGGCGCCGTTATCCGCATCTGCCCCGTGCTTGCCGTCGCCATGGGGTCCGGAGCCGGCAGAGGAACGGGAACTGCCGAGGGTATCAATGCCTCGAATTGCGGCGGCAGCATGCTTTCGCCGGGCACATAGTTCATCGCCACCTCGTAGGAGGGCAGCGGCGGCGGCGTTTCAAGCATGCCGTTGGAATCGCGCTTCTCGTAGAAGGCGTTACCGCCGGCAACCGTCACATAGTGCATGTTGTCGTAAGGGAATTTCAGGCCATCGGTGTGGAAGAACATCGCATCCTTCACCGCAGGATGGCGTGCGCCCTTGATAAGAATCGCATCGGCCGCGCTCGCAAGCTCAGTTTCCGCCTGCGGTTTGACTTCGCGCGTCATCACGCCGGGCGCGAACTGCCTTTTCTGGGCCACGACGCCGCAGATCGATGTGGAATAGGCGCCAGAGGTGAGCCTGTTCATGACGACGGTCCCGACAGCCATGTAGCCGTCCTCGTCCGAATGCTGCGATTCGAAATACATCGCGCGTTGGAGGCACTCGCGGTCTTTGGCCGTATAATTGAACGTGACTTTCGCCGCTTGGCCCTGCTTCGTCTTGGTGTTCGCCGCCGTCGCCGCCGGTTTCGATGTCGTCGTGCAGCTTGCCGCTGCCAGTCCTACAAACAAAATCCCGATCAGGGATTTTCCAAAGGAAATCTCCGCCCTCAACGCCAGGTGCCTCCTACGGAATTAGTTCAGCCCTTCATGATTAAGCGAAAACGTTTTACTCGTCATATGACTGAAATACAAACAACCTTAGATAACAAAAACCTTAAGGGCTTCTCGCCAAATACGATTCCGGCGATGAGCCTTTCCATAATTCCCGAGATCGGAATCGATCCAAGGATAAAATTAAGCAGCAATTCAAAGTGTTACAGCGTCTTCTGCAGCTCTCGAAAAGACGCGCGGCGCTGCCCCAATCTCCATCAGCTGCGGAACAGTTTCCAGCGGGTTGGCTTGAAAGCTACCCGGTTGCGGTCAAGCCTGTCGGCCTCGCTCGGCGGCAATTCGATCTCGATATGCGGGCGGTCGTTGCCGATATCCAATTCGATATGACGGGTGCCTGCCACGCGGCGGCTGGAGACCGGCTGGCCGGCTATGCAGTTTTCGGCTGATTCGCAGAGCCTGACGTCATGCGGGCGGAAGTAGAGCTGCGCGGGTCCCTCGGGCTCACCATCGGCATTAAGACCGAGCGAACGGCCTTCGAAGAGGATGTCACCGCCTGATATCTCGACCTCAAGGCAGTTCGATTGGCCGATGAAGCCGAAGACGAAGGGCGAGTTCGGATAATCGTAGACTTGGTCGGGCGTGCCGACCTGCTCGATCGCGCCCTGGCTCATAACGACGACACGGTCGGCGAGTTCCAAGGCCTCGTCTTGGTCGTGGGTGACGAAAACGGTGGTGTGGCCGGTGCGGTCGTGGATCTCGCGCAGCCATTTGCGCAGGTCCTTGCGAACCTGGGCGTCGAGCGCCCCGAAGGGTTCGTCGAGCAGCAGCACGTTCGGCTCGACGGCCATAGCGCGGGCGAGGGCCACGCGCTGGCGCTGACCGCCGGAAAGCTGGGCGGGATAGCGTTTTTCAAGACCGGAAAGCTGGACAAGGTCGAGCAGTTTCAGCGCCCGCCGGCGGATGTCGGCCTTCGCAGGCCGCCGCGCACCCTTTCTGACTCTCAGGCCGAAGGTGACGTTATCGAGCACCGTCATGTAGCGGAAGAGGGCATAATGCTGGAAGACGAAGCCGATATTGCGCTGCTGCACTGATTTCTTCGAGGCATCCTCGTCGCCGAAGAAGATCAGCCCCTCCGTCGGGCTTTCCAGCCCGGCGATCAGGCGCAGCAATGTCGTCTTGCCGGAACCCGAAGGGCCGAGCAGTGCGATCAGCTCGCCGGAGCGGATGTCGAGCGAGACATCGTGCAGCGCCGGAAAACGATCGAATTCCTTGCGAATGTTTTGAACGCGTACTTCCATTCCAATTCCTTCAGTGCCGCCGGCTGGCGGCGATTTCGGCGCTATAGCGCATTTCCAGCAGCGTCTTCAAAACAAGAGTCAGGAGCGCGAGCAAGGCCAAAAGCGTGGCGACGGCAAAAGCGCCGGTGAAATTATACTCGTTATAGAGGATTTCCACCTGCAGCGGCATCGTATTGGTCTGGCCGCGGATGTGGCCTGATACCACTGAGACGGCGCCGAATTCACCCATGGCGCGGGCGTTGCAGAGAAGCACGCCGTAGAGCAGGCCCCATTTGATATTCGGCAAGGTCACGTGCCAGAAGGTCTGCCAGCCGCTGGCGCCGAGCGAAAGGGCCGCCTCCTCGTCGGCCGTTCCCTGTTCCTGCATCAGCGGAATCAGTTCGCGGGCGACGAAGGGGAAGGTGACGAACATGGTGGCGAGGATCAGCCCCGGCACCGCAAACAGGATCTTGATGTCGTGAGCGCTGAACCACTGGCCGAGCCAGGTATTGGCGCCGAACAGCAGAACGAAGACCAGGCCCGATATCACGGGTGAGACCGAGAAGGGCAGGTCGATCAGCGTCGTCAGGAAGGCTTTGCCTTTGAACTCGAATTTGGCGATTGCCCAGGCGGCGGTGACCCCGAAGGCGAGGTTGAGCGGCACGCTGATCCCCGCGACGATCAATGTGAGGCGGATTGCCGAAAATGTCTCCGCATCGCCGAGCGCCTCGAGGAAGGGGCCGGTGCCCTTGCGGAAGGCCTCTACGAAAACGGCCGCGAGGGGCAGCAGCAGGATCAGCAGCAAGAAGACGAGTGAAAGGACAATCAGGCTGTAGCGTGCGATCCGATGTTCAGTCGTCACCGAACGCAGCTTTGCCGGTCGAACGGTCGCATCAAGCGCCATAGCCATACCTCCGCCTGCTCCAGCTCTGGATGAGGTTGATGACCAGCAGCAGGGCGAACGAGAGGACCAGCATGATCGCCGCAATGCCGGTGGCTGCCGCGTAATTATACTCTTCGAGTTTGATGATGATCAGCAGCGGCGCAATCTCCGATTTGAACGGCAGGTTGCCGGCGATGAAGATGACCGAGCCGTATTCGCCGACGCCGCGGGCAAAGGCGAGCGCGAAGCCGGTGAGCACGGCCGGCGCCAGCCCCGGCAGCAGCACGCGGAAAATCGTCTGGAAGCGGTTGGCGCCGAGCGTTGCCGCAGCCTCCTCCACTTCCTTGTCGATCTCCTCCATGACGGGCTGCACGGTGCGCACCACGAAGGGCAGGCCGACGAAGATCAGCGCCACGACGATGCCGGCTGGCGTAAAGGCGATCTTGATGCCGAGCGGCGTCAGGAACTGACCGATCCAGCCGTTCGGCGCATAGAGTGTCGCCAGTGCGATGCCGGCAACGGCGGTCGGCAGCGCGAAGGGCAGGTCGACCATGGCATCGATGATGCGTTTGCCGGGGAAGCGGTAACGCACCAGCACCCAGGCGAGGATGATGCCGAAGACGGCGTTGACGATCGCGGCGATGAAGGCGCTGCCGAAGCTGATACGCAGTGCGTTCAACGTGCGGGGATCGACCGCGATCGACCAGAATTTCTCCCAGCCGAGCGCGCTCGACCGGACGGCAAGGCCCGAAAGCGGGATGAGGATCAGAAGGGTGAGCCAGGTCAAGGTAAGGCCGAGCGCCATTCCGAAACCCGGAATGACGCTCGGCCGTTTGAACCGCCACCGCGTGGGGCTATGTGCTTTCATGAAGTCTATTATTGGGCCGGCTTGTAGATTTGGTCAAATACGCCGCCGTCGCCAAAGAATTTCGGCTGTGCGCTCTTCCAGCCGCCGAAGTCGTCGATGGTCGCCAGCGTCAGCTTCGGGAAGCGGGCGATGTCAGCCGGATCGGCGGCTTCCGGCTTGAACGGCCGGTAGTAATGCTTGGCGGCGATCTTCTGGCCTTCGTCCGAATAGAGGTAGTTGAGATAGGCTTCGGCGACCTTGCGTGTTCCCTTCTTGTCGACATTGCCGTCGACGATGGCGACCGGCGGGTCGGCGCGAATGGAGAAGGTCGGTGTCACGATCTCGAACTGGTCGGGACCGAGTTCCTCGAGCGAAAGATAGGCTTCGTTTTCCCAGGCGAGCAGCACATCGCCGAGGCCGCGCTGGACGAAGGTGGTCGTGGCGCCGCGGGCGCCGGTGTCGAGAACCGGAACGTGCTGCAGCAGTTTCGCAACGTAATCCTGCGCCTTGGCTTCGTCGCCGCCGTTGGCCTGCTTCGCCCATGCCCAGGCGGCAAGGAAGTTCCAGCGCGCGCCGCCCGATGTCTTCGGGTTCGGGGTGATGACCTGCACGTCGTCCTTGACCAGGTCGCCCCAATCCTTGATGCCCTTCGGGTTGCCCTTGCGGACGAGGAAGACGATCGTCGACGTATAAGGCGTCGAATTGTTGGGGAACTTGGTCTTCCAGTCGGCCGGGATCTTGCCGGTCGCCTTGGCGATGGCGTCGATATCGCCTTCGAGGGCAAGTGTCACGACATCGGCGTCGAGGCCGTCGATGACGGAGCGGGCCTGGGCGCCGGAGCCGCCATGCGATGCCTGGATCGTCACGGTTTCACCGCTGTCCTTTTGCCACTTGGCGGCAAAGGCGGCATTGAAATCCTTGTACAATTCGCGGGTCGGATCGTATGAAACGTTAAGAAGCGTCTGATCCGCGAATGCCGGAGCGATGCCCCCGATTGCGAAGCTGCCTGCCATGACCGCCGCCGCGAGGAGCCGGGTGAACCGTTGTGTCTGCATGGGAACCCTCCTGTTTTTGTGTCTTAACTCTATCCATTCAGTCGTATAATGAAACGAAGTTTCTTCCCGTTCCAGCCGGGCTGTTAGAATGTCATTCCATTTAAGAGGCGGTTTCGAAATGGACGTGCCGAAGTTGGCCGCGGCCAATCGATCGTCGCCCGCCGTCGTGTCGCGGGAGCGTGTTTTTTTGGCCACAGTTCCTCCGCGAAAGCGACATGATGGTGCTGATTTTTGCCAAGATTTTGCCGCGATGACACTTGCGGATTCCTATATGGCCTCCGTTGCGGTCGTATTCGCCGACCGCAACGCGGGGGCAACCCTTGAAGTGCGCCTCGCATTCCAAACCTGTTAAGGGCCATTCAAAATGAATATCAGGACGATCCTTTTTGCCTCCGTTGCCGCCCTTGCCGCGGCCTCCGGAGCCCGTGCAGCCGACGCCATCGTGGCGGCGGAACCCGAGCCCGTGGAATATGTTCGCGTTTGCGACGCCTACGGTACCGGCTATTTTTATATTCCGGGGACGGAAACATGCCTTTCGATCGGCGGTTACATCCGTACTGAAGTGCGTTTCGGTGACCATATTTCCGGCGACTCCGACGTAGACTTCTGGACTCGCGGTCAGGTCACCTTCCAGGCCAAGAACGACACCGAGTACGGCACGCTCACCGGCGTCATCACGCTGCGTTACAATGTCGACAATGCCACCGACCAGGAAGCATTGCTCGATGAAGGCTATATCGACATTGCCGGTTTCCGCGTCGGTAAGCTGTACAGCTGGTGGGATGACGACATGAGCGGCGAGACCGATACGCTCGCCAGCAACGAGACGACCCACAACTCGATCCGTTATCAGTACGAGGCCGGCGCTTTCGCGGCCGGCATCTCGGTCGACGAACTGGAAGACGACTACGCCACCAAGCCGGGCGACGGCCCGAACAACTTTGGTGTCGCAGGCCAGGTCTCTTACAAGGCCGGCGCCATCAGCGCTTACCTGCTTGCCGGTTATGACACCGACACCAGCGAAGTCGCTGTCCGCGGCATCGTCTATGCCGATATCGGCCCGGGCACGCTCGGCATCGCCGGCGTATGGGCAAGCGGCGCCAACTACTACTACGAAGAGTCCGAATGGACGATCGCAGCAGAATATGCCTTGAAGATCAACGACAAGTGGAAGGTCACTCCCGGCTTCCAGTACTTCGAAAACATCGCTCTCGAGGCTGACGGCAACGGCTTCACCGGCGGCAGCGCCTATACCACAGGTGTCACCATCGACTACCAGATCGTCGAAGACCTGCGTACGAAGCTCAGCGTGCAATATCACGATGAGGACGAAGGCGACGACGAAGTGTTCGGCTTCCTGCGCTTCCAGCGCGATTTCTAAGATAGTCTGATTGCAGACGAGCGGGCGCGACCTTCGGGCCGCGCCTTTTTATGATGCCGACAAGTGTGAGCGATCTTCGGACGACATCATGCTCTCGCTATTGAATTTGGACGTCACACCCGTGAATCGGCGATGAAATCGGAATAGAATTCGTCGACCGTTCTTGCCTTGCGCATGGCGGCAAGCACGCCGTCCGATTGCAGCCGCCTGGCGATGGCAGACAGCACGTTCAGATATTCGCCGCGATTGTTTTCTCCAAAGAGCAGCACGAAGGCGATGTCGGTCGGGATATCGTCGATCGCTTCGAAATTCAGTGGTTGGGCGAAGCGGATGAGAAGGCCGCGCGGGCTGGTCATGCCGTCGATCGCCGCATGTGGAATGGCGATACCGTTGCCGATGCCGGTGGAACCGAGCTTCTCACGCGCTTCGAGCGCCTTCAGGATGGTCTGGCCATCGACGGAGAATGCCTTGGCCGCCTTGTCCGCGATGGTCTGCAGCGCGCGCCATTTGGTCGGCGCCGACACGCCGATGGAGGTGTGTTCCGGCCGTATGATGTTCAGAAGGTTCATGTCATTCTCAATACTGTTCGGCTCAATACTGCTCGGGCAGCGGGAGGGAGGGGATGTCAATCCGGTTCCCTGAGCCGGTAGCCGACGCCGGTCTCGGTGGTGATATAGTGCGGCTGGTCCGGAAGCTGCTCGACCTTTTGCCGCAGCTGCCGGATATAGACGCGCAGATACTGCACATCCGCCGCCGGCCCCCATACCTGCTTTAAAAGAAACTGGTGTGTCAGCACCTTACCGGCGTGCTGGGCGAGCACGCGCAGGATGTCGTATTCCTTCGGCGACAGCTTTATTTCCTGGCCGTCGACCTTGACGATGCGCTTGACGAGATCGATCGACAGCCCGCCGGTCTGGAAGATTGCCTTTTCGCCCTGCTGCTGCAGGCGGTGGCGCAGCGCCACGCGGATGCGGGCGCCGAGCTCGTTGATGCCGAAGGGCTTGGTGACGTAATCGTCGGCGCCGCTTTCCAGCGCCTTGACGATACCGGCCTCGTCAGTGCGGCTGGAGAGAATGACGACCGGCATGGAAAGCCCTTCGTCGCGCCACGCCTGCAGCAAGTCGTGGCCTGATGTATCGGGCAGGCCGAGGTCGAGCACGATGAGGTCGGGCATGTCGGCGGCGACCGACTGACGGGCGGCGCTGGCGTTCGGCGCCTCCTGCACCTCGTAGCCTTGCGCGGTCAGGCCGACGCGGAGCAGCTTGCGGATCGGAGGCTCGTCGTCGACGACGAGGATTTTGACGGCTGAACCGGTCATTTGAGTTCATCCAGTTTTGGAATGTCGGTGGGTTTCGGCAGGCGGATGGTGAAGACAGCGCCCGGACGGCCCGTCCGGTTGCCGGCGGTGATCGCGCCCCCCATCGCCTCGATGAAGCCGCGACAGATGGAAAGGCCAAGCCCGGTGCCGGCGCGCACCTGATCGCCCTTGCGCACGCGGTAGAAGGTATCGAAGACGCGGGTAAGATCGGCCGGTGGAATACCCGGGCCTTCGTCCGAGACCTGCACGACGACGTTGTCGGCATCGGCCCAGCCCTCAATGTGGATGACCGATCCCTCGGGCGCGTATTTTGCGGCATTGTCGAGAAGGTTGAAGATCACCTGTTCGAACAGGACGGGATCGACGCGTACCATCGGCAGGTCGGCGGGAATGCTCATCTCGGTCTTGTGGTGATCGAGGATCTTTGCGGCGCGGCGCAGCGCGCTGCCGACGATGTCTCCGGCATAATGCAGCGCGTGGTTCGGCTCCATCGCGCCGGATTCGATCTTGGTCATGTCGAGCAGGTTGGCGATGAAGCGGTTGAGGCGTTCGGATTCGTCGACGACGGTCGACAGCAGGTCGCTGCGATCCTCCTCCGGCATCGAGGCGAAATAATCGCGCAGCGTGCCGGCGGCGCCGAGGATGGCGGCAAGCGGCGTCTTCAGGTCGTGCGAGATCGACGTCAGCAGGGCCGAGCGCAGCCGGTCCGCTTCGGCCGCAAGCCGTGCCCGGTCGACATCGGCAACAAGCTGGATGCGTTCGATGGCAAGGGCCGCCTGATCGGCCAGCGCATCCAGCAGCCGCTGTTGCTCCGGTGTCAGCAGCGGCCCGTCGCGGCGGTCGCTGTCGAGGCCGATGACGCCGACGGCGGTGCGCCCGGTTCGGAGCGGCACATAGAGGCGCTTGGCGCCGGGCAGGGTGTCGGCGCCGCGGCCGGCGGCATGATTGTGCTCCCAGGCCCAGCGGGCCGCGGCGATATCGGCATCGTCGAGCGTGTCATCGGGGGGATAACCGGCCTTGACGGCGATACCGCCCTCTTCCGGCAGCAGCAGCACGACGCGGACCTTCAGCATCGAGGCGAGCTGGAAGGCCGTCGCCCAGAGCACGTCGTCGAGCGTGCCGGTGCCGGCGAGTTTTTTAGAGAAGAGATAGAGGTCCTCGGTCGTGCGCGCCCGCTGGCGGGCGGCCGCCGCCTGGCGCTGCACGGTCGCGGTCAGGTTGCTGGCGATGATGGCGACGCCCAGGAAGAAGAAGAGCGCAAGTACGCTTTCCGGATCGCTTATCGTCAACGTGTAGCGCGGCGGCAGGAAGAAGAAATTGAAGGAAAGCGCGCTGAGGATGCAGCTGTAAAGGGCCGGCCGCAGGCCGTGGAGGACGGCGGAGGTCAGCACCGCCATCAGGAAGACGAGGGCGAGGTTGCGCACGTCGAGCACCTGGTCGAGCACGATGCTGACGCAGAGCGCGATGGCGACATAACCGGTTGCCAGCAGGTAGGCCCTGAAATCCAGTGGCGGCGGGGTGGCGGCCGCCCTGACGCCGCGCGCGGTGGTGCCGTCCTTCTCATTGCCTGAAATGACATGGACGCTGATCTCGCCGGTCTTGCGGATCAGCTCGTCGGTGATCGAACGGCTCCACCAGTCGCGCCATGTCGGCTTCTTCGGGGCGCCGATGACGATATGGGTGACGTTATTGGCGGTGGCATGACGAACGAGCTCCTCGGCCACTTCGCGACCGGGAATGGTGATCGCTTCGCCGCCGAGCTGCTCGGCAAGGCGCAGCGTGGCGGCGACGATATCGCGCTCGGCTTCCGTCAGATTGATCGAGCGGTTGGTCTCGATATAGACGGCAGCCCAGGGCGCGCGCAGCCGCGAGGCCATGCGGGCGGCATAACGCACCAGCGAGGCGGAGCGCGGATGGTGGTCGACCGAGACGAGAACGCGTTCGCCCGCCGCCCAGGGGCCCGATATGGCATGGGCCTGCATATGCGTGAGCAGCTGGTCGTCGACGCGCTGGGCAGTCTTGCGGAGCGCAAGCTCTCGCAGTGCCGTCAGGTTGCCGGGGGTGAAATAATTGCTCAGCGCACGTTCGGCGGTGCGCGGCATGTAGACCTTGCCGTCATGCAGACGCTTGATCAGATCATCCGGCGTCAGGTCGATGATCTCGACGTCGTCGGCAAGGTCGATAATCGAGTCCGGCACCGTCTCGCGCACGCGGATGCGGGTGATCTGCGAGACGACGTCGTTCAGGCTTTCGACATGCTGGATATTCAGCGTCGTATAAACGTCGATGCCGCGATCGAGCAATTCCTTGACATCGAGATAGCGCTTCGGATGGCGGCTGCCCTCGGCATTGGTGTGGGCGAGTTCGTCGACCAGCACAAGATCCGGCCGGCGGGCGAGGATGCCGTCGAGGTCCATTTCCTCGAGCGGCCGGCCCTTGTAGCTGATTTCAACGCGGGGGATGATCTCGAAGCCGGCGACGAGCGCCTCGGTCTCCTTGCGGCCATGAGTTTCGACAACGCCGATGACGACATCGAGACCGTCGGCCATCTTGGCGCGGCCGGAGACGAGCATCTCGTAGGTCTTGCCGACACCGGGGGCGGCACCGAGGAAGATCTTCAGACGGCCGCGCGACTCCGCCCGGGCTTTTTCAAGAAGCGCATCGGGCGAGGGCCTGCCGGCCTGGTCGCGATTGTCGTCTGGCATGCGTGTGGTCTTTCTGCAGATGGCTGCCGAGAATGCGTTACGTCTCGTATCCCTCATTAAGTCAGTTGAGCGGCCCCCACCCTCCGTCATGCTCGGGCTTGACCCGAGCATCTACATCGCGTCCACCAGCGGCGACGGCATGGATCCTCGGGTCAAGCCCGAGGATGACGGAGGGTGGTGTTGGCCTTCTCGCCAAACTCGCCCTGGCCTACAGAGGCGCCCTCAGCCTTCCGACGTCACTGAGTCATAGAAGCATCAAGGCTCTGGTTCAACGCCAGAACATTGACTGTGGGTTCGCCGAGAATGCCGAGTTCGCGGGCATGAACCACACCGTCGACCAGCGCCTTGACCTTGGCCTCATCAACACCACGTGCCTTGGCGACGCGCGCCACTTGAAAGTAGGCAGCCTCCGGCGAGATATCGGGATCAAGGCCACTGCCCGAAGCGGTGACGAGGTCGGCGGGCACCTCCGCGTTCGGGTTCGTCGCCTTGGCGGTCTCGTAGTCGCCCTTGACGCGGTCGATCAGCTTCTGGCTGGTCGGGCCGAGATTCGAACCGCTGGAGGCAGCCGCATTGTAGCCGTCGCCGGCGGCCGAAGGGCGGCCGTGGAAATACTTGTCGCTGGTGAAGGCCTGGCCGATCAGCGTCGAGCCGATCACCTGGCCGTTCTTCTCGATCAGGCTGCCGTTCGCCTGGGTCGGGAAGAGGGCCTGGGCAGCACCCGTCATTGCGAGGGGATAGAGAAGACCGGTGATGGCGGTGGTGGCGACGATCATGACGATTGCCGGACGAAGTTCTTTGAACATTGTCTTACTCCTTGGAGTGTTCAGGCGAGCCCGAGGGCTGCGACGGCCATGTCGATCGCCTTGATGCCGATGAAGGGGACGATGATGCCGCCGGCACCGTAGATCAGCAGGTTGCGCGACAGTAGAGCGCCGGCGCCGATCGGACGGTAGCGGACACCTTTCAGCGACAGCGGGATCAGCGCGATGATGATCAGGGCATTGAAGATGATCGCCGAGAGGATGGCGCTTTGCGGCGTCGACAATCCCATAATGTTGAGCACGCTGAGCTGCGGGTAGAGGGTCAGGAACATCGCCGGGATGATGGCGAAATACTTGGCAATGTCGTTGGCGATCGAAAACGTCGTCAGCGCGCCGCGCGTCATCAGGAGCTGCTTGCCGATCTCGACGATCTCGATGAGCTTCGTCGGATCGCTATCGAGATCGACCATGTTGCCGGCCTCGCGGGCGGCGACCGTGCCGGTGTTCATGGCGACGCCGACATCGGCCTGGGCGAGCGCCGGCGCATCGTTGGTGCCGTCGCCGCACATGGCGACGAGCTTGCCCTTCGACTGTTCCTCGCGCATCAGCGCCAGCTTCATCTCCGGCGTTGCCTGGGCGAGGAAGTCGTCGACGCCGGCTTCGGCGGCAATGGCGGCTGCCGTCAGCGGGTTATCGCCTGTGATCATCACCGTGCGGATGCCCATGCGGCGCAGCTCGGTGAAGCGCTCGCGGATGCCGCCCTTGACGATATCCTTCAGCTGGATGACGCCAAGCAGCCTGCCGTCGCGGGCAACTGCCAGCGGCGTGCCGCCTGATTTGGCGACTTCGTCGGCGATCGACTGCAGTTCGCGCACGACCTCGCTGCCGTTTTTCGAGGATGAATCGCCGTTGACATAGGCCAGCACGGCATCGACCGCACCCTTGCGGATCGAGGCTCCTTCGAGATCGACGCCGCTCATGCGGGTCTGGGCGGTGAAGGGCACGAAGGTTGCTTTCAGGCTTGCCATGTCGCGGCCGCGGATCGCGTATTTCTCCTTGGCGAGCACGACGATGGAACGACCTTCCGGCGTTTCGTCGGCAAGCGAGGCGAGCTGGGCGGCATCGGCGAGATCCTGTTCGGAAACGCCGCGGACCGGACGGAAGGTCGTCGCCTGGCGATTGCCGAGCGTGATCGTGCCCGTCTTGTCGAGCAGCAGCGTGTCGACGTCGCCGGCAGCTTCGACCGCGCGGCCGGACATGGCGAGCACGTTGAAGCGGACGAGGCGGTCCATGCCGGCGATGCCGATTGCCGAGAGCAGCGCGCCGATCGTCGTCGGGATCAGGGTGACGAAGAGGGCGACGAGCACGATGATCGGGATCGAGCCGCCGGCATAGATGGCAAAGCTCGGGATCGTCGCGGTGGCAAGCACGAAGATCAGCGTCATGCCGGCAAGCAGGATGTTGAGCGCGATCTCATTCGGCGTCTTCTGGCGTTCGGCGCCTTCGACGAGCGCAATCATCCGGTCGATGAAGGTCGAGCCGGCGGCGGCGGTGATGCGGACAAGGATCCAGTCGGAGAGTACCTGCGTGCCGCCGGTGACGGCCGAGCGGTCGCCGCCGGATTCGCGGATGACAGGGGCGGATTCGCCTGTTATCGCCGCTTCGTTGACGGAGGCAACACCTTCGATCACTTCGCCATCCGACGGGATGATGTCGCCGGCCTCGACGAGCACGATATCGCCGACCTTAAGGCTGGTGCCCGGCACCATGCGGTAGCCGCTGCCGTTGTTGGCGGTGAGTAGCTTCGCCTGGGTTTCGGTGCGCGCTTTGCGCAGCGAATCCGCCTGCGCTTTGCCGCGGCCTTCGGCGACGGCTTCGGCGAAGTTGGCGAAGAGGACGGTGAACCAGAGCCAAAGATTGATCTGAAACGAGAAGCCGAGATTACCGTTGCCTGCTACGAAATCGCGCAGGAAGAGGATGGTGGTCAGCACCGAGACCGTGGCCACGACGAACATGACCGGGTTTCTGGCAAGCGCGCGCGGGTTCAGCTTCTTGAACGCGGCGCCCACGGCCGGAATGAGGATGCGAGAATCCATGATGCTCGCGGATTTTGCCTGGCTCATAAGAGACTCCAGCTTTGAAACGAGGATGGCGAACCGGAAGCCGGTCAGCCCTGTAGGATTTTGAAGATGGCGGCGATGACGAGGGGGCCTGCCATCATCACCAGGATGATGTCGGAGGCTTAGGGTCTCGGGCCATTCCCTCGTCCCGGCGCACCGGGACGAGGGTGGGAGCGTTGCGAAGCCTCTGACGGAGGATCATGGCATCACCTCAGAAGGTCTGGCCGGCGATCATGACCAGGTGCTCGACGATAGGGCCGAGCGCCAAGGCCGGAAAGAAGGTCAGGCCGCCGACGATCAGGATCGTGCCGACCAGCAGGCCGACGAAGAGCGGTCCATCCGTCGGGAAGGTGCCTGCCGAAGCCGGAACCGTCTTTTTGGCGATCAGCGAGCCGGCGATGGCAAGCGCCGGGATGATGACCAGGAAGCGGCCGGCGAGCATGCCGATGCCGAGCGTCACGTTGTACCAGGGCGTGTTGCCGGTCAGGCCGCCGAAAGCCGAACCGTTGTTGGCCGCAGCCGAGGTATAGGCATAGAGGATTTCGGAGAAGCCGTGCGGGCCGGCGGTGCCGATCGAGGCGACGGCGGAGGGCAGCACGGTGGCGATTGCGGTAAAGACCAGCATGGCGAGCGGCAGGCAGAGAATGGCGAGAACGGCCATCTTCATTTCCTTCGCCTCGATCTTCTTGCCGAGATATTCCGGCGTCCGGCCGACCATCAGGCCGGCGACGAAGACGGCGACGATGATGAAGAGAAGGATGCCGTAGAAACCCGCGCCGACACCGCCGACAATGATTTCGCCGAGCTGCATGTTGATCAAAGGGATCAGGCCACCAAGCGCGGTGAAGCTGCCGTGCATGGCATTGACCGCGCCACAGGAAGCGGCCGTCGTAATGACCGCAAAGAGCGAAGACAAGGCAACGCCGAAGCGGACTTCCTTGCCTTCCATATTGCCGCCGCCGAGACCGAAAACGTGCATCAGCGGGTTGCCGGCAGCTTCCGCCCAATATGTGACACCGACACCTGCGAGGAACAGCACGCCCATCGTGGCAAGGATCGCCCAGCCCTGGCGCTGGTTGCCGACCATGCGGCCGAAGACGTTGGTCAAAGCCGCGCCGATCGCGAAGATTGAGACCATCTGGACGAGATTGGAGATCGCGTTGGGATTTTCGAACGGATGGGCCGAATTGGCGTTGAAGAAGCCGCCGCCGTTGGTGCCGAGCATCTTGATCGCAAGCTGCGAGGCGACCGGCCCGACGGCAATCGTCTGCTGCGCACCTTCGAGCGTGGTCGCATTGACATAGGGCCCAAGCGTCTGCGGCACGCCGAGATAGACGTAGACGATGGTCAGCACGATGCAGATCGGCAGCAGGATATAGAACGTGCCGCGGATCATATCGACCCAGAAATTGCCGATCGCCTTGCCCGACGCCCGTGCGAAGGCACGGATGAAGGCGACCGCGATCGCCATGCCGGTCGCGGCCGACAGGAAGTTCTGCACCGTGAAGCCGGCCATCTGGGTCAGATACGACATGGTGCTTTCGCCGCCATAATTCTGCCAATTGGTATTTGTGGGAAAGCTGACGGCGGTGTTGAACGAAAGCTCCGGCGGGACGGCGGCCATGCCGGCCGGATTATAGGGCAGGACGTCCTGCAGGCGCAGGAGCGCGTAGAGGACGAGGACGCCGAGGAGGTTGAACATCAGCATCGCGAAGGCATAGGAGGTCCAGTGCTGCTCTTCGCGCTCGCTGGTGCCGGCAATACGGTAAAGCCCCTGTTCGATCGGGACGAGGACCGGGGAGAGGAATGTGCGCTCTCCGTTATAGACACGCGTCATGTAACCGCCGAGCGGTTTGACGAGCACGAGCACGATCCCGCAGTAAAGCAGGATCTGAAGCCATCCGTTGAGGGTCATGGAGGTAAACTTTCAATACCCGGCTGCTTCTCGGTCGCGCATGCGCGACCCCAGAAGCGCCAGTTCTCTTCAGAAGCGTTCTGGGCGAAGGAGAGCGTAGGTGAGGTAAACGGTGAGAAACACGGTTACGGCACCGCTCAAGACATAATCGAGGGTCATCGTCGTTTCTCCTGTCAAAGCCTGTCGCAGGCTCGGGTGTAGGCAAAGCACAGCGCAAAGAATATGATCGCCGTGCCGAGTAGAATGATATCCATCATGATCGTGACTCCTGTCGTTCTTCTTGGAGTCAGACAAGACAAAGGGCGCTGGGAGGCCGCCTTTCATGCTTTCTGGCGTGGAGACGATCTTTCGATCTCTCGGACGTCAATATGGAGCCGAAGAGCATAAAGGTTCGAGACGGACGACAGGCCATCAATATAAAAATCTTATAAATGCCCATGCGAGGCCGCTCACCGTCGGACCAGGCTGGCGCAGTTTTCGGACGGGCCGCTGCCGGCACCGATCCTCGGCAAATCCAGGTGAGCATTTTATCAATTGTTGAGCAAAAGCCTTCGCAATCCGGTTGAATTGGGAAGGCTTCGGGCTTTATAGTCGGCTTCAACGGCCCGATGGAGTCATGGGCAAGCCAATAGGGAAGGAAACCGACGATGACCAAAGTCCGCGCGCTTGTCCTCGAGCGCCAGCATGAGCTTGCGCTCCGCGATATCGATCTGCCGCTCGAAACCGGCCCCGGCGAGGTGAAGGTCAGGATCCACACGGTCGGCGTCTGCGGTTCGGACGTGCATTATTACACCCACGGCAAGATCGGCCCCTTCGTCGTCAACGCACCGATGGTGCTCGGCCATGAGGCGGCGGGCACGGTGGTCGAGGTCGGCGCCGGCGTCACCCATCTGAAAGTCGGCAACCGCGTCTGCATGGAGCCCGGCATTCCCGATCCGAATTCGAAGGCAAGCCGGCTCGGCATGTACAATATCGACCCGGCCGTCACCTTCTGGGCGACCCCGCCGATCCATGGCGTGCTGACGCCAGAGGTCGTGCATCCCGCCAACTACACCTTCAAGCTGCCCGACAGTGTCAGCTTTGCCGAAGGCGCCATGGTCGAGCCCTTCGCCGTCGGCATGCAGGCGGCTGCCAAGGCGAAGATTACGCCTGGTGATACTGCCGTCGTTCTCGGCGCCGGGCCGATCGGCACCATGGTGGCGATCGCGGCGCTTGCCGGCGGCTGCGCCCGCGCGATCGTGGCTGATCTTGCCCAGCCGAAGCTCGATATCGCCGCACAATACCAGGGCGTCATACCGGTCAATATCCGCGAGAAGAACCTGGCCGAAGAAGTTGCCCGGCTGACCGACGGCTGGGGCGCCGATGTCGTCTTCGAATGCTCCGGTTCGCCAAAGGCCTGGGAGACGATCATGGCGCTGCCGCGCCCGGGCGGCGTCATCGTCGTCGTCGGCCTGCCGGTCAACCCGATCGGCTTCGACGTCTCGACGGCATCCACCAAGGAAATCCGCATCGAGACGGTGTTCCGCTACGCGCACCAGTATGAGCGCTCGATCGCGCTGCTCGGCTCGGGTCGCGTGGATCTGAAGCCGCTGATATCAGAGACGTTCAAATTCGAGGATTCCATCAAGGCGTTTGACCGCGCCGTCGAGGCGCGGCCGAGCGACGTGAAGCTGCAGATTGTGATGGAATAGGACGCCATACCTCTATGAGTGCTTGGCGTTCAGTTTCATCTTGCGAAAGGCAAGAGCCGCGGCTGCGACGACAGCCGCGGCTCCGACTGCGATCAGCAGATGGCGGTGAAGCGGAAGGCGGCCCAATGTCTGTTCAAGGCCGTGCCCGAACAAATAGCCCAGCGCCGTGAAAAGCTGCCCCCACACCAGCGCGGCCACGGCATTCAGGATGATGAATTTCCCGGTCGCTATTCGCGTCGTGCCGATGACGATCGGGCTGATCGTCCGCAATCCCACCAGGAAACGAAACGCAAGGATGAAGCCTGTGGGATATCTTTCCAGGAGCCGGGTTGCACGCGCCAGCGCCGGTGTCTCCATCAGCCGGCGGACGAGACCCCATCGAGCCGCATAACGGCCGGCGAAGAACCAGAACTGATCGCCGGCGAACGATCCTGCCGTTGCCGCAAGCGACGCCGACCAATAGGTCAGCAGCCCGCGGTGGGAAATCACGCCGCCAAGGAAGGCGGCTGTTTCGCCTTCGAAGGCTTCACCCAGAAATATCGCCAACAGGCCGTAGTGCTCGATCAGCAGTTCGATAGACACGCAGCTGTCCTCGGCCCGGGGTTTCTACAGCTAAACCGGCTTCAAATCCCCAAGCAGCGTCGGGATCAGCTCCGACACCGTCGGATGGATCGGCACCGACCATTGCAATGCGGGATAGGTCGTTCCCGCATTCATCGCGTCTATGATGCCGTGGATCACCTCGTCGCCCTCGATGCCGAGAATTGCCGCGCCGAGAATTTTTTTGGTCTCGGCGTCGGCGATCACTTTCATGAATCCCTTGGTCTCGCCGCGCTCGTTGGCGCGGCCGACGCGGCTCATCGGCCGGGTCGAAATCATGATCTTCCGTCCCGAGGCGCGCGCCTGCTTCTCCGTCATGCCGACGCGGCCAAGCGGCGGGTCGATATAAAGCGCATATGCCAGGATGCGGCTCGAGACCTTGCGATCGTCGCCGTCGAGCAGGTTGGCGGCGGCGATCTCGAAATCATTGTAGGAAGTGTGGGTGAAGGCGCCGCGGCCGTTGCAGTCGCCGAGCGCCAAGATGCCGTCGACATTGGTGGCAAGCCTGTCGTCGACGGTGATATAGCCGTGCTTGTCGGTGATGACGCCGGCGGTATCGAGGCCGAGATCGTCGGTATTCGGCTTGCGGCCGGTGGCGATCAGCACATGGCTCACATCGATTCTCGCTGAATCGGTGGCGACCGTTATTCCGTCGCCGCTCTTGGCGAAGGCGATGTCGCTGGCGCCGGTATGAATGTCGATGCTCTCCGAGCGCAGGACATCGGCGATCGCGTCGGATATATCCTCGTCCTCGCGCGATGCGAGCTTCGGGCCATGCTCGATGACGCTGACTTCGGCGCCGAAGCGGCGATACATCTGTGCGAATTCCAACCCGATATAACTGCCGCCGATGACGGCCAGATGCCGCGGCAGCGTGTCGAGATGGATGATCGAGGTGCTGGTGAGATAGTCGATATCGTTGATCCCGGGCAGGTCGGGGATGACGGGCCGCGCGCCGACATTGAGGAAGATGCACGGTGCGGTCAGCGTCTCGCCGTTGACGCTGACGGTCTTCGGACCCTCGAAACGGGCGTGGCCGTAAATCACGGTCATACCGTCCATGCCGGCGAACCAGCCGATCAAGCCGTTGCGGGCGTTCATGGTCACGGTTTCGGCACGGGCTTTGACTACCTTCATGTCGATTGCGATCTCGCCCTGGAGATTCACGCCGTAAACGGCGCCGTTTCTCGCGACATGGGCGGCGCGGGCGCTGGCGACCAGCGTCTTCGTCGGCATGCAGCCGGCATTGACGCAGGTGCCGCCGAGGAATTTGCGCTCGATCAGCGCCACCTTCATGCCCTTTTCGACCATCCGGGCAGCGAGGAAGGGGCCGGACTGACCGGCGCCGATAACGATGGCGTCGAAGCTCTTCATGACACGGCCACGATCAGCAGCGCGCCGATGACGGCGACGGCATCCTCGATGAGAGCAGCCGGCAGATCCTTGCCGAAGGACGCTGCGAGCCTGCCGCGGACGGCAGCACCGCCATATGTGCCAATGACGGCGCCGATCACCCCGACAATCAGCCCGCCGAAGAGCAGGCTGTTGGCGGCGCCGATCGTGGCACCTGCCAGCCCGCCCATGACAATGCGAGCGCCGAATTGCACCGGCACCTTGCGCGAAGGCGTAGACGGCAGCTGGTCGGTGATCAGTTCGACGACGGCGAGAAGCGTGAAGATCCACGGCGTCCATTGGTAAGCCATGAACGCAAGCGGCGTCTGCGAGACATCAAACCAGCCAAGCGCCGCGCCCCAGGCGACGGCGGCGGGCGCCGTCATGGCGCGAAGCCCGGCAATGACACCAATCAGCAATGCAACAAGCAGAAACATGCATGGTCCCCCCTTTTGCCGGCTCTTGCCGCCTTCAGCGAAGGTTGCACATTGTCAGGCGCGTGGCAATTCGCCCTTTCGCGCCAAGAGGCTAGTTCGCAAAGGCGGCAATGCCGGTGATCGCCCGGCCGATGATCAGCGCGTGGATGTCGTGCGTGCCCTCATAGGTGTTGACCACTTCGAGGTTGACGAGGTGACGGGCGATGCCGAATTCGTCGGAGATGCCGTTGCCGCCGAGCATGTCGCGGGCCGCCCGCGCAATCTCCAGCGCCTTGCCGCAGCTGTTGCGCTTGAGGATCGAGGTCAGTTCCACCGGCGGATGGCCTTCCTCCTTCATGCGGCCAAGCCGCAGACAACCCTGAAGGCCGAGCGCGATCTCCGCCGCCATGTCGGCGAGCTTCTTCTGGATCAGCTGGTTGGCGGCAAGCGGCCGGCCGAACTGCTTGCGCTCCAGCGTATATTGCCGGGCTCTCGCATAACAATCCTCGGCAGCACCGAGTGCGCCCCAGGCGATGCCGAAGCGGGCCGAGTTGAGGCAGGTGAACGGCCCTTTGAGGCCTGTCACATCAGGCAGAAGGTTTTCCTCAGGCACGAAGACCCCGTCCATCACCACTTCACCGGTGATCGAGGCGCGTAAGCCCACCTTGCCGTGGATGGCGGGAGCCGAAAGCCCTTTCCAGCCCTTTTCGAGGATGAAGCCGCGGATGAGGCCATCCTCGGTCTTTGCCCAGACGACGAAGACATCGGCGATCGGTGCGTTGGAGATCCAGGTCTTCGAGCCGGTCAGGCTGTAGCCGCCGTCGACCTTTTTGGCACGTGTAGCCATCGAGCCGGGGTCGGAGCCGTGATCCGGTTCGGTCAGCCCGAAGCAGCCGATCCATTCGCCGGTGGCGAGTTTCGGCAGGTATTTCAGCTTCTGTGCCTGCGACCCGAAGGTTTCGATCGGCACCATTACGAGTGAGGACTGCACGCTCATCATCGAACGATAGCCACAATCGACCTTTTCGACCTCGCGGGCGATCAGGCCGTAGGCGACGTAACCGAGTCCGGCACCGCCATAATCCGGCGAGATCGTCGGGCCGAGCAGGCCGAGTTCGCCCATTTCGCGGAAGATCGCTGGATCGGTCTTTTCGTTGCGGAAGGCGTCGAGAACGCGGGGCGCAAGCTTTTCCTGCGCATAGGCGTGGGCGGTGTCCTGCACCATGCGCTCTTCGCTGGTCAGCTGCTCCACCAGGCGAAATGGATCGGCCCAGTCGAAAACTTCGCGCGTATGCTGCATGGCGGCGTCTCCTCATCCCGGTTCAGGCTTGCCTCGCTCAAGTTGGCCATAGACCCGCCAGCCGACCGCGTCAACAGACGACGGTCGCGCCGAAAAGACGGGCCACGCCATCTTTTCAAAAGCGTCGGCATGATCCATTTTGCCCGCGATCGATTCTGGAACGAGGAGGCGGAAATGTCGTCAAGCGATCTGTTCGTATCGGCCGAAGACGCCGAATGGGTCAATCCTGAGCCCGGTGTCGTCAGGCGCATCATGACCTATCTGCCCGAGATGATGATGGTGGAAGTGGCCTTCGAAAGCGGTGCCGTCGGTGCTGCCCATTCGCATCCGCACATCCAGGCGAGCTACGTCGCCGAAGGCAGTTTCGAAGTGACGATCGATGGCCGGACCGAGGTGCTCAAGCAGGGCGGCAGCTTCATCGTGCCCCCCAACCTGGTCCATGGCGTCAAGGCGCTGGAAAAGGGCAGACTGATCGATGCATTCACCCCGCACCGGGCCGAATTCCTGAAATAGCTGGCACGATGCCACTCATGATCTAAACATCCGCTCTTGCCCGGCGCGCCGGGCCGGCGGCGGTGACATAGGGCGGGACGAAGCGCGCATCCTCGCCGCGCACCGCCTCACGGAGGAAATCGATGACGGCGCGCACGCGCGGCGCCTGTTTCAGGTCGCGATGGCAGGTGATCCAGTAATGACGCTTGAGGTCGATCTCGTCTGGCAGCACGCGCACCAGTTCGGGATAACGGCTGGCGAAGAAATAGGGCAGGATGCAGAGGCCGAGGCCGTTTCTCGTGGCAGTCAGCTGCGCGAAGATGCTGGAGCTCTGGAACTGCGGCTTGATGCGCGGGTGCACATCGCTCAGATAATCCAGGCCCGGCGCGAAAATCATTTCCTCGATATAGCTGACGAAGGGATGGCTGAGCAGGTCTTCGCGGGAATTGATGTCAGGCGCCTTGGCTAGATAATCCCGAGAGCCGTAGACCTGCAGGTGGTAGTCGGTCAGCTTCTCGGCGAAATACGCCCCGCCCTTCGGTTCGTCGAGCACGACGGAAAGATCGGCCTCCTTGCGCGACAGCGACATGATCTGCTGGATCGTCACCAGTTCCAGCGCCAGGTGCGGATGCTGGGCGGCAAACTGCGGCAGCACGGTTGCGAAGAAGAAATTGGCAAAGCCCTCCGGCGCACTCAGCCGCACAAGGCCGCGCTGCGCCATCGAGCCGGCGGCAAGATCGGCGCGCAGCCGCTCGGTCTCCTGCTCCATCTTCTCGGCCGTCTCGACGAAGCGCGTGCCCATGGCGGTCAGCACATAGCCGCGCGGATTGCGCTCGAACAGCTTGACCTTGAGGGTGAACTCCAGCCGGTCGATGCGGCGCGAGACGGTGGCATGGCTGGAGCGCAGTTGCCTGGCGGCGGTCGACAGCTGTCCGGTGCGGGCGACGGCTAGAAAAAACTGCAGATCGTCCCAAGTAAACTGCGGTGGATTGTTCATCGCGATCCTCCTCTGTTCAAAAACGAACAGATACTGTTTGGAATTAGTTGTAAACCACCCGTTGCCTCAGGGCGGAATTTCCGTGATCGTAAGGTGAGGGTCCGTCGTTCTGAGGAGTGCGGCTGGCCAAATATGAACAGATCCGCAATCTGGCCAATCTCTGGGAGGAGAGAATATGCGTAAGAATCTCATTGCATCAGTTGCATTTCTGCTCGCGAGCAGCACAGCGGTGCTCGCGCAGAGCGCGACCGACGGCAAGGTCAAGATCGGCATCCTGAACGATCAGTCGGGTGTCTATGCCGACTTCGGCGGCAAGTCTTCTGTCGAAGCCGCCAAGATGGCGGTCGAGGATTTCGGGGGCAAGGTGCTTGATGTGCCGGTCGAGATCGTTGATGCCGACCACCAGAACAAGGCGGATATCGCCTCCAACATCGCCCGCCAGTGGTACGACACCGAGCAGGTGGATGCGATCATGGAACTGACGACCTCGTCGGTGGCGCTCGCCGTGCAGGCGATCGCCAAGGAGAAGAAAAAGATCGACATCGTCACGGGTGCGGCGACGACGGATCTCACCGGCAAGGCCTGCTCGCCTTACGGCTTCCATTGGGCCTACGACACGCATGCACTCGCCGTCGGCACCGGCGGCGCGCTGGTCAAGCAGGGCGGCGACAGCTGGTTCTTCCTGACCGCCGACTATGCCTTCGGCTATTCGCTGGAGCAGCAGACCAGCGATTACGTCAAGGCGAGCGGCGGCAAGGTCGTCGGCGCCGTCCGCCACCCACTGTCGACCCAGGACTTCTCGTCCTTCCTGCTGCAGGCGCAATCGTCCGGTGCCAAGGTGATCGGCCTTGCCAATGCCGGCCTCGATACCTCGAACGCCATCAAGCAGGCGGCCGAATTCGGCATCACCCAGGGCGGCCAGCATCTGGCGGCGCTGCTCTTCACATTGGCCGAAGTCCACGGCCTCGGCCTCGATGCGGCACAGGGGCTGACGCTGACGGAAGGCTATTACTGGAACCGCGACGACGGAAGCCGCGCCTTCGCCAAGAAGTTCTTTGCCCGAACCGGCAAGATGCCGAACATGATCCATACCGGCACCTATTCGGCAGTGACGCAATATCTGAAGGCGGTGCAGAAGGCCGGCACCGACGAAACAGAAGCCGTCGCCAAGCAGTTGCATGAAATGCCGGTCGATGACGTCTTCGGCCGCGGCGGCACGGTCGGCGCCAATGGCCGCATGATCCACGACATGTATCTGCTGCAGGTCAAGAAGCCTGCCGAAAGCAAGGAGCCGTGGGATTACTTCAACGTGCTCGCCACCATTCCCGGCAAGGAAGCCTATATCGATCCCGCCAAGAGCGGCTGCGATCTGGTGAAGTAAGCACGATGGCGGTTTCCGCAATTGAAACTCAGGAAAAGCCGCGGGTGGTATTATCCGCCCGCGGCCTGCGCCGCGATTTCGGCGGCTTCACGGCCGTCAAGAACGTCGATCTCGACGTGCATGACGCGAGCGTGCATGCGCTGATCGGCCCGAACGGCGCCGGCAAGACGACGGTCTTCAACCTGCTGACCAAGTTCCTGCAGCCGACCTCAGGCACCATCACACTGATGGGCACCGACATCACCAAAACGCCGCCCGACAAAGTAGCGCGCATGGGGCTCGTTCGCTCCTTCCAGATCTCGGCGGTCTTTCCGCATCTGACCGTTCTCGACAATGTCCGGGTGGCGCTGCAGCGGCCGAACAATCTTTCCACGCAGTTCTGGCAGCCGCTGTCCGCGCTCGGCCGGCTGAACGAGCGCGCCGACGAACTGCTGGCGAGCGTCGGGCTGTCCAAGGAGCGCGATCACATCGCCGCCGATCTTTCCTATGGCCGCAAGCGCGTTCTGGAGATCGCCACCACGCTGGCATTGGATCCGAAAGTGCTGCTGCTCGACGAGCCGATGGCCGGCATGGGGCAGGAGGATGTCGGCGTCGTCTCCTCGATCATCCGCGACGTCGCCCGCGACCGGGCGGTGCTGATGGTCGAACACAATCTCTCCGTCGTCGCCAATATCTGCCAGCATGTCACCGTGCTGCAGCGCGGCGAGATCCTCGCCGAGGGCGACTATGCCACCGTCAGCCAGGACGAGCGTGTGCGCGTGGCCTATATGGGCACGGAGGAGCATTGATGGCCGCTCTCCTCGAAGTCCAGGGGCTCAATGCCTGGTACGGCGAAAGCCACGTCCTGCACGGCGTCGACATGCGTGTGGCCGAAGGCGAGACGATCACCATTCTCGGCCGCAACGGCGTCGGCAAAACGACGACGCTGCGCACCATCACCGGCATCGTGCGGTCCCGTAAGGGCAAGATCAGCTTTGCCGGCAGTGATATGATGCAGGTGCCGCTGCACAAGACGGCGCATCGGGGCATCGGCTTCGTGCCGGAGGAGCGCGGCATCTTCTCGACGCTTACCGTTTCGGAAAACCTGCTGCTGCCGCCTGTCGTGGCAGCGGGCGGCATGACGCTCGACGAGATCTATGAGCTCTTCCCCAATCTCCACGAGCGCCGCGGCAGCCCGGGCACCAAACTATCAGGCGGCGAGCAGCAGATGCTGGCGATCGCCCGGATCCTGCGCACTGGCGTCAGGCTGCTCATTCTCGACGAACCGACGGAGGGGCTTGCCCCCGTCATCGTCCAGCGCATCGGCGAGGTGCTGAAGACGCTGAAGGCGCGCGGCATGACGATCCTGCTCGTCGAGCAGAATTTCCGTTTCGCCAGCCGTATTGCCGATCGCTTCTATCTGATGGATCATGGGCAGATGGTGTCGGAATTCCCGGTCGGTGAACTGCCGCAGCGCATGGATACGCTGCACAAGGTTCTGGGAGTGTGACCAGATGACGATGATCTTCGGCATTCCCCTGCAGGCGCTGCTCGGCCAGCTGCTGATCGGCCTGATCAACGGCTCGTTCTACGCGCTGCTCAGCCTCGGCCTCGCCATCATCTTCGGCCTGCTTAGGGTGATCAACTTCGCCCATGGCGCGCAATATATGCTCGGCGCCTTCGTCGCCTACCTGCTGCTGACCTATGCCGGCATCGGCTACTGGCCGTCACTGATCCTGGCGCCCGTTATCGTCGGCCTTGCCGGCGCTATCATCGAGCGGCTGTTCCTGCGGCGGCTCTATGATCTCGATCCGCTCTACGGCCTGCTCTTCACCTTCGGGCTGGCGCTCGCGGTCGAGGGCACCTTCCGTTATCTCTACGGCTCTTCCGGCCAGCCCTATGCGACACCGGCGGCCCTTGCCGGCGGGGCCAATCTCGGCTTCATGTTCCTGCCGATCTACCGCGGCTGGGTGGTCGTCGTCTCGCTCGTCGTCTGCCTCGGCACATGGCTGCTGATCGAAAAGACCAAGCTCGGCGCCTATCTCAGGGCCGCCACCGAAAATGCCGTTTTGGTGCAGGTCTTCGGCGTCAACGTGCCGGTGCTGTTGACGCTCACCTATGCGCTCGGCGCCGGTCTCGCCGCCTTTGCCGGCGTGCTGGCGGCGCCGATCTATCAGGTCTCGCCGCTGATGGGCTCGAACATGATCATCGTCGTTTTCGCCGTCGTCGTCGTCGGCGGCATGGGATCGATCATGGGCGCGATCATCACCGGTTATGTGCTCGGCATCGCCGAGGGTCTGACCAAGGTCTTCTATCCCGAGGCGTCGAACATCGTGATCTTCGTCATCATGGCGATCGTGCTTCTCATCAGGCCCGCGGGCCTCTTCGGACGGGATGCCTGACATGGCCGACATCACCGACACCATCCGAACGGAAAAAAGCCGGACCGCCCTTTCGGTGCAGGCGGGCTTCCTGCTGGCCGGGCTGCTGCTCCTGCTGCTGGCACCGTTCTTCTTCTATCCGATTTTCCTGATGAAGCTGCTCTGCTTCGCGCTCTTTGCCTGCGCCTTCAACCTGCTGCTCGGCTATACCGGCCTGCTTTCCTTCGGCCATGCCACCTTCTTCGGCGGTGCTGCCTATTTCACCGCTTATACGGTGAAGGCATGGGGCTTGCCGCCGGAACTCGGCATCCTGATCGGCGTGGCGGGGGCGGCGTTTCTCGGCCTCGTCATGGGCTTCTTCGCCATTCGCCGCCAGGGCATCTATTTCGCGATGATCACGCTAGCGTTGTCGCAGATGTTCTTCTTCTTCTGTCTGCAGGCGAAGTTCACCGAGGGCGAGGACGGCATCCAATCCGTTCCGCGCGGCCATCTCTTCGGCTTCATCGATCTGAACAACTCGACCAACATGTATTATTTCGTGTTGGCCGTGTTCATCATCGGCGTGCTGATCATCTGGCGCTTCATCAATTCACCCTTCGGCATGATCCTGAAATCGATCCGTGAGAACGAGCAACGGGCGATCTCGCTTGGCTATTCCGTGGCGCGCTACAAGCTCGGCGCCTTCGTCATGTCGGCAGCGCTTGCCGGGCTCGCGGGCGCGGTGAAATCGATCGTTTTCCAGTTTGCGACGCTGACCGACGTCGCCTGGCAGATGTCGGGCGAGGTGATCCTGATGACGCTGCTCGGCGGCATCGGCACGCTGATCGGTCCGCTCTTCGGCGCCGGGCTGGTGGTGGCGCTGGAAAACTACCTCGCCACGTCGGAATTCCCGGTGACGATCATCACCGGCATCGTCTTCATGGTCTGCGTGCTGATCTTCCGCCGTGGGATCATCGGTGAATTCTACGCCTCTCGGCTGGGGCGGAAACTGGGCTTCGTCTATCGCCGCTGAACGGGCGGACCTCTCTCTTTCCGGGAAGAATTACTTTTCCCGGGAAAAGAGATGGGCGGCGGCGCTGCGACTCTTCCTCTCCCCGTACTGCGGGGAGAGGAAAGCGGCAAGCATCTGGAGTCTCGTGCGGGGCATGGATCGTTACGACTACATCATCATCGGGGCAGGCAGCGCCGGCTGCGTGCTCGCCAACCGGCTGTCTGCCGATGGCCGGAGCCGGGTGCTGCTGCTAGAAGCCGGCGGCAGCGATAACTATCACTGGATCCATATTCCGGTCGGTTATCTCTATTGCATCAACAACCCGCGCACCGACTGGTGCTTCACCACGGCGCCGGAAGCGGGGCTGAACGGCCGGGCGCTGAGCTATCCGCGCGGCAAGGTGCTCGGCGGTTGTTCGTCGATCAACGGCATGATCTACATGCGCGGTCAGGCGCGCGACTACGACCTCTGGCGGCAGATGGGCTGCAGCGGCTGGGGCTGGGACGATGTTCTGCCATTCTTCCGCAAGTCGGAGGATTTTTATCGCGGCGAAGACGAGATGCATGGTGCCGGCGGCGAATGGCGGATCGAGAAAGCGCGGGTGCGCTGGGCCGTGCTCGATGCCTTCCAGCAGGCTGCCAGGGAAGCCGGCATTCCGGAGACCGCGGATTTCAACCGCGGCAGCAACGAGGGCTCCGGCTATTTCGACGTCAATCAGCGTTCCGGCATTCGCTGGAACACGTCGAAGGCCTTCCTGCGCCCGGCGATGAAACGCTCCAACCTGACCGTGCTCACCAAGGCGCAGGTCCGGCGGCTGCTGGTGGAGGAAGGCGCCGTTGCCGGCGTCGAATTCCAGCATCGGGGCTTGGCGAAACGCGCCTATGCCGCGAAAGAAACCGTCCTTTCGGCCGGTTCGATCGGCTCTCCGCATATCCTGGAACTGTCAGGCATCGGCCGGGGCGAGGTTCTCAGAGAGGCGGGCGTCGATGTCGTCACCGAGGTCAAGGGTGTCGGTGAGAACCTGCAGGACCATCTGCAATTGCGTCTGGCCTATAAGGTCACGGGCGTTCCGACCCTGAACGAGAAAGCGACGAAGCTGATCGGCAAGGCGGCGATCGGGCTCGAATATCTCGTCCGCCGCTCCGGGCCGATGGCAATGGCGCCGAGCCAGCTCGGCATCTTCACTCGATCCGGCCCGGACCGGGAAACGCCCGACCTGCAATATCATGTGCAGCCGGTGTCGCTGGAGAAGTTCGGCGATCCCGTCCATCCTTTTCCGGCGATCACCGCGAGCGTCTGCAACCTCAGGCCGGAAAGCCGCGGTTCTGTCCACCTGTCGAGCCCGGATTTTGCCGCCCAGCCGACGATCAGCCCTAAATACCTCTCGACGCAGCGCGATCGTGACATAGCTGTCCGTTCAATACGGTTGACGCGCAAGATCGTCGCGCAGCCTGCGTTTGCGCGGTTCAGGCCGGAGGAATTCAAGCCGGGGCGAGCCTATCAGACGGAGGCCGATCTGGAGCGGGCGGCGGGCGAGATCGGCACGACGATCTTCCATCCCGTCGGCACCTGCCGCATGGGCGCCGACAGGGACAGCGTCGTCGATCCCAGGCTGAGACTCCGGGCGCTCGGCAAGCTCAGGATCGCCGACGCCTCGGTGATGCCGTCGATCACTTCGGGCAACACCAATTCGCCGACCATCATGATCGCCGAAAAGGCGGCAGCAATGATCCTCGAAGACAATCGATAGGAGAAGACCATGGCAAGGATCGCATTCATCGGCCTCGGCAACATGGGTGGGCCGATGGCGGCCAATCTGGTCAAATCAGGCCACGAGGTCCTGGGCTTCGATCTCGCGGCTTCGGTGCTGAAGGCGGCCGAGGAGAGCGGCGTCAAGCCGGCAAGCCATGCCAGCCAGGCGGTCAAGCACGCGGAGATCGTCATATCAATGCTGCCGCAGGGCAAGCACGTGCTGACGGCCTGGACCGATATCCTGCAGACTGCGGCTCAGGGCACGCTGGTCATCGATTGCTCGACCATCGATGTCGAAAGCAGCCGCAAGGCGCATGAAATGGCCAAGGCCGCCAGCTGCCTGTCGCTCGACGCTCCCGTCTCCGGGGGCACGGGTGGGGCGACCGCGGGCACGCTGACCTTCATGGCCGGCGGCTCGGAAGAAGCCTTCGCAAGGGCAAAACCAATCCTCGAGGCCATGGGAAAGAAGATCGTCCATTGTGGCGAGGCCGGCGCCGGCCAGGCGGCGAAGATCTGCAATAACATGATCCTCGGTATCTCGATGGTGGGCGTCTGCGAAGCCTTCGTGCTCGCCGAGAAACTTGGCCTCTCGCATCAGGCGCTGTTCGACGTCGCCTCGACCTCGTCGGGCCAGTGCTGGTCGATCAATACCTATTGTCCGGTGCCCGGACCGGTGCCGAACTCGCCCGCGAACAATGGCTACAAACCGGGTTTTGCCGCGGCACTAATGCTGAAGGATCTCAGGCTCTCGCAGGAGGCGGCCCTGGCGAGCGGCGCCTCCACCCCGCTCGGCGCGGAAGCAGCACAGCTTTATGCGCTTTTCGAAAAGCAGGGCAATGGCGGAAGGGATTTTTCCGCCATCATCGAGATGTTCCGCGAGAAGGCGTAGGCACCGCGGCGTCAAATCAACCCTTCGACACCGAGAAGCTGAGGCTGCTATTGCCGAGCAGGATGTCGATCTCGCCGGGTTCGGTCAGTTCGATCGCGCCGCTCAACGTGCCTGTGGTGATGAGCGCACCCGTCTTCAGCGATGTCTCGGGGCGCAAGCCGTCATTAGCGTAATCGACGAGCCAGGTGAGAACGTCGCCCTTCGGATGCTGTGCTGGACCATCATAGATCATGCGGCCGGCATGGGTGACCTTGAGCGGTGTTCCGCCGGCGGTGTCGACGACGCCTTTTTCGACCTCCGGGCCGAGCACATAGCCGCTATTGCCGAGCCGGTCGGCGACGAACAGCAGAAACGAAACGCTGCCGCTTTCCCTGATGGCGCTCACCAGCAGTTCAGCGCCGAGATAGACAGCGGAGATCGCCTCGACCACCTCGGCGCGGCTGTAGGGAGCGCCTGTGCGGATCGCCAGATCCCTGCCAAGACGGACGGCGATCTCGGTCTCGAATTTCAGGCCCGGATACCAGGGAATGTCAGCGCCTGAGACGGCTTCGGCATAGGGATGCAGCGGGCCGGTGACCGCCTGGCCCCGCGGCGAGACCGTCACCTTCCAGGCATTGCTCGAAATACCGTCCGCGGCGGCAAGCAAGTCCTGTGCCTCCATCGCCTGATCGAGATCGGCTGGCAGCGCGAACGTGTCCGTTGCCTCCTGACGACCGGCCTGCCGCAGGCTGTGAAGCCCGGCTGCAAGGGCGCGCGGATCGAATGTCTCTGTCATGCTATCTCCTCGACCTGATTTTCGAGGTGCACACTAATCACAAGACAAGGATGAACAAGGTCTGTTCTTGGAAAAGCTCCTATTCCATCGCCGCGTACCAGCGAGTGCGATAGGCGGTCAGTCCGGGGATATCGGTCGGCGGAATATGCGTCTCGGCGCTCGACACCGGCCGGATGCCGGTCAGAAGGGCGGCACCCTGGCTGGTGCCGGTCGAACCTGGAAGCGCCATGACCTCGCGGCCGGTCAGGACCGCCAGCAGTTGGAGATAGGTCTCATTTAGCGCAAACGGCCCTTCGACGATAGCCGGGCCTTTGGCGCCGATCAGTCCGAGGCAGGCATCGGTCATCAAAGCGAGATAGAGGCAGGCAGCGGCAAAGCGCTCCTCGCGGCTTGCTTCTTCGGCACCGATCCAGCGGCTTGCCTTTCCTGGGAAAGGCCCGGAACCGAGGGCGATATTTGGCAGCAGCATCATGCCCTTAGCGATGACTGGACCGATTGCCGCCTGAGCGGCTTCTGCGTCGACAGGGCCGATCTCGGCCGAAAGGATCTCGAATTCCCGCCCACCCATGAAACGGGAAGAGGGGACGGCCCGGCCATAGGCATCGACATTGGCGAGGGTATCGCGTTTCGGATCGAGATGATCGAGATCGCCGCCGACGCCGAAATTGATGACCCATGTGCCTGTGGAGACGACGGCAAAGGGTGCCTCCCGATGAACCAGATGCGGCAGCAGCGAGGCATTGGAATCGTGAATGCCGCAATAGACCGGCACTGGCGCGGCAAGGCCGAGCTCAGCGGCGATGTCGGGCAGGACCGGGCCGAGCGCATCGAAGGCGGAGCGGATCGGCGCCATGAGGCCGCGGATGGCGAGCCTGTCGACGAGTGAGGAATAGCGGCCGGCCCTCGGGTTCCAGAGGTCGGTGTGGCAGCCGAGCGAAGTCAGCTCATTGGCGGCAACCCCGGTCAGCCGCGCCGTCCAATATTGCGCGTAAGTGAGGATGGTCGCCACCTCGGCGAATTCCTCGGGAAAGGCGGTCTTCTGGTAGTGCAGCTGTGCGCCGACATTGAGACCCATCGCGAGGTGCGGCGAGAAGGTTTCGTCGAAGGAGGGGCGCAGCCGCTTATAGGCATCGCGGATGTCCTGCGGATATTCGTGTTCATAGTCGATCACCGGCATGGCAAGCGTGCCGTCCCGGGCAAGCAGTGCTGCAGAGGCGCCATGGGTGGTGATCGAAATGGCGTCGAAGCCGGGCTCGTGCGCAAGGCTCTTCAACGCATCGAGCGCAAACGACCAGAGAGCCTCTACGTCGTAATGCGGATAGAGACCGGTTTTGATCGCGATATTCGGCCGTTTCAACACGGCGATCTCAGCGCCCGTCTCGCTGTCGAGCACGACGACCTTGGCATTGGTCTTGCCGATATCGAGGACGGCGATGCGGCGATAGGAGGTGGCGGTCATGGCATATGGAAGACGGTGACCAGGTCGCTCTGGACCGGCGAATTATCGGGATTGGTCACCATGATATCGGCCATATAAGCCCACCATTTCTTCATGATGGGATGGTCCGGCAGGCTCGCCATCGTGTGGTCGGCGGGCCGCGTCAACACGCCGAACAGCGTGTTGGTCTCGCGGTCGAGATGGATGGAATAGTCGCCGGCGCCTGACTTGTGCAGGAGATCGACCAGTTCCGGCCAGATCTCGTCATGCCGCCTGCGGTATTCGGCTTCCATGCCGGGGTTGAGTTGCATCTTGAAAGCGTGTTTTTCTAAAGTCATCGGGAGCTCATGAGCTTGATACGGCGGACGATGATCGGAATCGCGATGGTGATGATCAAAAGCAGGCCGATGAAGATCGACATGACGATGCCGGGCACGTTCAGCAGGCCGAGGCCGAAGGTGACGAGGCCCATGACGAAGGCAGCGATGACAACGCCGACGATCGTGCCGGAGCCGCCGAGGATCGAGATGCCGCCGAGCACGACCATGGTGACGACCTCGAGTTCCCAGCCCTGGGCAATCGACGGCCGAGTCGAGCCGAGGCGCGAGGTCAGGCAGACGGCGGCGATGCCGCTCATGACGCCGGTCAGCAGGAAGAGGATGAATTTGACGCGTTCGACCGGAATGCCGGAAAAGCGGGCGGCGAAGTCGTTGTTGCCGATCGCATAGACCTGCCGGCCGAAATTCGTCGCATGCAGCAGCACGGCGAAGAGGATCGCCAGCACGATGAAGAGCACGAATTCGAAGGAGAATACCCAGACGACATAACCCTGGCCGAAATAGGCGAAATCCGCCGGGTATTTGCCATAGGCCTGGTCGCCGAGGACGATATAGGAAATGCCGCGGAAAAGGCTCATCGTGCCGATGGTGACGACGATCGACGGCAGTTTCAGCGCCGAGACCAGCACGCCGTTGAAGATGCCGCAGGCAAGGCCGGTGCCGATGCCGATCGCGACCAGGCCCGGTGTGCCGATGCCGACCTGCGCTGCCGCGCCCATCGCCGTCGAGGCGAGCGCGATGATCGCCGCGACCGAAAGGTCGATCTCGCCTGATATGACGAGCAGCGCCATGGCGAAGGCAATCATTGCCTTTTCGGTGAAGTTGAAGGTGGCGTCCGAAAGATTCCAGGCATCGAGGAAATAGGGCGAAGCCAGCGAATTGAAGATGAAGATCAGGACGGCGACGGCAAAGAGCAGCACTTCCCAGCTCGCGACGATGCGGCGGAAGGGTGTGCCGAGGCGGTCGGGGATGACCCGCTTTTCGTGTGTGGACACGGCGCTCATGCTGCGGCCTCCGTTCTGATCTCGGCTGCGGCGCGGTCGCGCAGGATGATTCGGCCGCGGTTGCGCTCACGCCTGGCGTTGAAGGCGACGGCGAGAATGATGACGGTGCCGGAGATCGCCATCTGCGTGAAGGGTGAAATGCCGATCACCGGCAAGGCATTCTTGATGACGCCGAGGAAAAGCGCGCCGAGCACGGTGCCGGCGACCGAGCCGACGCCGCCGGCAATCGAAATGCCGCCAATGACGCAGGCCGCGACGCTGTCGAGCTCGAAGCCGTTGGCGATATCGACATAGGCGACGGCATAACGCGATACCCAGAGATAGCTCGCAAGTCCGGCCAAGGCGCCCGACAGAACGAAGGCCAGGAACTTCGTCCAGCCGGTATCGATGCCGGCATAAACGGCCGCGGTCGGATTGCCGCCGGTGGCATAGGCCGAGCGGCCGAACTGAGTGTATCTGAGAAGGACATACATCAGAAGCACGATGATGATGCCCACCCAGCCGAGAACCGGCAGGCCGAGGATCGGCGTGCGCGGCACCGACAGGAAGACCGGCGTCATCTGATGGGCGTTGACCCACGCCCCGCCCGACAGCACGAAGGCCATGCCGCGATAGATGGTGAGCGTGCCGAGTGTGACGACGATCGGCGGGATTTCGAGCGCCCAGACGAGAAAGCCGTTGATGGCGCCGAGGCACGCGCCGATGACGATCGCGGCAAGGATGAGCATGACGAGCGGCAGGTCGGGATAGGCGGCATTCATCATCGCGATCGCCATGCCGGTGAAGGCGAGGTTGGCGGCAACCGACAGGTCGATCGATTTCGTCAGGATAACCGTCATCTGCGCCAACGCCAGGATGATCAGGATGGAGGTATCGTTGAAAATGCCGGCCAGATTCTCCGGCGTTGCGAAATCGGCGGCGCGCGTCGAAAAGATCGCGATCATCACCACGATGATGAGGAACAGCAGGGTTTCGCGTTTTCTGATCAGTCTTGCCATGCTTTTACCTTATGCATTGCCGGTGGCGGCGCGCACCAGCGCTTCCGGCGACAGCTCGGCGCGGTCGAAAATCCCCGCGGCGAGACCCTCCTTCATCACCAGGACGCGATCCGACATGCCGATGATTTCGGGCAGTTCGGACGAGACCATGATGATCGACAGGCCCTCGGCGGCGAGTTCGCTGATGAAGCCGTGCACGGCTGCCTTCGAGCCGATGTCGATGCCCTTTGTGGGTTCATCGAGGATGATGACCTTCGGCGCCGTCGCCAGCCATTTGCCGATGACGACCTTCTGCTGGTTGCCGCCCGACAGCGTGCCGACCGGGACGGAAAGGGCGGCGGCGCGCAGATCCAGGCGCTCGGCATATTTGCGGGCGAGCGCGAATTCTTCCGCCGCCCTGAGGAAGCCCCGGCGCGAGGTGCGGCTAAGCGAAGGCAGCGTCATGTTCTGGAAGATCGGCATCGGCAGCGCCAAGCCGTGGCGGCCGCGCTCCTCCGGCACATAGACGATGCCGGCGCGGATCGCGTCCTGCGGCGAATGGATGGTGATTTCGCGGCCTTCGAGCATCATGGTGCCGGAGAGCGGCCTAGTGATGCCGAAGAGCGATTGGGACAGTTCCGAACGCCCGGCGCCGATCAGGCCGTATATGCCGAGAATCTCGCCCTGGCGCAGCGTGAACGAGATATCGCGGAATTCGGTACGATGGCTGTAGTTGCGGATCTCCAGAACCGGGCCGCCGATGGCGACATCGACCTTGGGAAAAGCATTCTCGACGTCGCGGCCGACCATCATGCGGACGATCTCGTCCTGCGGTGTTTCCTTGAGCCGGCCCTGGCCGACGGCGCGGCCGTCACGGAAGACAACGAAATCGTCGGCGATTTCGTACACTTCGTCGAACTTGTGGCTGATGAAGAGGATCGCCTTGCCCTTTTCCTTCAGGCCCCGGACGATGCGAAAGAGATCGTCGATCTCCTTGCGGGAAAGGGCTGCCGTCGGTTCGTCCATGATGACGATGCGGGCCTCGATCGACAGAGCGCGCGCAATCGCCACCAGGTGGCGCTGCGCGATCGAGAGGTCCTTCAGCCGGATCGTCGGGTCGATGTTGCTTTCGAGCGCGGTCAGCAGCGCCTTGGCGCGGCTGTTCATCGCCTGCCAGTCGATGGTGCGCAGACGCGTGCGCGGTGCGTGGCCGAGGAAGATATTCTCGGCAACCGTCAGCTCGTCGAACAGCACGGTTTCCTGATGGATGGCGGTGACGCCGGCATCGATCGCGGCCTGGGCGCTGGCAAAGGTCACCGGCTGGCCGTCGACCAGGATCTCGCCTTCGTTCGGCCTGTAGATGCCGGTCAGGATCTTGACCAGCGTCGATTTGCCGGCGCCGTTTTCGCCGATCAGCGCGGTCACCGTGCCGGGATGCAGCGCTATGCTGACATTGTCGAGCGCCTTCACGCCCGGAAAGATCTGGGAGATGCCGCGCATTTCCAGAATGGCCGGTGTATCGGGCATGGGGCTGACATCGTGCTTTTGCGTTGCGGCGTGCATTATTCGTTTCACCTTGAAAACCCCTCCCCAACCCCTCCCCACAAGGGGGAGGGGCTTTACCCATCGCGATGCCGAGGCTCGCGATGGGCGGAGGCGTTGCTTCAGATTATCTCCCCCCTTGTGGGGGAGATGGCCGGCAGGCCAGAAGGGGTCTTAACGATCAGAAGACCTTGGAGAACTGGTCGATATTCGAAGCATTGTAGACGAAGGGATCGGCCATGGCGGCTTCACCGTTGTCGCCGACCTTGATCTTGCCCATGCGGCCGGCTTCGATCTCGCTGCCCGGCTTGCCGTCGGTCTCGCCCTTGACGAGGCGATAGGCGATCTGCGTTGCGGAGTAGCCGAGATCGATCGGGTTCCAGATGGCGAATTCCTTCGTGGCGCCCGACTTGATCGCGCCGGCCATTTCGGACGGCAGGCCGAGACCGGTGACGTAGACCTTGCCGATAAGGCCCTTGTCTTCGACGACCTTGGACGCGGCGAGAACGCCGACCGTCGTTGGAGCGACGATGACCTTGATGTTCGGGTTTGCCTTCAGCAGGCCTTCGGCTTCACGATAGGACTTGTCCGAAAGGTCGTCGCCATAGACGGTGGTGACGAGGTTGAGGCCCGGGAAATCCTTGAGCTGCTTCTTCATCTGGTCGATCCAGATGTTCTGGTTGGTCGAGGTGGTCGTGGCCGACAGGATGGCGAAGTCACCCTTGCCGCCGTCGAGATGGTCCTTGACCAGCGTCAGGCACATCTTGCCGATCAGCTCGTTGGACGACGGGTTGAGCTGCAGGATACGGCCTTCAGGTGCCACGCCGGAATCCCAGGAGATGACCTTGATGCCGCGCTGTGTAGCCTTCTTCAGCGCCGGAACGAGCGCGTCGGGATCGTTGGCCGAAACGGCGATGGCGCTGACGCCCTGGGCGATCAGCGAGTTGATGACTTCGATCTGGCCTTCGGCCGTCGTCGTCGTCGGACCGGTATAGATGACCTCGACGCCGCCGAGTTCCTTGGCGGCTTCCTGCGCACCCTTGTTGGCGGCATCGAAGAAGCCGTTGCCGAGCGACTTCACGACGAGACCGATCTTGATGTCGGCAGCACTTGCCGTTCCGGCCATCATGGCGACGGCAAATGCCACGCCGATTGCGAGTTTCTTTGCGAGTTTCATGCTTTCATCCTCCCACTTGATTGACACTCTTCACACCTCTCCGGCGCCTTATGCGACCGACGAGGAATCCTCCTTGATTGCTTGGGCGACCGGGCTCGCGACAATGAGCCTGATGCCGGCATTCTCGATCATCCTGACGGCTTCCTCTGGAATGCCGTCATCGGTGATGATGGTAGACACACGCTCGAGCGGGCACAGAATGAGGCTCGACCGGCGATGGAACTTGCTGGAATCGGCCATGACGACCAGTTCGTCGGCCTGATGCATCAGCTTCTGCTCGCTCTGGATGATCAGCGCGTCGGCTTCCATGATGCCGAGCGGGCCGATGCCCTGCGCGCCGATAAAGAAGCGACGGGCATAGAAATTACGGATCGCGTCATTGTCGAAGGGGGAGAGGATCAGGCTCTGCTCGCGATAGATCGCGCCGCCTGGCACCGTCACCGTGTTCTTCGAGTGCTTGACCAGATGTTCGGCGATCGCGAAAGAATTGGTCATCACCTGCAGGCGGTGCGCCGCCATGAAATGCACCATCTGGAAGGTGGTCGTGCCACCGTTGATGATGATCGCGTCGCCCGGATCGCAAAGCTCGACCGCCTGGCGTGCGATTGCGCGCTTCTTATCGATATTGACCGATTCCGAAACGCGGAAGGGGCGCCCGGCGAGATTTCCGAGCTGCGGCGGATGCACCGCTTCGGCGCCGCCGCGCACACGGCGGATCTTGCCCTGGACATGAAGAGCCGCGATGTCGCGCCGAATCGTCGCCTCGGAAGCCTCGGTCAGTTCGGAAATATCCTGAACCGTCACGACGGACTTTTCCTGAACGGCGCTCAGTATGATGCGATGGCGTTCGCGTTCGTGCATGGGGCTCCTCCTTGGACCGTTTATTTCGCACATATGACAATGTGTCAATCAAAAACGATCATAAATTTTCATATTGCGCTGCACAATAATCGAATTTGATCGTTTTCGATTGACAACCTCCATTTTAATGCGCGATACCGTCAGCGAAAAGCGGCGCGAACTTTGCGTCTCGATGAAGATTTCATATGGGAGGATGACATGGCGGCGAACGTCCGGCTTCTGGAAAACCGGTGGGATGAGGCTTACGCGGCAGGCCTCGATGAGCCTGGCAAACTGCTCTATCGCTCCAACCTGCTCGGCGCCGACAAGCGCATCACCAATTATGGCGGCGGCAACACCTCGGCGAAGGTGATGGAAACCGATCCGCTGACCGGTGGCAAGGTCAAGGTGCTCTGGGTCAAGGGCTCGGGCGGCGACGTCGGCACGATCAAGCTCGACGGTTTCGCGACGCTCTACCAGGACAAGCTGGAATCGCTAAAGGGCATCTACAAGGGTGTCGAGGACGAGGACCGCATGGTCGGCTTCCTGCCGCACTGCACCTTCAACCTGAATGCCCGCGCTGCCTCGATCGACACGCCGCTGCACGGTTTCGTGCCTTTCACCCATGTCGACCACATGCATCCCGATGCGATCATCGCGATCGCCGCATCGAAGAATTCCAAGGAATTGACGCAGCAGATCTTCGGCGACGAGATCGGCTGGCTGCCATGGCGCCGTCCGGGCTTCCAGCTCGGCCTCGACCTCGGCGCTTTCGTTGCCGCAAATCCGAATGCCAAGGGCGTCGTGCTCGAAAGCCATGGCCTCTTTACCTGGGCGAACGATGCGAAGGCCTGCTACGAGCTAACGCTCGATATCATCAACAAGGCGATCGTCTGGTTCGCTGAAAAGACCGAAGGCAAGACGATTTTCGGTGGCGCGCTGGCACAAAGCCTGCCGGTCGCCGAACGCCGCGCCATCGCCGCCCGGCTGATGCCGGAGATCCGCGGCCGCATCGGCAAGCAGGAGCGCAAGCTTGGTCATTTCGACGATCAGGACGCCGTGCTCGAATTCGTCAATTCCAGCGATCTGCGCCCGCTCGGTGCGCTCGGCACCAGCTGCCCTGACCATTTCCTGCGCACCAAGATCCGCCCGCTGATCGTCGATTTCGACCCGGCCAAGCCGGATGTCGACGCGATCGTCGCCGGTCTCGACAAGGCGCTGGAGGACTACCGCGCCGACTACGCCCGCTACTACAACGACTGCAAGCATGACAATTCGCCCGCCATGCGCGACGCCAATCCCGTCATCTTCCTGGTGCCCGGCGTCGGTATGCTGTCTTTTGCCCGCGACAAGGCGACGGCCCGCATTGCCAGCGAATTCTACGTCAACGCCATCAACGTCATGCGTGGCGCCTCGACGGTCTCCGAATATCAGGGACTGCCCGAGCAGGAAGCTTTCGACATCGAATATTGGCTGCTCGAAGAAGCCAAGCTGCAGCGCATGCCGAAGCCGAAGGGCCTTGCCGGCCGCGTCGCCTTCGTCACCGGCGGCGCCGGTGGCATCGGCCGGGCGACGGCCGCGCGCCTCGTCGGCGAAGGCGCCTGCGTGGTGCTTGCCGATATCGACCAGGCAGCGCTCGAAGGCACCGAAGCCGATTTCGTCAAGAAGTTCGGCGCTGACGCCGTGCGTAGCGTCCGGCTCGACGTCACCAAGGAAGATGCGGTGATCGCCTCCTTCGCGGAAGCCTGCGTCGAATTCGGCGGCATCGATATCCTCGTCTCGAATGCCGGCATTGCCTCCTCCGCGCCGATCGAAGCGACCGAACTGTCGACGTGGAACCGCAATATCGATATTCTCGCGACCGGCTATTTCCTCGTCTCGCGCGAAGCCTTCCGCCTCTTCCGCCGACAGGCGCTCGGCGGCAACGTCGTCTTCGTCGCTTCGAAAAACGGTCTTGCCGCTTCGCCGAATGCATCTGCCTATTGCACGGCAAAGGCTGCCGAAATCCATCTTGCCCGCTGCCTGGCGCTGGAAGGTGCGGATGCCGGCATCCGTGTCAACACCGTCAACCCGGATGCCGTCCTGCGCGGTTCGAAGATCTGGAGCGGCGAATGGCGCGAGCAGCGCGCCGCCTCGTCCAAGATCGAGGTGGACGATCTCGAGGAGCATTACCGCAAGCGTTCGATGCTGAAACTCAACGTGTTTCCGGAAGATATCGCCGAGGCGATCTATTTCCTCGCATCGGACCTCTCGGCAAAATCGACCGGCAACATCATCAACGTCGATGCCGGCAACGTGCAGAGTTTTACGCGGTGATTTGATTGATGGCGGATGCGTCGGCCCCTCACCCTAACCAACGAAATGTTGGAGTGAGACGGAGACGGTGCTGCATATCACCTTCTCCCCGTCTGAACGGGGAGAAGGTGCCGGCAGGCGGATGAGGGGCTGTCCCACGACAAAGTCCCAATGTTTGAATTGCATAACCGGGAGGAAGACATGGCCGAATTCAGGATCGCGCAGGATCTGGTTGCGACGGATAACGACAAGCGGGTAACGGCGCTGAAAGCCGACTATGAGGCACTGGGCGCGACGCTTGCCCGTCGCGGCGTCGATATCGAGGCGGTCACTCGCCAGGTTGCGGAATTCTTCGTTGCCGTTCCCTCCTGGGGTGTGGGCACCGGCGGCACGCGTTTTGCCCGTTTTCCCGGCACCGGCGAGCCGCGCGGCATCTTCGACAAGCTCGACGATTGCGCCGTCATCAACCAACTGACGCAGGCGACCCCGAACGTCTCGCTGCATATTCCCTGGGACAAGGCGGATGCTAGCGAATTGAAGGCCAAGGGCGACGCGCTCGGCCTCGGCTTCGATGCGATGAATTCGAACACCTTTTCCGATGCGCCCGGCCAGGCCCATTCCTACAAATACGGCTCGCTCAGCCACACCGACGCGGCGACACGGGCGCAGGCGGTCGAGCACAATCTCGAATGCATCGAGATCGGCAAGGCGCTCGGCTCCAAGGCGCTGACGGTTTGGATCGGCGACGGCTCGAACTTCCCCGGCCAGAGCCATTTCACCAAGGCTTTCGAGCGTTACCTCGCCTCGATGGCTGACATTTACAAGGCGTTGCCCGACGATTGGAAGCTCTTCTCCGAGCACAAGATGTACGAGCCGGCCTTCTATTCCACAATCGTGCAGGATTGGGGCACCAACTACCTGATCGCCCAGACGCTCGGCCCCAAGGCCTATTGCCTCGTCGATCTCGGCCACCATGCGCCGAACACCAATATCGAGATGATCGTCGCCCGCCTGATCCAGTTCGGCAAGCTCGGCGGCTTCCATTTCAACGATTCGAAATATGGCGATGACGATCTCGACGCCGGCGCGATCGATCCCTACCGGCTGTTCCTCGTCTTCAACGAACTGGTCGATGCCGAGCAGCGCGGCGTCAACGACTTCAACCCGGCCCATATGATCGACCAGTCGCACAATGTCACCGACCCGATCGAAAGCCTGATCAACAGCGCCAACGAAATCCGCCGCGCCTATGCGCAGGCGCTGCTCGTCGACCGCAAGGCGCTCTCCGGTTACCAGGACGACAACGACGCGCTGATGGCGTCGGAAACGCTGAAGCGCGCCTATCGCGCCGATGTCGAACCGATTCTGGCCGAAGCCCGCCGCAGGGCCGGCGGCGCAATCGACCCGATCGTCGTCTACCGCGCCAGCGGCTATCGCAGACAAGTGGCAGCCGAGCGTCCGGCATCCGCTGCCGGCGGCGGCGGCATCATCTGAACGCCCGATTGTCTCGCATGGCCTGAAGCCATGCTGATTAGGGATGTGGGTTGCCGGCCAGCGCAGGGGTGACGCGCTGCCGGCAACCTCGCCGTTTACGGCTTCCAGGCCCCGGCGATCTGGCGGGTGGCGATGTTCAGCCGGTTCCAGACATTGATGTTGGCGATGGCGATGACGAGTGCCGCAAGGCTCCTGCCATCATAATGCCGGGTCGCCTCGTTCCAGATATCATCCGGCACCGGATCTGCCCGATCGCTAAGGCGGGTGATCGCCTCCGTCAGCCCAAGCGCGGCGCGTTCAGCATCGCTATAATAGGGGGCGTCGCGCCAGCCAGCGAGGGCAAAGAGCCGTTCGTCAGTCTCGCCGTGTTTACGGGCAATGCGCCAATGACCGTCGATGCAGACGCTGCAGCCGTTGATCTGGCTGGCGCGCAGGTTGACGAGTTCGAGCAGCTGTGGCGGAAGGCCGGTTTCGACCGGCACCTTGCTGAGAGCATTGAGCGCCTGCATGGCTGCGGGAAGGACGAGGGCGGGATTTCCCATTCGCTCCCGCATGACCATTTTTTCCTGCATGGTATGTCTCCTTGATGCGTTTATGGTTCGACGATCCGCCGGGTGTCACATCGGCCGGGTTTCATTCGTCATGGCCTTGACGGAACGCAGCGGAGGAATGTGACAAATGGACGAGAAAAAATGGCTGGCCGATGAGTTCGAGGCGAACAGAGCGCATCTGAGGGCCGCAGCCTATCGCATGCTCGGCTCGCGCAGCGAGGCGGAGGACGCCGTTCAGGAGGCCTGGCTGCGGCTCAGCCGCACGGACACGACAGGGGTCGGCAATCTCGGCGGCTGGCTGACGACGGTGGTGGCGCGCATCTGTCTCGACATGCTGCGCACCCGCAAGACCCGGCGCGAGGAGCCGCTGGAGGCGCCTGTTCATGGCGGGATCGCCGATCCCGCGAACGATCCCGAGCGCGAAGCCGCCTTTGCCGATTCGGTCGGTCTGGCGCTGCTCGTCGTGCTGCAGACGCTGGCGCCCGCCGAACGTGTCGCCTTCGTGCTGCACGACATGTTCGATCTGCCCTTCGACGAGATCGCGCCGATCATCGGCCGCTCGTCCGGCGCCACCCGCCAGCTCGCAAGCCGCGCCCGTCGCCGGGTGCAGGGGGTGGACGAAACGCCTGATGTCGATTTCGGCCGCAAACGGACGATCGCCGAAGCCTTTCTCACGGCGTCGCGCAACGGCGATTTGGAGGGATTGATCGCGGTGCTGGCCCCTGACGTCGTCTTCCGGCCGGATGCGACGGCGGCTCGCTTCGGTGCCATTGGCGAAACGCGCGGAGCGGCTCACGTGGCCGAAGCCTTCAAGGGGCGGGCGCAGGCGGCAGAAATCGCCATGGTCGACGGCGAGCTCGGCTTCGTCGTGGAGATCAAGGGCCAGCTCCGCGTCGTGGTGGCGCTGACGATCGCTGGAGGCAGGATCGCCGCAATCGACGCCATCGCCGATCCGGATCACTTGGAACGACTTGACTATTCGATCCTTCGGGATTGAAAATAAAGGCGAATTTACCGGATCTTCGAAAAAGGCGTGCTTCGCAAGGAGCGCACCGCTTACGTTTCGTCTATGCGACGACCGCGTCATTTTCCTTGACAGCTTCGTCTTCGGCTTTATTCTATTATAAAGCCTTATGTATCATAGTTATGGAATTTCCGATACGGCGCCCTGAGAGGCCATCTCTAGCTTCCCCATTGCTCTTCCATAATGACCCGGATGGCCGAGGCGTGATCCCGGTCCGAGACTTCGAAAGGAATGCATATCATGCCCGGCGACCAGGCGAAGAAGCCGCTTCTCCTCACCAATGTCAAACCAGTGGCTTTTGGTGCGGGCACACAAGAGCGGGCAATCGACATTCTCGTCAAGGCCGACGGTAGAATCGCCGAGATCGGTCCGTCGCTTTCTGTCTCGCAGGATGTTGTGCGCATCGACGGCAAGGGCGCCTTCATTTCGCCCGGCTGGGTCGACCTGCACGTGCATATCTGGCACGGCGGCACCGATATTTCCATACGTCCGTCCGAATGCGGCGTCGAGCGCGGCGTCACCACGCTGGTCGATGCCGGTTCGGCCGGTGAGGCGAATTTCCATGGCTTCCGCGAATATATCATCGAGCCCTCGCGCGAGCGCATCAAGGCCTTCCTGAATCTCGGCTCGATCGGCCTCGTCGCGTGCAACCGCGTCGCGGAATTGCGGGATATCCGTGATATCGATCTCGACCGCATTCTCGAAGTCTATGCGGCAAACAGCGAGCACATTGTCGGCATCAAGGTGCGCGCCAGCCATGTCATCACCGGGTCCTGGGGCGTCACCCCGCTCAAGCTCGGCAAGAAGATCGCCAAGATCTTGAAAGTGCCGATGATGGTGCATGTCGGCGAGCCGCCGGCGCTTTATGACGAGGTGCTTGAGATCCTCCGACCCGGCGACGTCGTCACCCATTGCTTCAACGGCAAGGCCGGGTCGAGCATCATGGAAGACGAGGACCTCTTCAACCTCGCCGAGCGCTGTGCCTCCGAGGGCATCCGCCTCGACATCGGCCATGGCGGCGCCTCCTTCTCCTTCAAGGTCGCCGAGGCGGCAATCGCACGGGGGCTTCTGCCGTTCTCGATCTCGACCGACCTGCACGGCCATTCGATGAATTTCCCGGTCTGGGACCTGGCGACCACGATGTCGAAGCTGCTCAGCGTCGGCATGCCTTTCGACAAGGTGGTGGAGGCCGTCACCCATGCGCCGGCATCCGTCATCAAGCTGTCGATGGAAAACCGGCTTTCGGTCGGCTCGCAAGCGGAGTTCACCATTTTCGACCTGGTCGATTCCGACCTCGAGGCGACGGATTCCAACGGCGATGTCTCGGTCCTCAACAAGCTGTTCGAGCCGCGCTATGCAGTGATGGGCGCCGATACCTTCACCGCCAGCCGCTATGTGCCGCGGGCGCGCAAGCTGGTGCGCCACAGCCACGGCTATTCCTATAGATAGGATCCGCTAAGGGGCGCAATGCTCAGCGATTGCGCCAACCCATCAGCTTTTCGATCCGTTCCGCTGAACTTCGCACATGCGCCGTATAGTGGTTCTCGTCGGAAAACGCCTTCTGTTCCGGCAGTACGATGGAAATGGTGGCGACGCACTGGCCGTCGCGATCGCAGATCGGCGAGGCGATGCAGGCAACCGCGTAATCGGATTCCCCTGCCTGGATCGACAGCCGCGACTCGAAGGCCTTGCCGGCGGCTTCCGACAGCGTGCCTGGATCGATCTCGGCGCGGCCGGTCGGCGAAGAGCGGGCGCAGCGCTTGAACAGTTCGATGCGCTCCTGCTCGGCCAGGTGGCCGACGAGCAGGCGGCCGGAGGCCGTCCAGTTCAGCGGCACCCTTGTGCCGACGCGGGACGCCACCTGAAAATGGCTCGGGCCGTCGGCCATGGCCAGCACCAGCATATAGTCGCCGTCGCGGCCGCAGACCTGCACGGTTTCGCCGGCCTGGCGGCAGAGATCGTGCATTTCGTGGGTGGCGATGCTCATGAAATCCAGCGACCTGGCATACGCAAGGCCGTAATGGTAGAGCCGCGCGCCGAGCCAGATCGAGCCGTCCGCCTGACGTGTCAGCATGTTCTTCTCGACGAGATCGTCAACGATGACGTAGACGGTCGATAGCGGCGCCTTCACCGCCTTGGCGATGGCATAGACGCCGGCAGGCGATCCGGTCTCGTAAAGATGGTCGATCACTTGAAGCGCCCGGTCGATACCGCTGACACGCGCGCGGCGCGCGCCCTTGCCAGCAGCCTCGTCGGCAACGCCCTCATCTTCGGAGTAAACCGGGGGGGATGTCTTTCCGTCCAATTCCACGCACCTCATGAAAAACGCCGTTATGTTACATTACTATGGCATAGCGGTGGCTATGGCAAATCGCAACATCTTGTAGGTTGATCGTGTGGGCAGATGCGACAGCTCGGCGTGGAACAACAAGCCGCAGTCCGAGTTTGACCCCCTCAACCCAGGAGGTCATGATGCCAAATTATCCCATACCGCCCTTTCCATCTCAGAAACAGCCGATGCCGGGCTTGACGGCACAGATGGACCCCGTTCCCGATCATGGCGAAAAAAGTTATCGCGGTTCCGAGCGGCTGAAGGGCAAGCGTGCGATCATCACCGGCGGCGATAGTGGCATCGGCCGGGCCGTGGCGATCGCCTATGCCCGTGAAGGGGCCGATCTGGTGATCTCCTACCTCGACGAGGACGAGGATGCCGACGAGACCAAGCGGCTCATCGAGCAGGCCGGGCGCAAGGCCATCCTCGTCAGCGGTGACATCCAGGATCCCGCTCACTGCAGGCAGATCGTCGAGACGGCGGTCAAGGAGCTCGGTGGGATCGACATTCTCGTCAACAACGCCGCGCATCAGGCAAGCTTCAAGAGCATCGACGAGATCAGCGACGAAGAGTGGGAACTGACCTTCAAGGTCAATATTCACTCGATGTTCTACCTGACCAAGGCAGCCGTCGCCCATATGAAGCCCGGCAGCGCCATCATCAATACGGCTTCGATCAATTCGGACAATCCGAACCCGACGCTGCTTGCCTATGCGACGACCAAGGGTGCGATCCAGAATTTCACCGCCGGCCTTGCTCAGCTTCTGGCCGAGAAAGGCATTCGCGCCAATGCGGTGGCGCCCGGGCCAATCTGGACGCCGCTCATCCCTTCGACACTGCCTGAAGAAAGCGTCAGCAATTTCGGCAAGCAAGTGCCGATGAAACGGCCGGGACAGCCGGCCGAGCTTGCGACAGCCTATGTGATGCTGGCCGATCCCTTGTCGAGCTATATCTCCGGCACGACGATCGCGGTCACCGGCGGCAAGCCAATCCTCTAAAGCGCGTCGCGATTTTCAGTTTCGCTCTCCGCGCTTTAAGTCTTTGTTTTTACGCATGCCGTCGTCGCAAAAGCGCTGCACACTTTTGCGACGACATGCTTTAAAGCGGCAAGGGCCGCCGCCTGGTTGTGACGGCAGCCCTTGACGGGGGCAGGGAGAGATCCCCAAGCTGTTCAGGCGGCTTCATCAGCCGAAGCAGGGCATTGCCGGCAGATTGGCGCGACTTGCAAGCGCTCCAATCATATTGCCCACCGAAGTCGAGCGCGGTTCGCGTTTGCGGGCGGCCGTCTCCAGGAGTTGCTTGAAGTCTTCAAGCTTCACGCCGTCAGCGTGCAACACCATGGCGATCAGGGGGTCGCGAAGGGCTTCGGATATCGTCAGGTCGTCTCTGGTCTTTGTCATGGTTGTCCTCCTTTCGTGGGCGGTCGCCCGTGTTCCACTTTCCGCTGTCATGCCCTCGGCATTGACTTTCGCGTTTTGTGGTGTTACCGGTAAGTAACAATGCATTTGTTACCGATCGGTCACATTGATGTCAAGGACTACGTCCGCAAAAAAATCAGAAACTTCGAATGAAATCTCCGCAGCCGTTCCAGAAGATCGCATCCCGCCGCGGGAACGTATCGTGTCGACCGCCTCGGAGCTTTTTCGCGAACGCGGCATCCGCGGCATCGGCGTCGATGCCATTGCCGACGCGGCTCTGACCAACAAGATGACGCTCTACCGACATTTCGGCTCGAAGGACGAGCTCGTCTGTGAGACACTTCGCCGAGCCTCCGAAAAGGCGGATGCCATCTGGCGCGATCTGGAAGCGGCCTATCCCGGCAATCCGCGCGCCCAGCTGGACGCCTGGGTTGATCTGCGGGCGCAATGTCTGAACGGCGAGCCCGCCGGTTGCGATCTTGCCAATGCTGCCATCGAGCTGAAGGGCGAGGGCCATCCCGCCCATGAAATGATCGAGCGGCACAAGGCCGAACAGCGTGATCGCCTGGCCGCGCTCTGTTCGGCGGCCGGCGCGCGCGAACCCCAACTTCTTGCCGATACGTTGACGCTGCTGCTCGAAGGCGCGCGTGTCAGCCGCCAGGCTATGGGTGCTGCCGGCTGCTGCGGCCATTTCGCCAAGGCCTGCCACGCGGCAATCGCTTCTTTAGCCTGACCACCGCAAAGTGTGAGGGGAACCTTACTGCTTCCATGCCGTTTTCACACTAACCCGAGAGCGATGTGGAGGCAGGGAGATGAACTACGTCTATCTCAAACGCCTGTATGCCAAACGCGCGGAACTCGAAGCCAAGCTGGAGCTTCATGATGCGCGTTATTGTTTCGGCGACGAAGAGGTCGATGATGGCACCGACAGCGATCTGCGTCAGCGGTTGAGCGAGATCTCCGAGGAAATCGCTACGCTGGAGAGCAGGCCGCGCCGCTAACTGTTTCATTTGGGAACGTGTTCAGATTCCAGGCCGGCCTGGCCTAAAATCATCCTGTGCTGGCGCTAAGGATTTCCATCGTCCGAGCGTCGAATTTTCCCTGATAGAAATGCTCGATCACCCGGTGGAAGGGCGAACCATGGTCGCTGATCGCGGCAAACAAGGTCATCGACGAGCGCAGCTTGAGGTCGTCGGGTGAGCCCAGGATTTCGTGCGCCGATCGGCCGTTCACGGACAGGATCGCCTCGACGCAGCGCAGCAGCCGGCTTGAGAGAATGGGATCGGCGAGATAGGCGGCGGCTTCCTCGGCCGAGCGGATCGCATATTTTTCGGCCATCGCCGACGTGCCGAGACCGGCGATCTGCGGGAAGATGAACCACATCCAGTGGGACGTCTTGCGTCCGGCTTTCAGCTCTAAAAGCGCCTGTTCGTAGACGCCGTTCTGGGCATCGATGAACCGATCGAGATTATAGTCGATTTCACCGGCCATGGCCCTTTTTCCCTTTTCCTGCTGTCGATGCAGCCTGGGCCAAGGTCTCCATGCCCGGCGAGCTAGCTTTCCTGTTAGCAGACCCTCTCAGCGTAGGGGCTGCTGTCGCGGCAATGGCCGTAGGCCGGATGCGGCGGCATGTTATCGCCGCCCGTGACGGCAATGGCCGATGTCGTCATCGGGTCCGTATTGCCGGAAGAATAGGCGGCAAAACCCGCAAAGCTCAAGAGAACCAGCGCTCCGACCACGACGATGCGCTCGAAGGCCGAAAGTTTCTGGGCGCTGACATGGTCTATATAATCACGCTCGCCTAAACCGGCTGTTTCGTCTTCTTTTACATGAAGGGTCACCATATCCTGGCGACGGGTCAAAGTTTCACAATCTGTCATTTTTAATTACTCCTGCAACACATGCGGAGCCGGTCTCTTAAGAGCATACTCTCACCCTCGCGCCGAACCGCTTCCGCATGCGTGCAGCATGTGTGTCTTCGATCGTGGTAATTGAAGGGGCGATATTCAAACTCAGTGTTCAAAAAATCGTACCAATAAATGCAAAATATCGTGAACCTCTGGTTCACCGGAATGATCCGGGGTAGTCCAGAGAGGAACATCTTTTTTCTGGATAGTCCCATGAGCAAATCCTTCGGCGCGATGTCGGTCGCGCAGCTTTCCGTCCTCATTCAAGCTGGCGCGGCCGATCCGGTCGAGGTGGCGGAGGCGGTCTTCGATTCCATCGCGCATTATGCCGACAAGGCCGTCTTCACCACACTGCTCGAAAGCCGGGCGATGGCGGAGGCGCGCGCTTCGTCGCGACGTCTGCGGGAGGGGCGCTCGCTTGGATTGCTGGACGGCATTCCGATTGCCTGGAAGGATCTTTTCGACATGGAAGGCTTGCCGACGACGGCCGGTTCCGTCGTACTGGCAAAGGATATGCCGGCCAAGCGCGATGCGGCTGTCGTCGTTTTGCTCAGGCAGGCGGGCATGGTCGCCGTCGGACGCACCAATATGAGCGAATTCGCCTTTTCCGGCCTCGGCATCAATCCGCATTACGGCACGCCGGTAAATCCGCGCGGCACTGATCTCCCGCGCATTCCGGGCGGCTCGTCCTCGGGCGCTGGTGTCGTCGTCGCGGCCGGATTGGTTCCGGTCGCCATGGGCACCGATACTGGCGGCTCGGTGCGTATCCCCGCCGCTTTCAACGGCATCGTCGGTTATAAGGCAACACGCGGCCGCCACGCGATGGCAGGCGTCTATCCGTTGGCAAAGAGCCTGGATTCGCTAGGACCGCTCTGCCGCAGCGTCACGGACGCGGTCTGGATCGATGCGGCGATGCGTGGCCTGACCGCGCCCGATGTCGTTGCGCATCCCCTGCAAAGTCTGGAACTCGTCGTGCCTGAAAATGTCGTCTTCGACGGAGCGGAACCCGGCGTCGTCGCCGCGTTCGAGGCGGCTTTGGAACGTCTTCAAAAGGCCGGCGCCCATGTTGCCCGCACCGTCATCCCTGCCTTCAACGAAATCTTCGAGCTGATGACGAGATATGGTCCGCTGGTCACGGCGGAGGCTTTCGCACTTCATCAGGAACGCTTGGCCGGACCGGACGCGGACAGGATGGATCACCGTGTCGTCTTGCGTACCCGTCTCGGAAGCAAGACGACACTGCCCGATTACCTCAGAATCCTCGATGCGCGCAGCCGCCTGATCGCCGATGTCGAGCTCCTGGTCGGCGACCGGCTGCTCGCCTTTCCCACTGTCGCCCATGTCGCGCCGCCGATCGGGCCGCTGGTGCAGGATGACGAGCTGTTCTTCGCGACGAACAACAAGACGTTGCGCAACACCGCGCTCGGCAATTTCCTCGACTGGTGCGGCGTTTCCATTCCCTGCGGCACCGGCGAGGCTGGCATGCCTGTTGGACTGCTGCTTTCCGCCACGACCCATCGCGATGAGGCGCTCCTGGGGATCGCCCTTGCCGCCGAGCCGGTCATCCGCGACGACTTTGCCTGAATTGGCAATTGAACCGCCGGGAATTAGTTGCCATTGATGGCGCGAGGAGATCCCGGAGGAAAGCAAGTGCAGGTTTTGCAAAACGGACGTTTCGCGGTTTCGACATGGTCGCTGCATCGGCTGCTTGGCGCCGTTCACGCCTATAGTCCCGATCCCGACAAAAGCGCTGCGCCGAAAGAGCCCTATGGCCCAGGCGGCGCGGTGCTGATCGACGTGCCCGCGGCTCTTTCGGCACGTGGCGTCAACCGGCTGGAGGTCTGTTCCTTCCATCTGCCGAGCCTCGACGCCGCCTATATAAGCGAATTGCGCGAGGCGATGGCGGCTTCGAACGTGTTGTTCCAGACGCTGCTGGTCGAGGACGGTGATCCGAGCCATCCGGAGACTGCCGAACGCGACGTCAGATGGATGGCGGAGTGGATCGGCATTGCCGCAGCCCTCGGGGCTGAGAGGATGCGCGTCATAGCCGGCAAGCAGAAGCCGACGGAAGAAAACCTCGCCCGCGCCGCCCGCCATCTGAACTGGCTGGCCGAAAAGGCGGAAGGCAGCGGCGTGCGTGTCGTCGTCGAGAACTGGTTCGACCTGCTGCCGTCCCCCGTCGAGATGAACTGGCTGCTGGACCGGCTGGATGGCAGGGTCGGCCTCAACGGCGACCTCGGCAATTGGGCGGCGCCGGCGAAATATCAGGGCCTTGCCGATATCATGGGCCGGGCGGAAATCTGCCATGCCAAGGCCGATTACGGCGTTACCGGCCTCGACGCCGAGGACTACCGCACTTGCCTGGAGATGTGCGAGAGGGCCGGTTATGCCGGTCCCTTCACGCTGATCTACGACTCGTCCTTCTTCCCGGATGAATGGGACGGCATCCTGCTGCAAAAGACGTTCATCGAGGATTTCCTGCGCGAGTCGCCGGCGCGCAGGACGGCTTAAATCAGAAGCACTTCTCGCTCATCCCTAGAGCATGATGCCGAAAAAGTATGAGCGGTTTTCGGACGACATCATGCGCTAACGACATCATGTAGAACAGGATTCAGATTTTAGGCCGACCCGGCCTAAAATCATCCTGTTCTAGCGCGGGAACCTTTGGTTTTCCTCCAGCACGTTCAGATCCATGTGATTGCGCATGTAGCGTTCCGAGGCTTTCTGCAGCGGCTGATAGTCCCATGGATAATAGGCCCCATTGCGCAGCGCCGCGTAAACCACCCAGCGGCGCGCCTGGCTTTCGCGCACGGCTGCGTCGAAATCGGCAAGGTTCCAGCGCCGGCCGGCCTGTTCGACGAGCCTTGCCAAAATCTCGGCATGCGCCGGGTCGGCCGCCAGATTGTCGAGCTCCTGCGGATCGTCCTCAAGATTAAACAGCATCGGCGGGTCCTTCTCGCAAAGCGAGAGTTTGTAGCGTCCGTCCCGGATAGAGACGAGCGGCGCCTCGGAACCCTCTGCGGCATATTCCATCGGCACCGGGCCGCGGCTGCCGGTGCCTTCGGCAAGCCCTGCGAGATCCTCGCCCTCGGTCCATGGCTTCAGCGAGGCGATATCGATCCCGGCAAGTCCTGCCAGCGTCGGCGTTACGTCGAGGGTGGAGACAGGCTGGTCGATCCGCCTCGGCTTCCAGCCGGGTGCCGCGATCATCAGCGGCACGCGGGCCGATCCTTCGAAGAAGTTCATCTTGAACCAGAGGCCGCGATCGCCGAGCATGTCGCCATGGTCGGAGGCGAAGAGGACGATGGTGTTTTCAGCCATGCGGGTCCGTTCCAGGACGCCGAGAATGTCGCCGATCTTCTCGTCGACATAGGAGATATTGGCGAAATAGCCTCGCCTTGCCCGCCTGATCTGCTCATCGCTGATGTCGAAAGCATCGTGATCGCAGGCTTTCATCAGGCGCTGCGAGTGCGGGTCCTGGCGCTCGAAGGCAATCGCCGCAACAGCGGGGTCAAGTGCCGGGCAATCCTCATAGAGGTCCCAGAATTTGCCGCGCGCGACATAGGGGTCGTGCGGATGGGTGAAGCTGACGGTCAGGCACCAGGGACGCTCGTCGTGGCCACGCGAGAGATCGAACAGCTTGCGGCCGGCATGATAGGCGACCTCGTCGTCATACTCCATTTGGTTGGTGATCTCGGCAATGCCGGCGCCGGTGACCGAACCCAGATTGTGATACCACCAGTCTATGCGCTCGCCGGGCTTGCTATAATCCGGCGTCCAGCCGAAGTCGGCCGGGTAGATGTCCGTCGTCAAGCGCTCCTCGAAACCATGCAACTGGTCGGGGCCGACGAAATGCATCTTGCCGGAAAGTGCGGCCTGGTATCCGGCCGCGCGCAGGTGATGCGCATAGGTCGGAATGTCAGAGGCAAATTCCGCCGCATTGTCATAGACGCGGGTTCGGCTCGGCAATTGTCCGGACATGAAGGAGGCCCGCGCCGGTGCGCAGAGCGGGCTTGCCGTATAGGCGTTGGTGAAACGCACGGAACGCTCCGCCAATGATTTCAGATGCGGCGCATGCAGAAAATCGGCCGGGCCATCGGGAAAGAAAGTGCCATTCAACTGATCGACCATCAGGATGAGAATATTCGGACGCGCCATGTGAAATTGTCTCCTTTGGTCTCAAAGGCCGGGGAAGGTCCCGCTGAGGCGCACGTCGCCCCTTGCTATTTGCAGATCTTATCAAAGCCAGTATTATCATGCCTGTAAAGCTGGCTTTTTTCGATAGTTGCCAAAAGGAATTTTTATGCGAGATCGCCCGCCTGAGCTGGGATCGATGCGCATCTTTACGGAGGTCGCAAGGCTCGGCAGCTTTTCGGCCGCAGCGGCAGGTCTCGGCCTTACGCAGCCGGCCGTCAGCTATCAGATTCGGCGGCTGGAAGAGCAGTTCGGCGTTGCCCTGCTGCGCCGCCAACACCGCGGCGTCGAGTTGACCGCGGAGGGGGAGCGGCTTTTCCAGGTCGCGGCTAAGGCGGTCGGTGACATCGATGCCCTGGCGCGCAGTTTCCGCACCGAGGCTCAAAGGCCGGTCGTCAGACTGAGAACCGACTATGCTTTTTCAGCGCTTTGGCTGATCCCGCGCATGCACGGCTTTCGCCTGCTTCACCCCGAAACGGATATACAGATCGTCGCCACCCAGAGGCTTGAGCCCGGCCTTCGTGACGACGCAGATGTGGTGGTGGTTTTCGGCACAAAGGCGGAATTCGGCGCGATCGGATCGCTTCTGCTGCAGGAAAAGGTCGTGCCCATCTGCACGCGAGGCTTTCTCGATCGCAACGGCCCGTTCGACGATCCGCAGCAGCTTGCCAAAGCGATCCTGATCCATCTCGACTCGCCAATGCCATCGCCCTGGTTCGACTGGCGGAGCTATTTTGCCGAATTCTCCGTCATTCGCGATCTCCATGCCGGCCGCGGCGATGTCAGTTTCAACACCTACTCGCTGGTCGTCCAGGCCGCTCTCAGCGAGCAGGGCGTGGCGATCGGCTGGATGGGCCTGGTCGATACGCTTCTCTCCACACATATGTTGGTGGAAGCCGGGCGGCCGCTCGAGGCACCCGACCGCGGATACTGGCTGATACCGCCGCGATCGGCAAATATTCACAGCGAGAGGCTCAGCACCTGGCTGGTGGATGAAGTCGGCAGGACATGACATTCGGACCGAGGCCGGCGCGTCATTGCATCGCGAATATGCTAGCGCTCAGGAGAGAAGCCTTGTCATGACTGGCGTCGATCGACATTGTGGCATCGATTCATAAGGAAGGGCCGAAACATGTCGCGAACCGTCGGATACATCGTTGGACTGCTCATGATCCTCCTGGGACTGATCTGGATCGCCCAGGGAAGCGGCTATTTTCCCTATCCCGCGTCCAGTTTCATGATCAACCAAAGCATCTGGGTTCTCTGGGGAAGCATCATGGTCGTCGCCGGGCTCGCTGTGACAATTATTATTTCACGGCTGCGCCGGAGAGGATGAGCCGGCAACCCGTGCACGGCTTTGAGGGAATTCGACATCGACGAGTTCCTCGAGGTGAAATATCTGGCCGCTGGCGGCCTGTCGAATTGAGGAGAATGGCATGAGCGCAGCTGATATCGACGGATTTGCGGACAGGATCAGGCAGCACCGGGGCGGCATGATCTCCGCCTGGATCGGTATTCCCGACGCTACGCTCGCCAATCACCTGGCGCAGGAGGCCTTCGACACCATCGTGCTGGATATGCAGCACGGCATGTGGGACATGCCCTCGGCAGCGAACGCCGTTGCCCAGGTGCGCCTTGCCGGCAAGCCGGCGCTGGCGCGCATTCCGGTCGGTGATTTCGCGTCCGCCTCGCGCCTGCTCGATGCCGGCGCTTCCGGCATCATTGCGCCGATGATCAATTCGGCCGAAGACGCGCAAGCCTTCGTCAAGACCACCAAATACCCGCCTCTCGGCGAACGCAGCTGGGGACCCTCGCTGGCGCTCAACCATACCGGCCTGTCGGCCGATGATTATCTGAAGAACGCCAATGCGCTCACCGTCGCCGTCGCCATGATCGAGACCCGGGCGGCACTCGAGGCGATCGACGGCATCCTCGGCGTTGCCGGCATCGACGGCATTTTCATCGGCCCTTCCGACCTTTCGATCGCGCTGTCGAACGGCGATCAGGTGGCGCCGAACGCCGCCGAGATCGACAGCGCCATGCAGCATGCGGTTTCGCGCTGCCGTGCCCATGGCAAATTCGCCTGCGCCTTCGCCGGTGACGGCGAGCGGGCTGGCGAACTGCTGAAGTTCGGCTTCGATCTGGTCATTGCCGGCGCCGAGACCGCGCAGTTGCGCTCCGGCGCCCGCCGCGCCATCAATGCCGCCCGCAGGATCGCTTCTGCTTGAGCGTCATTTCACCGATTTGACGGCCAGCCAGATGACGTGGCGGGCGCCGCCGCGTTTGCCGTTGGCGCGCGTGTTGACCGCATCGACGGAAAAACCGCTATCCTTGAGACGCCGCGTGAAATCAGGGTCCGGACCGGACGACCAGACGGCGAGCACGCCGCCTGGGCGCAACGCGTCGCCGGCGGCGCGAAGGCCGGCAAAATCGTAGAGCCGGTCGTTGGATTTGCGGGTCAGGCCATCAGGACCGTTATCGACATCGAGCAGAATGGCGTCATAGGCGGTCTTGCCGGTGCGGATCGCGTCGCCGACATCGCCCTGATGGATGCCGACCCGCGGATCGTCGAGACAGCCCTTGAAGACCTCGGCCATCGGCCCGCGTGCCCAGGCGACGACGGCCGGCACCAGTTCGGCGACGGTGACGCCGGCATCTTCGGGAAGGACGGCGAGGGCGGCGCGCAGGGTGAAGCCCATGCCGAGGCCGCCGATTAGGATCCGCGGCTTCGGGTGCGCCTTGATCCGATCCCAGGAAAGGGTCGCCAGTGCCTCCTCCGAGCCGCTGAGACGGCTGTTCATCAACTCGTTGGCGCCGAGCATGATCGAGAACTCGCTGCCGCGCCGCTTCAGCCGCAATTCGCCGTTTTCACCGGGAATGGTCGCGGAATCGAGCTGGATCCATGGCAGCATGACGGCTTCGCCTCTTAAAGGGACTGTCCCCTAGCATAGGGCAGGCGACGAGGCCAGCAAGCCGGCTTCAGATCATCCGCACCGACGGGTCCGCCCAGCTCTTGTAAAGCTCGCCCAACGGCCGGCCGTTTCAGTCGGCATGTTTGGTTGAGCGAGTGCCTATTCGCCGCCTTTCCAGAGTGCATGAAAGTGCTGCACCGGTCCATGGCCGGAGCCGACGGTGAGGTTGCCGGCAGCCGCGACCGCGCCGGCGAGGTAATCCTTGGCGATGGCGACGGCCTCCCGCGCCGAGGCGCCCTTGGCGAGCTCGGCCGCCAGCGCGCTGGAGAGCGTGCAGCCGGTGCCGTGGGTATTCTTGGTCGGCACGCGCCTGGCTTCGAACCAGTGCAGGCCGGCAGCGGTGGCAAGCACGTCGGGGCTCTCGTCGCTGTCGAGATGGCCGCCCTTGACCAACACCGCGGCCGGGCCAAGTGCTAGCAGGCGCTCGGCCTGCGCCGCCATGTCAGCGCGGTTTGTCGCGACCGGCTGGTGCAGCAGGGCGGCGGCTTCCGGCAGGTTCGGGGTCAGAAGCGTGGCAAGCGGCAGCAGCCGGCGGGTCAGCACGTCGACCGCCTCGGGCGCCAGCAGGGCGGCTCCGCCCTTGGCGATCATGACCGGGTCGATGACGATCGGAATGTCGCGGTGGTCAGTCAGCGCACCGGCAACGGCTTCGGCGATGCCGGCATTGGCGATCATGCCGATCTTGACGGCATCGACGCGCACGTCGGCAAAGACGGCATTGATCTGATCGGCGACGAATTGCGGCGGCACCAGATGCACGCCGCTTACCCCTTGCGTGTTCTGCGCCGTCAGCGCGGTCAGCACCGCCATGCCGTAGACGCCGCGGGCGGAAAAGGCCTTGAGATCGGCCTGGATGCCGGCGCCGCCGGAGGGATCAGAGCCGGCGATCGAGAGAACGTTGCGGATCATGCGCGGGCCTTTCGAATTTCTGCAGCGATGCGGCCCGTGGCCGCTTCGGGGTCGGGCGTGCCGCAGATGGCAGAGACGACGGCAAGTCCCTTGGCGCCTGCGGCGAACACCTGAACGACATGATCCGCCTTGAGTCCGCCGATCGCGACCGATGGCACCGGCGAGACCTTGACCAGCCTTGCAAGGCCGTCAAAGCCGATCGGTTGCTTGTGATCGGCCTTGGTCGGTGTCGCAAACACCGGCCCGACGCCGGTGTAATCGATGAGATCAGGATCGACGGCGTTAGCAAGCGCTTCGCTCTCGACCGACAGGCCAAGGATCATCTCAGCACCGACCATCGCCCGGGCTTTACGCGCATCCATGTCCTCCTGGCCAATATGCAGACCATCGGCGCCGATGGCGATTGCCGCCTCGACGTCATCGTTGACAATGAGGAGGGCGCCGGTCCTATCCAGCACCTGTTTCAAGGCGCGGCCGGTCTCGATCATCCTGATGGTGCCGGCATGTTTGTCGCGCAGCTGCACCATGGTGGCGCCGCCGGCAACGGCAAGGCGCGCGGTTTCGACCATGCCGATCCCGGCGCAGAGATCGGGGTCGAGGACGAGATAGAGCGAAAGGTCGAAAGCCTTCATGCGGCTGATATCCTTGCCCTGGCGTCCAGCGTTTCGGCGTCGAGCGCGGCCAGCGCATCGAGAAAGCGCCAGGAGAAGGAGCCGGGGCCGGCCGCGCCAAGGGCGGCCTCCTCGCCGGCGATGGCGAAGGTTGCAAGGGCTGCGACCGTCGCTCCGAAGGTGTCTTCAGGTGCCGTCGCGGCAAAGGCGCCGACGAGGCAGGTGAGCGAGCAGCCGAGTGCCGTGACCTGCGGCATCAGGACCGATCCGCCTTCGATGCGCACGGCCCGCTCGCCGTCGGTGACGAAATCCACGGCGCCGGTTACGGCGACGACCGCCCGCTGCCGCTCGGCAAGCCATCGCGCCGAACCTTCCGCTTGCTCGACCGGGTCGCGGCTATCGACCCCCTGGCCGCGACTTTCTCCGCCGGCAAGCGCGATGATCTCGGACGCGTTGCCGCGGATGATGGTCGGACGCAGCGCCAGCAGTTCGGCGACCGCATTGCGGCGGAAGGCGGTGGCATAATGGGCGACCGGATCGAGCACCCAGGGTTTGCCGGCTGATGTCGCCGCCTTCGCAGCCGCCTGCATGCCGTCGATCCATTGCGTCGACAGCGTGCCGATATTGATTGTCACAGCGCTGGCGATCGCGGCGAATTCGCCGGCTTCTTCGGCGGCATGCACCATGGCGGGCGAGGCGCCTGATGCAAGCAGGACATTCGCGGCGATGTTCATGGCGACGTAATTGGTGATGCACTGAACGAGCGGCGGCTTCTCGCGCATCGCCTTCAGCATCGCTCCTGGTGTGGTCCTGGTCTGCATATGGCCCCTTTCAGGCGGGGGCGGGCACGGGGCGGTTCATGCGGACGGTGCCGCGGCCCCGAGCGACTCCCTCCGCCGGCATTATCCGGTTCAGGTTCGAAGGGTGCTTCTCAGCCCGTCTGTCGACGAACGCCCCTGTCTCTCATCACGCCCTTTTTCGCAGAGAACGGGGCGGATGTCATCTCGAAAATGACAGTCCTGCGGCTGCGCCGCGCGATGATGATGAACGATTTTAAGAGATGCGCACCCCGCGGATAATCTCTGCCGGGGTGCCTCTTGGACTCCACTATCTGGATTCGTATATTGCCGTCGAGAATACGACATCGAAATCCCCTAGCTCAAGTCATGAAGATCGGTGGTAATCGCCGGCCCAATCGAAAACTCCGAAAACCGCACCCTCAGCCCGCTCCGCTCCGGCGTGCAAGCAGTCGGCCCCACCTCATAGCGCTCGGCAGCCGGGAGGGGCGCTAACCGCAGTAGCGGCCAGTGGCGTCCGTCGCGTGAAGCCTGGATGCGCAACGCGCCGTTGGCGACCGTCACGCGGATGCGGAAATCTTCCAATTCGCGGAAGGGCTGAGCGACGGACCAGTCGGATTTGCCGTCGGTGACGACGGTGCTGAGGAAGGCTTCGCCGTCGGTGAACTCGACGCCTGTTTTCACCCAGCGTTTCTCGTCGATGCGCACCATCAGGCCGGCCTGGTCGTAGAGGGTGCGGAATTCGCCCTGGACGCGGATCTGCGCGGTGAAGCCGTCGGTGGTGGGAAAGGCGAGGAAATGGCCGCTGTCGCGGGTGAAGCCGTAATGGGTTTCTCGCCAGAAATCGGTTTTCTCATCGGTGGTCAAGGTAAGGCCGGCGTCGGTCGCCTGCCATTGCGCCGGCTCGTTCAGCCATTTGCCGTCGTTGAAGTCGATACTCATGCTGTTCTCCCGTTCCCTTGAAGCCTGACTCAGGGCGATCGCCTCACCTTGGCACAATGCGCGGTCTTGGTGCAGCCGGGCGCAGCCGAAGATTGTGTGTTTTTCCGGCGTCCGGCTATCCGCCCTAGCATAATCCGTCGCTCGTGCTTGACAGGATCGATCCATCCCCTATTCTGTTACAAAAAGATGAATTACATAATTGTGGAACTAAACGGGAGCTCTCACATGAAAACACTGGTCGCATTCCTTCTCGGCACTGCGCTCATCGCCCTGCCTTCGACACTCCTTGCCCAGGAAAAGGGCGGCGTCATCAACGTCGCGACGATCGGCGAACCGCCAACGCTCGATCCGATGTCGTCGACGGCCGATCTGGTCGGCATCGTCACGCAACACATTTTCGAAACGCTCTACACCTTCGACAAGAGCTGGAACGTAACGCCGCTTCTGGCCGAAAGCCTGCCTGAGATCAGCGCCGACGGCAAAACCTATACGATCAAGCTCAGAACCGGCATCAAGTTCCACGACAATACCGATATGACCTCGGAAGATGTCGTCGCCTCGCTTGGCCGCTGGATGAAGATCGCTTCGCGCGGCAAGCAGGTGGCCGGCTTCATCGAGTCCGTCACCGCCGTCGATCCGGCGACCGTCAAGATTGCGCTGAAGCAGCCCTATGCGCCGCTGACCTCGCTGCTTGCCTTCAACAATTCGGCCGCGATCATCATCCCGTCGGAAAAGCAGGACGAGCCGATGAAGGACTTCATCGGCACCGGTCCCTACATGCTGAAGGAGCGCAAGGCCGACCAGTATATCCAGCTCGTCCGTTTCGATGGCTATAAGTCACGCGAAGGCGACAGCAATGGTTATGGCGGCGCCCGTCATCAATATCTCGATGAGATCCGCTTCGTGCCGGTGCCGGATCCGAACACCCGCGTCGAAGCCGCCGTTTCCGGCCAGTATGATTATGTCGACTCGATCCCCGTCGAATCCTACGACAAGCTGAAGGCTTCGACCGCCTCGCAGCCGATCATCCTCAAGCCCTTCGGTTATCCGGTCTTCGTCTTCAACACGAAGGAAGGTATTGCCGGGAATGTCGAGGTCCGCAAGGCGATCCGCCAGGCGCTCAGCATGGAAGACATGCTGGCCGCCGCCTTCGGCAGCAAGGATTTCTATGCGCTCGACGGCGCGATCTATCCGAAGACCTTTGCCTGGTCGACCGATGCCGGCGTCGAAGGCGCTTACAATGTCGCCGATCCGGAAGGGGCGGCGGCCGCCGCCAAGAAGGCCGACTACAACGGCGAGCCGATCCGTATCCTGACCAGCCGCCAGTACGAATTCCACTACAAGATGGCGCAGGTCGCCGCCGAATATCTGAAGCTTGCCGGCTTCACCGTCGATATGCAGGTTGTGGACTGGGCGACGCTGACCCAGCGCCGCACCGATCCGAAGCTCTGGGATATCTACATCACCCATAGCCCCTTCCTGCCCGAGCCGGCGCTGATCGGCTCGCTCTCGACCAGTTCGCCGGGCTGGTGGGATACGCCGGCCCGCAAGGCCGCCGTCGATGCCTTTACATCGGAAGTCGATCCGAAGAAGCGCGTGGCGCTCTGGGCCGATGTCCAGAAGGCGATCTATGCCGATGCACCCTTCATGAAGATCGGCGACTTCAACGCGGTTTCGGCGGAATCGACCAAGCTCGAAGGCGTCGATCCGGCTCCGTGGCCGTATTTTTGGAATGCTTCGATCAAGAAGTAAACATCGCCAGCGATACCGGCCCGTCGTGGCCGGTATCAGTCTTCTTTTTTGCAGCATCTGCAAGGGTTTGCCAGGCATTCATGATACGCTACATCCTCCAGCGCCTGTTCGGCATGATCGTCGTGATGTTTCTCGTCGTCACGATCGTCTTCGTCATCGTGCGCGTGACACCGGGAGATCCGGCCGCCGTCATGCTCGGGCCAGATGCGACGCCGCAGGATATTGCCGACCTCAGGGCCCGGCTCGGCCTCGATCAGTCGCTCGGCCTGCAGTATGTCTATTATATCGGCCAGATGCTGAGAGGTGATCTCGGCCAGTCGATCTTCCTCAACATGCCTGTCACTTCGGCTCTGCTCGACCGCGCCGAGCCGACCTTTTTCCTGACTTTGTTCTCGCTCGCCATTGCCAGCATCATCGCCCTGCCGATCGGCATCTATGCCGCCTATCGGCGCGGTTCCTTCATCGACCAGGCGGCAACGACGCTTGCGATGTTCGCCGCCAGCATCCCAAGCTTCTGGCTCGGCCTGATCCTGATGCAGTTCTTCGCCGTCAGGCTGAACCTCTTCCCGGTCTCGGGTTATGGCGGTCCGGGCTCGACCTTCTTCGAGCGCATGTATCACCTGACGCTGCCTGCCTTTGCGCTCGGCATTGTCTCTTCGGCGCTGATCCTGCGCTTCACCCGCGCGTCGATGCTCGATGTGCTTGGCGACGATTATATCCGCACGGCCCGCGCCAAGGGGCTGATCGAGCGCCGGGTCATTCTCAAGCACGCTCTGAAGAATGCGCTGATCCCGATCCTGACGGTGATCGGCCTGACGGCAGCGGTGCTGATTTCGGGCGCCGTCGTCACCGAGACCGTCTTCGGCCTGCCGGGTGTCGGCAATCTCGTCGTCTCGGCGGTCCTGCGCCGCGACTATCCCGTCATCCAGGGGGCGCTGCTCGTCATCGCCGCCCTCTATGTGCTGATCAATTTTGCGATCGACATGCTCTATCTGCTGATCGATCCAAGGGTGCGCTACTGATGGCCGATATCGCAATCAAACCCGCGGAAGGCGAGGGCAGCAAATTCGCCAGGCGCCTGCTGAAGCGCAAGACGGTCGCCTTGGGCCTGCTGATCCTGACGATCTTCGTGCTTCTGGCGATCTTGGCGCCTCTTGTCGCGCCCTATTCGCCGTCGAAGCTTTCCATCGTCAACCGGCTGAAACCGCCGAGCGGCACCTTTGTCTTCGGCACCGACGAGTTCGGCCGCGACGTCTTCTCGCGCACGATCTTCGCCGGCCGCCTGTCGCTGCTCGTCGGTGTTGCGGTCGTGAGCCTGTCGGCCGTGATCGGCGTAACGCTCGGTCTGCTCGCCGGCTTCTTCCAGAAGCTCGACACGCCGATCGCCCGGCTGATCGACGCGATGATGGCATTCCCCGATATTCTGCTGGCGATCGCGCTCGTCGCCGCCCTCGGCCCGTCGCTGACCACAGTCATCATCGCGCTATCGATCGTCTATGCGCCGCGCCTTGCCCGGATCGTGCGCGCTTCGACGCTGGTCATTCGCGAGTTGCCCTATGTCGAGGCGGCGAGGGCACTCGGCATCTCGACCTTTCACATCATGATGCGGCATGTGCTGCGCAATCTGCTGTCGCCGATCCTCGTGCAGGCGACGTTCCTCTTCGCCAGCGCCATGCTCGCCGAAGCCGGCCTGTCTTTCCTCGGCCTCGGCGTCAGCCCGGAAATCCCGACCTGGGGAACGATGATCGCCGCCGGCCGCCAGTATATCGGCCAGGCCGATTGGATGACGCTGTTTCCGGGTGTCGCCATCATCCTCTCCGTGCTGTCGCTGCAGATGGTCGGCGACGGCCTCAGGGACATGCTCGATCCGAGACTTCGCAAGGATCTTTAATCCGCCGACCAAGCGTCGGCCCAATCGAAATTCGCTAAATCGAAAATTGCATGACAGGAGTTTGCGTGAATCAGTTTCCCACCGCCGCCGGCAAGGTCGAGAACTCGCCTTACGAACGGCTTGCTGCCCTCGGCATAACGCTTCCGCCGCCGCCGCCGCCGATCGCCAATTTCGTCACGCACGTGATCGAAGGCAATATGCTCTACCTCTCCGGCCAGGGCCCGCGCGAGGCCGACGGCTTCCTGCATGCCGGCAAGGTCGGCGGTGGCATCAGTGTCGAGGGGGCCTATGGCCATGCGCGCCTGACCGGCATCAACCTGCTTGCCGTCATGCAGGATGCGCTTGGCGATCTCGCCCGGGTCAAGCGGGTGGTCAAGCTGCTCGGCATGGTCAATGCCGTGCCTGAGTTCGAGGATCATCCGAGCGTCATCAACGGCTGCTCGGACCTGCTGATCGCAGTCTTCGGGCCGGCGGGCGAACATGCTCGTTCGGCCGTCGGCTTCGGCTCGCTGCCCGGCAACATCACCGTCGAGATCGAGGCGATCGTCGCCTTGCACGGCTGATGGGAACTCGACACATTTGATCGACCGCCCCATGTTTCGTTTTTCGACCCAGAATCCTGGAGATCTCCATGTCCACTGATATCCGCCCGTCGCTTGGCCTTCGCCCTGTCATCAATGTATCGGGCACGATGACCAGCCTCGGCGCCTCGATCGTCGTTCCCGAAGCGATCAGCGCGATGGCATCGATCCTGCCGCACTTCGTCGAGATCAACGACCTGCAGCGCAAGGCAAGCGCCGTCATCGCAAGGCTGACCGGTGGAGAGGCGGGCTTCGTCACTGCCTCCTGCTCGGCCGGTATTTCGCTCGCCGTCGCCGGCGCGATCACCGGCAATAACCTGCTGGCGATCGAGAAGCTGCCGGATGTCGTGCCGGAGAAGAACGAAGTGCTGGTGCAGATGGGCCATGTCGTCAGCTACGGCGCCCCGGTCGACCAGGCAATCCGGCTTGCCGGCGGCAAGGTCGTGCTTGTCGGGCAGGCGACCTCGACGCATCGCTTCCACATGGAAAACGCCATCACCGACAAGACCGCCGCCGCCGTCTATGTCGTCTCCCACCATGTTGTCGATTACGGCCTGCTGAACCTCAAGGAATTCGTCGAGATTGCCCATGCCAAGGGCGTGCCCGTCATCGTCGATGCCGCCTCGGAATATGATCTCAGGATTTTCCTGGAGCAGGGGGCCGACATCGCCCTTTACTCCGGCCACAAATTCCTCGGCGGCCCGACCTCGGGCATCGTTGCCGGCAGAAAGGAGCTGGTGCGCCACGCCTTCCTGCAGAACATGGGCATCGGCCGCGGCATGAAGGTCGGCAAGGAGAGCATCTTCGGCGTCATGGCAGCACTTGAAGCATGGGAAAACCGCGACCATGCCGGCATCCGGGAACGCGAGACCGGCTATCTCAACTTGTGGAAGCGCACGCTCGACGGCCGCCCTGGCCTTACCGCGCTGATCGAGCCCGATCCGACCCACAATCCGCTCGAGCGGCTGCGCCTGATCGTCGATCCCGAGCAAGCCCATATCACCGCCTGGGATTTGGCCGATGCGCTTGCCAAGGGCAGCCCGCCGATCATCGTGCGTGACCATGAGGTAGAGCACCGCTATTTCTACCTCGACCCGTGCAATCTGCACGCGGGCGAGGAGACGGTCGTCGCGGAGCGCTTGGCGCAGGAACTCGACCAGGCACGGGCCTCCAACGAGATCATCGCAACGCCGATCGAGAACCGCAGCAGGCACCGCTTCGACGGTGCGTTGCGCTGGCCGGATTGATCCGCCGCTTACCCGTCGCAAGAGGAACCGCCATGGTCAGCGCCCAAACCCAACCGATCCAGACGACCACCGACGTTCTTTCCGTCGAAAGGCTGACGACATCCTTTCTGGTGGACGGCGTCTGGAAACCGGTCGTGCGCGATGTTTCCTTCACGGTGGCGCCAGCGGAGACTGTGGCGATTGTTGGCGAATCCGGCTCGGGCAAGAGCGTCACATCGCTCTCGATCATGCGGCTGCTGCAGGCGGATACGAGCCGTGTCGAGGGCCGCGTCATGCTCGGCGGACGCGACCTTCTTGCCCTACCGGAAAATGCCATGCGGCAGGTGCGCGGCAACGAGGTGGCGATGATCTTCCAGGAGCCGATGACATCGCTCAATCCGCTCTTCACCATCGGTGACCAGATATCCGAAGCGCTGCTCTGCCATTCCGATATGAGCAGCGCCGATGCCAAAGCCGAGACGATCCGGCTGCTGGAAAAGGTCCGCATCCCCTCGGCTGCCTCGCGCTTCGGCGAATATCCGCATCGTTTTTCCGGCGGCATGCGCCAGCGGGTGATGATCGCCATGGCGCTCGCCAGCCGGCCGAAACTGTTGATCGCCGACGAGCCGACGACGGCACTCGACGTGACGATCCAGGGCCAGATCCTCGATCTCATCAAGATGCTGCAGGACGAGGAGGGGACCTCCGTTCTGTTCATCACCCATGATATGGGCGTCGTTGCCGAGATCGCTGACCGGACGGTGGTGATGTATCGCGGCGAACAGGTGGAAAGCGGCGCCACCGCCGATATCTTCCACCGCGGCAAACATCCCTATACGAGAGCGCTACTGTCAGCCGTGCCGGTGCTCGGCTCGATGCAGGGCAGGCAACGGCCGCTGCGCTTTCCCGTGGTCAATACCGCAACGGGTGAATCAGACATTCCCGCCGAGGTCACCGATACGGTGGCAGCGACGCCCGTCCTGCAGGTGAAGAACCTCACCAAGCGCTTCGACATTCATTCCGGCCTGTTCGGCCGGATGACCAGCCGGGTGCATGCGGTCGAAAACGTCTCCTTCGATCTTCATGCCGGCGAGACGCTGTCGCTCGTCGGCGAATCCGGCTGCGGCAAATCGACGACCGGCCGCGCCATCATGCGGCTCATCGAGCCGCAGGCCGGTTCCGTTCTCGTCGAGGGCAGGGAGGTGCTCGGCCTCGACCGGAAGGATCTGCGCGAGATGCGCAAGTCGGTGCAGATGATCTTCCAGGATCCCTTTGCCAGCCTCAATCCGCGCATGACGGTCGGCGCAGCTATCGCCGAACCCTATCTCGAGCACAGGATGGGCAACGCGAAACAGGCAAAGGATGTCGTCGCCGATCTGCTGGTGAAGGTCGGTCTGTCCTCGGATATGGCCGCCCGTTATCCGCATGAGTTTTCCGGCGGCCAGCGCCAACGCATCTGCATCGCCCGCGCGCTCGCCTTGCAGCCGAAGGTCATTGTCGCCGACGAAAGCGTCTCGGCGCTCGACGTCTCGATCAAGGCGCAGGTCATCAACCTGATGCTCGACCTGCAGCAGAGCCTCAACCTCGCCTTCCTGTTCATCTCGCACGACATGGCGGTGGTCGAGCGCGTCAGCCATCGCGTAGCGGTGATGTATCTCGGCGAGATCGTCGAGATCGGCCCGCGATCCGCGGTCTTCGAAAATCCGCAGCATCCCTATACGAAAAAACTCATCGCGGCAGTGCCGGTGCCGGATCCCAACCGTCGCCACGAAAAGCGGATGGTGGCGAATGACGAGATCAAGAGCCCAATGCGCCCGGTCGACTATCAGCCTGCAAGCACGTCTTATCGCGAAGTCGGGCCGGGCCACCTGGTCATGGCGGATCGCTAAGACTTGCCATCGCGTTTCGGATCTGACGGGCGCTATTCCATCGCCAGGATCATGTTGCGCACGACGGGGTAGATTTCCCCCTCCCAGCGGCGGCCGCTGAAGACGCCGTAATGTCCGACATTGGCCTGAAGATGATGGCGCTTCAGATGTGGGCGTAGCGCCCGACAGAGATCGTGCGCGGCCGAGGTCTGGCCGAGTGCGCAGATATCGTCGCGCCCGCCCTCGACGGTCAAAAGCGCCGTGTTGCGGATCTGGCCGGGATCGACCTTGCGGCCATGATGGGTCAGGTCGCCGGTCGCGATTTCCGCCTTCTGGAAGACGCGTTCGATGGTTTCGATGTAGAATTCTTCGGTGAGGTCGAGCACGGCGAAATATTCGTCGTAGAAATTCTTGATCTTGCTGGCCTCGGCCGTCTCGCCCTTCGCCAGATGGTCGTAGAGCTTGCGATGGGCGTCCTGGTGGCGCTGCATGTTCATCGACATGAAGGCGACAAGCTGGAGGAAACCGGGATAGACGCGCCGTCCCGCACCCCGATAACGCCAGGGGACGTCCGTGATCAGCGAGTTTTCGAACCAGGCGAGCGATTGCGATACCGCAAGCTCGTTGACCTTCGTCGGGCTCTCGCGCGGATCGATCGGACCGGCCATCAGCGTCATGGTCCGCGGGGTGGCCGGATGCCGCTCTTCCGACATCACGGCGACGGCGGCCAGCGCCTGCACGCAGGGTTGGCAGACGGCAAGGATATGAGCGCCCGGACCGATCTCCTCCAGGAAATGCATGATATAATCGACATAGTCGTCCATGCCGAAGCGTCCGGCCGACAGCGGCACGTCACGGGCGTTGGCCCAGTCGGTGATATAGACGTCGTGGTCGCGCAGCAGGGTCTGCACGGTGCCGCGCAGCAGCGTCGAAAAATGGCCGGACAGCGGTGCGACGACCAGCACCCGCGGCCGCTTTGCATCGGTGTCCGTTGCAAAGCGCAGCAGCGTGCCGAAGGGCATGTCGAGCACGGTCTCGACAGTGACGGGCCTCACGCGATTGCCGATCATGACCGACGTAATAGCGAAATCCGGACGTTGGTGAGTGATCTCGAAGCGTGAGATCATCTCCAGCGCGGCGGCGAAGTGCCGTCCCATTTCGCTGCCGGATCCCCAGAGCGCTGTCGCGGAGAAGATCTGCAGGCGGCGCGCCAGATCGCGGAGCGGCGCGATGAGATCATCCTGGAACTGATAGGCCTGGTAGAGCATGGCCGAAATCTCCCGCACTGCCGCATCGATGCGGCAGTGCAAAAAATGCTAGTGGAATATCTCCTGCCATGCGAGAAGATTATCGAGGAAGAAGCAACATTGTCCGACAAGGATACGAGCCCGATGTCGCAGGCGGCACTGACGATTTCCTCGAAAAACTACTCATCATGGTCTCTGCGCGGCTGGCTGCTGTGCCGGATGGCCGGGCTGGACTTCGCCGAAGTCCTTGTGGAACTGGATGACGAGGCGCGCCAGGAACTGCTTCTGCTTTCACCGTCGGTTCTGGTGCCGAGGCTGACCCATGACGATGTGACGGTCTGGGACACGTTGGCGATCGCCGAATATCTCCATGAGGTCGCGCCCACTGCCGGGCTCTGGCCCACCGAGCGCGCGGCGCGCGCCCGCTGCCGGTCGGTTTCGGGCGAGATGCATTCGGGTTTCCACAATCTGCGCTCGGCATTGCCGATGAACCTCAAGGCGCGGCATGCGAGCTTCAAGATATTTTCGGGCGCGCGGCCCGATGTCGAGCGTGTCAAGGCGATCTGGACCGAATGCCTCGAGGCAAGCGGCGGCCCGTGGCTGTTCGGGATCGCGCCGACCGTGGCCGATGCGATGTATGCGCCGGTCTGCACCCGATTCCGCACCTACGCGGTGGAACTCGAACCGCAGCTCGAAGCCTATGTCGAGACGGTGCTGTCCTGGCCGCTGATGGGTGAATGGACGGAGGGAGCGATGGTCGAGCCGGATGAGATCGTCGAGTTGGAAGTCGAGTTCTGACCGGAACGCGGCGGTGCGGCTCCGCATCGACTTTCACGCGACGAATTAAGAGTTGCCTGCAAGGTGAGCGGCGCATAAATCAGATGCAGTGCTACATGCCGCGAAATCTGGACCAATGAACAGAGATTATTATTCCAAACTCGGCGGACTGCCGCCGCAAACCGAGCTGCTTTCCAGCAAAGCCGTTTTCACCACAGCCTACGCGGTCATCCCGCGCAGCGTCATGACCGATATCGTCACCAGCGTCCTTCCTCACTGGACGGGAACGCGGGCTTGGGTTCTCTCCCGGCCGCTCTCCGGTTTCTCCGAGACCTTCTCGCAATATGTGATGGAGGTCCAGCCCGGCGGCGGAAGCGACCGGCCGGAGCCCAACAAACGGGCCGAAGCGGTCCTGTTCGTCGTCGAAGGCGAGATGACGGTGGAGCTCGACGGCAACAGTCATGCGCTGCGCGCCGGTTCGTTCGCCTATCTTCCGGCGGGCTCGGTCTGGCGCCTGAAAAATAGCGGCTCGACGGCGGCAAAATTCCACTGGATTCGAAAGGCCTTTCAGGAGGTCGAGGGGCTGGAGCCGCCGCCGGCTATCTTCACGCATGAGGACCAGCACCCCATCTCGGCAATGCCCGATACCGATGGACGCTGGGGGACGACCCGGTTCATCGATCCAGCCGATGTCCGCTACGACATGCACGTGAATATCGTGACTCTGGAGCCGGGCGCCGTGATCCCCTTCATGGAAACCCATGTCATGGAGCATGGTCTCTATGTGCTGGAGGGCAAGGCGGTCTATCGGCTGAACCAGGATTGGGTCGAGGTCGAGGCCGGCGACTTCATGTGGCTGCGCTCCTTCTGCCCGCAGGCATGTTACGCCGGTGGCCCCGGCCGTTTCCGCTACCTGCTCTACAAGGACGTGAACCGTCACATGACGCTCTGGTAGGATCTGGAGCGGTTCAGCTTTTCTTGGAAATGCAGAACCGCTCTAACCTTTTGTTTTATCGCAATTCCGGACGGAAAACCGCTTTGCACTTTTCCTGGAATTGCTTGGGCGAAGGAACGATGAAGCTCGAAAGCGAACGTCTGATTTTGAGACCCTGGCGACAGCAGGATCGCAAACCCTTCGCTGCGATCAATGCCGAGCCCGACGTCGTCAGATATCTCAATCCTCTGACCGACGAACAGTCGAATGCGATGCTCGACCGCATCGCCCGGCACTTCGAGGACCATGGCTGGGGGTTTTGGGCGCTGGAGGAGAAGGAAAGCGGCGCGTTGATCGGTATGTGCGGCCTCGCCAAGGTTTCGCCGGCTTTGCCGTTTGCGCCTGCAGTCGAAATCGGTTGGCGGCTTTCAGCGTCGCGGCACGGCGCCTATTATGCGCGCGAGGCCGCGGAACGCTCTCTCGATTTTGCGTTCAACACGCTGAAGCTTGACCGCATCGTCAGCTTCACGGTGCCCGCAAACAGCAATTCCTGGGGTCTGATGAGACGACTGGGGATGAACCGGATCGGTGAGTTCGACCATCCCAATTTCGTCGAAGGGCATCCGTTGCGCCATCACGTGCTCTATGAACTGCGGTCATCAAACGGAATTTGACCTCCCACGCATCGGCACCAACCGTGAGGGCGCGTTTATAGTTGAGCAACTTATGATTGTAAAAGTGGCGTAATCAACATTATGGAACTAAAAGGTGCTTTACAACCACCGAGAACCGCCTCTCTAATAAACCCCGCCAATCATTCACGATGGCACGTTGTCTGCAATGATGCCACGCGTTACCGGAGGCGCCCAGACATTCACCGAATTCAGGTGAATCTGCCCCGCGCACCGGTTTCTCGGAGCTTTCTCGGTCAGGTCGTTCGTCCAAGCGTCGAAAGTGCATCCTGCAGTCTGAGTGCCGCCAATGCTTCGGTTGCCTCATCCGAAGACCATCCCGCTTCCAACGCCGCAGACAGGACCAGCGATTCCGTTTGAAGCTCGAGCTTCTCATAAAGCGGCTCGATGGCTTCGCGCGCTGTTACAACGTGCTGGTCTGGTGGGGTGATGGGTGTGGCGGCAACCGTAGGCATGAAATGCTCCTCCTATTGAACGCTAAGGTTCGAAACCCGTTAGGGGCATCCTTGTTCCATTCATATCGCCTTTTCGGTCTTCGAGCGGCCAAGCGAATGACGCCACATATATGGCGAAATTTCCTCCATCGCAGGAACGCGCGAATGATAATTGCCGGCGGGATCTTCTTGTGGTCGCCGACAGTCCCCTGTCTGGTGATAGATGCGTTCGGGTCGAGCAGAAACGCGACCAACGTGCTTGCACTCTGCGCCTCTACTTCGAGCTTGTCATCCAATAAATGCAGCCCCTGCTCGCCTCCAAGCCATCACCGCGCCGTGCGTGGTGAGCAAGAATCACCGTCGGCGCGTTCGTCCAGGCATTACAAATCAATCACGATATCGCCTTCAGGTTTTGCGCAACAGATCAGCACATTGCCATCCGCCGGCGCGTCGACAGGGTCCGGCTGGTAGCCGACACTTCCCTCCACAAGTCCGGTCTCGCAAGTGTGACAGACGCCGGTTCGGCACGACCATCGCACCGGCACGTCGCAGGCCTCGGCCAGTTCGAGCAAGTTCTGGAATGTCGGCTCCCAGCGCACATTGAGGCCGGTGCGGGCAAACGACACCAGCGGCCCCGAGCCTGGAAGCCTTGCCGGCAAATGTGGCGGCCGGCGAGGCGAAGCAGCTATGCCGGGTGTGATCGACGGACCGGCGCCGAACATCTCGGTGTGGATGCGATCCGGCGCGATGCCCAAGGCAGCAAGGCCGACGCTCAGATCGCTCATGAAGCTCGATGGTCCGCAGACATAGACGTCACAATCGCGCGGCAGGTTAAGCAACTTGAGCGCCTGCGCATCCAGATGGCCGCGAGCGTCGAAATCGATATCAGGCCGATCCTTAGGGTCGGGAGAGCTGTAGCAAATATGGCTGTGGTGGTGAGGAAGCCTCTTCAGCAGCCCGCGCGCCTCCTCGGCAAACGGATGTTCGCGGCCATTGCGGGTTCCGTATAACCACCAGACCTCCCGGGGCGATGCTTCGGCCGCCAAAACATGAAGCATCGCCAGCACCGGCGTCACTCCAATCCCGGCACTCAACAGAACAACCGGTGTATCGCCCGGCCGCAATATGAAACTGCCGCGCGCCGCACTTGCCTGCACGATGTCGCCGACCTGTAGCTCGTCGTCGATGTAGCCGCTGGCTGCGCCATGGACCTCCCGCTTGACGCTGACGCGATAATGCGTGACGCTGGGCTCGCCCGACAGCGAATAGCTGCGCATCAGCGCAGGCGTCGGATCCCGTCCGAGCCGCAGCACCACGAACTGCCCGGGGAGTGCGGCGGCAACAGGCTGGCCATCCGCCGGTTCGAGCACGAGGGAAACCACGCTGCCGCTTTCGCGCACCTTGCGCAACACACGCAGCGGGCGGAACCCGCGCCATGCCGGAGGCAGGCCGGGAGCAGCTGTCAGCCCGGCATTTCCTGTCGTCGCGCCCTCCTTCCGCTCCTGCTTGAGTATGGCCTCGAAAGAATGACGCCAGCCTGCGCTCAGCGGCGGGATGCGCAACGCGCGCTCCAACTGATCGCGCGGGTGACCCGGCATATAAAGCAGCGCGTTGATCTCGAAAACGCTCATGCCCTCGGGCCCGGACGCCACCTTCGTGATCTCGTCGCCGGCCTGCACTTCGCCTTCCTCCAGCACACGGAAATAGAAACCAGGTCGACCATGTTTGACCACCAGCGCGGCCATCTCCGGCTCGTCCATGCGTATGCCGAGCCGGTAGCAGGTGACGCGCGGTTGCGTCACCTCGAACAGGGCGCCGCCGATCCGGTAACGGTCTCCAATGCATACCTCTGCATCCGGCAAGCCATCGACGGTGAAGTTCTCGCCAAACTGGCCGTAAATGAAGTCGTCTCGGCGCAATTGCTCCTGCCAGTACCGATAGGAATCGATCTGATAGACAAAGACCGCGCGGCGTTCGCCGCCGTGGCCAGCCAGATCGCCTTGTCCATCGCCGTCCACGTTCAGGCGCCGCACCATGCGCGGGACGTCGACCGGCGTCTTCCAAATGGCGGTGTAAACGATCTTGCCTTGCCAGGTGACGTTGCGCGGCAGGCCCACATTGACCGAAAGCAAGCGTACCATGACATTTCTCCCGAATGACGATCATCGCGATTTCGAGATCGACGGAGGATGACTACAGCGTCAATCTCAGTTCGAGATAGTGTTCGGTCAAAGTCGTCAAGGTGAAAGCTCTGTTGAGGCCACTCGGATTTGGCAACAGCCAGACGCCGGCGCCGGCAAATTCCTCGGGCTGCCGACCCCATTCAACATCGGCTCGAAGACTGATAGCCGCGTATGCCGCCTTTCCAAGAAAGGCCAAATTGGCTGGCGCGAACTTTCGTATCTTGTTTTCCAGGATGGGCGCGGCGCTGACGTAGTCCTGCCTCTTAAGCTCGCTTGCGCTTTTCGTGGGGCGTGAAACCGCGGATGTCAGACCACAGCCATATTGCAACAACGCGCGCTCTTCATCGGCCCGCAGCAGGCGCGGTGTAAATCCGGCCAGACGCAAGACGCGCCAAAAACGGTTGCTCGAGTTCGAGAAATTATGCCCGTCGCGAACGGCAGATAGAGCCGGATTCAATCCGCAGAAAACTACGGAAAGGCCAGGAGCGAGGATTTCCGACAATCCGGCTCTTGGCATCGTGGGGTCGCCTGGGCCGTTAAGGTTTGCGGACGTGGCATCATCTTGCATTATGGGATATCGCTCGAATTAAGCCTGTCAAATATACCAACCGTGCATCGATCGAAATGAGCTTCCTGAACGCCATCAAGGAGAGGCCGGTCTAACAGACACCCGGTGTTAATCATGTTCCTGGAAATGCCGAAGAATGGTCTTACCTGACAATTGCAGCCATTCAAGGTGCACAGCGTCTTTTGCGGCTCTCAAAAGACGCGCGATGCGGTAGTGACAATCTGAAAATATCCGCTGCAATCGATTCTTTGACGGGATCTTCATGACCATCGAAGCCGCACGAAATCCGCATCCGATCTATTTTGCCGGAGCTTTTGCCACGGGCGGGCTCCTGACTTTTATGGTGCACCTCAACGGCGAGTTGGCCCGTTATGGGAATCCCCTGTTCTCATCTTGGACCGCTCATGGCACGGGCATCATCGCAGCCGTCATTCTTCTTTTGCTGATCCACCGGCGCCGCAGACCTAAGCCGGAACAAACCTTGCGCGCGCCTTTATGGGCCTATTTCGGTGGGATATCCGGCGCGGCAACGGTCATGCTGACCTCGACCGCGGTCAACTCACCGCTCGGGCTCTCCGGCACCTTGGCTTTGGGTTTGGCAGGCCAGGTCGCCTTCAGCGTCGCCGCCGACAATTGGGGATTGTTCGGTCTGCCAAAGCGGCGTCCAGATAGACGAGACATCGTAGCACTCGGCTTGGTCGTCATGGGGGCTGCACTGATTATCCTGCTTGGGCGAGGTGCGGCGTGACGGTGTTCATTCTCCTGGCTTGCCTGGGCGGTGTGCTCGTCGGTCTCAGTCGTCAGCTCAATGGGCGGTTGAGCATATCCACCACACCGCTGATCGCATCCTTCTGGAACCATGCCGTGGGCTTTGCCGTCCTCACCTGCCTTGGTCTCTTTGTCGGGGGCCTGCTTCCTGCAGGCGCTGCCGATGCGCCTTGTTATGCCTATCTGGGTGGTCCCATCGGCGTCATCTTCGTGGCGGCGGGCAGTTGGGTCATTGCTCGAATAGGCGCGGTCAATTCGGCTCTGCTGATCATCGGTGGCCAGATGGTGACAGGGGTGGCGTTTGATTATATCAGCGCCGTTCCAGCATCATTTTGGGCGAACGCGGCCGGAATTGTTCTCATCGTCGGCGGAATGATGGTCAGCCGGGGACGACGCAAAACCGGCCGCTCGCAATAGCCATGCGTTGCGCTGCGATTCAGGTGCCATTGCTGACCGGGCAATTTCATCGGCCGGTCGCAAGGGGACGGATGGACGGTGGGAATGGCTCCCGGCCGGTATCATCGTTCAGGCCGCAGCCTGCTCAGGCGAGGTATTTCGTAAACCAGTCGACCGTTCGCTGCCAGGCGAGCTTGGCTGCTGCTTCGTCGTAGCGGGGCGTGGAATCATTGTGGAAGCCGTGATTGACGTTAGGGTAGATGTAGGCCTCGAATGTCTTTCCCGCTGATTTTAGCGCAGCTTCATAGGCCGGCCAGCCTTCGTTGATGTCCTTGTCCAGCCCGGCATAATGGAGAAGCAGCGGCGCCTTGATCTTCGGCACGTCTTCGGAGCGCGGCTGCCTGCCGTAAAAGGGCACGGCCGCTGCAAGTTCCGGATAGGCCACTGCCGCCGCGTTGGCCACGCCGCCGCCATAGCAGAAGCCGGTGATGCCGACCTTGCCGGTGGTGAGATCGCTGTGCATCAAAAAATCGACCGCCGCGAAGAAATCGTTCATCAGCTTTTCCGGGTCGACCTTTTGCTGGAGTTCCCGCCCCTTTTCATCGTTGCCGGGGTAGCCTCCGACCGACGTCAGTCCATCCGGCGCAAGGGCGATGAAACCTGCCTTTGCCACGCGCCGCGCCACATCCTCGATGTAGGGGTTCAGACCTCTATTCTCGTGAACGACCACCACGGCTGCGACATTGCCGGCCGCTTTTGCGGGACGGACGAGATAGCCGCGGACATCGCCATTTCCCTTTGGAGAGGGATAGGTGATGTATTCGGCCAATATATCGGGATCGGTGAACTCGACCTGTGTCGCCAGCGCATAATCTGGGCTCAGCGATGAAAGAATGGCGGCTGCCGTCACGCCGCCGACCGCGAATTTGCCGGCTCGGTCGAGAAACTCGCGCTTGGTAATTTTACCGTGCGCATAATAATCGTAGAGTTCGAGAAGTTCCTGAGGGAAATCCTTGGCTGTCATGCGGGTCATGATGGCTCCTCCTTGCCTTCGGGTCTTGCACTATCCTACACACGTAAACTCGCGGCTCTTTTCAACATTTCGCGAGTTCTGCGTGAGCTTGCCGGGGCGATCATTGGCTGCGCCAACAGTCGCGGAATTCGCTGCCCCGCCGTCAAGAGATGCGCCCTCTTCCCTTTGGCAATCGGCATCCGGCCGGTCGCAGCCAGTAATCGACCGCCGGCTACCGATCTATGAAAATTAATTTCATACTCGCGCTTCGATGCCCGTTTTCTATTGACGCCTCCGGATTTTTGTCCCAACTTAAAGAAAATAAATTACTAAATGGGAACTTGATCGGCATGAAAGTGGGAATCATCGGGCTAGGATTCCGGCTCGGCTATCTCGGCTATGTTTTCAAGGCAATCGATAGCAGCTTCGACATTGTCGGCTATGTGGATCCGGAACCCGCCGGACTTCCTGGATTGACGGAAAAGGGCATTTCAGTCGGCAAGGCCTATGGTTCGCCGGAAGAATTGCTCGCCTCCGAAAAGCTCGATCTGCTGATGATCGGCTCCCCCAATCACATGCATCTCGACCATATCAGGCTGGGACTTCAAGCCGGTCTCAAGGTCTTCTGTGAAAAGCCGATCGTCACGACGATCGCTGAAAGCATCGAACTTGCCCATCTGATGGCGAAATTCGGCCACGAGCGACTGATGGTCGGTCTCGTCTTGCGTTATTCTCCGCTCTACAAGGATCTGCGCGCCATCCAGGCCGAGGGCAAGCTTGGTCAGATCGTATCGATCGAGGCCTCCGAACATATCGAGCCTTATCACGGTGCCTTCTTCATGCGCGACTGGCGCCGTTACGAGCGCTATTCCGGCAGCTTCATGCTGGAAAAATGCTGCCACGACCTCGACCTCTATAATGGCATCGTCGGTGCGCGGCCGGAGCGGGTCGCAAGTTTCGGCGGCCGCAAGAGCTTCATTCCGGCAAACGACCCGGCGCGCGAAGGCATCAACGACCTCGAACTTTTCCACCGCAAGCCAAGCGGCTGGATGGGCTCGGACAAGGTGTTCGACAGCGACGCCGATATTATCGATTATCAGGTGGCGATCGTCGAATATACCAATGGCGTCGGCATGAACTTCCACACCAATCTGAATGTGCCCGACCAATTCCGCCGCTTCGCCATCATGGGCTCGCGCGGCATGGCCGAAGGCGATTTCGTTCGCGGTTATCTTGATGTGCACGAACAACTGACCGGCAACAAGATTGTCGAAAACAAATATGCCGCCACCGAGCTCTCCCAGCATTACGGCGCCGACGAACAGATGGCGAGCGACCTGCTTGAAAGCGTGCGCACCGGGCTCGAACTCCCCGTGTCCACGCTGAATGCGCTCGAAGCCGGCATCCTCGCCTTGGCGATGGACGAAGCGAGGATGAAGAAGGCGGTCGTCGATCTCAGACCCATCTGGGACCGCTTCGACGAAGCCCTTCACGCAAGAGCGGCTTGAGGGGGGCGGCAGGATGAGTGTTCAAAGAAGCACCTTCATCTTCGCTTGCATCCTTCTTCTTCCGGCTGTGCTCTATGTCCTGGCGATCGTCGCCTATCCGCTGGTCGATACCTTCGTTCTCTCCTTCACCGATGCGTCCCTCAGGAAGACCACCAATTGGGTGGGCTGGGTCAATTACGAGAAGATCTTCAACGAGCGGTTTGCGGAAGTCATCATCCGCACCTTCATCTGGACCTTCTTCTCGGTCGCCCTGAAAATGGTGATCGGCACTTTCGGGGCGACGATGCTGAACGCCGCGGTCCCCGGCCGCTCATTGTTCCGGCTTTTGACAATGCCGCCATGGATCGTGCCGATGGCGATCGGCATCTTCATGTGGGGCTGGATGTATAATGGCCAGTTCGGGATGATCTCCGGCATGTTGCAGCGCTTCGGTCTGGTCGACGGCCCGGTCGCCTTCCTCGCTTATGGAAGCACCGCCTTCTGGGCCACGATCGTCACCGACGTGTGGATCGGCGTGCCGCTGGTGACGATCTACTTCCTGGCGGCGATCCAATCCATTCCGAAGGATCTCTACGAGGCCGCCTGGACTGACGGCGCCGGCCGCTGGTACCGCTTCCGCCGCATCACCCTGCCGCTGATGGTTCCGGCGATCATCACCATGTCGATGCTGTCGCTGATCGCCACCTTCAACTCGTTCGACATTATCTGGATCCTGACGCAGGGCGGACCGAGCGGCGAGACGACGACGATGATCATCGATACCTACCAGACCGCGATCGGCTCGAAGAAATACGGCGAAGGTGCCGCGCGCGCCGTTTTGATCTGCATCTTCCTGTCGCTCTTCTGCTTCGCCTATTTCCGCGTCACCCGTCGCCTCAATCCGGAGAAGCGCGCATGAGCAATGCAGCCATGATCGACCGTTACCGCTGGTGGGAAATCATCCTGATCTATTGCGGCATCGCGCTGTTTCTTTTCTTCGTGCTGTCGCCCTTCGTCGAAGGTTTCCTGGTGTCGCTGAAGCCGCTCAGCCAGCTCTTCTCCTCGCCCTACCGCTTCTGGCCGGAGAACGGCTCGTTCGAAGCCTATCGGACGATGTGGATCAGCGTGCCGGGCTTCGGGCGCTATATCTTCAACTCGTTCTTCATCTCGGTCATCGTCACGCTGATTGTGCTCGGCCTGGTCATTCCGGCGGCCTATGCCTTCGCGAAGTTCGAATTCAAGGGCATGGGCATCCTGCTCGGCGCCTTCCTGACCGTGAACATGTTCTCGGGCGCCGTGCTGTTGATCCCGCTCTTCCGGCTGATGCGGAGCATTGGCGTGCTCAACACCTATCTCGCCATGATCGTGCCTGGCGTCGCCTTCCTGATCCCTTCGGCGATCTGGCTGCTGCGCACCTACATGATCCGTATTCCGCAGGAACTCAACGAAGCGGCCTACATGGATGGCGCCAGCCATTTTTACACGCTGCGCCGGGTCATCCTGCCGATTGCGATGCCGGGGATTATCGTCGTCGCCATCACCACCTTCATCGGCGCCTACGCCCAGCAATTCATCTTCGCGCTGACGTTCAACTCGAAGACCGAATACATGCCCTTGCCGGTGGGGCTCTTTGCTTACTTCGGCAAGCAGGAGGTCATCTGGAACGAGCTGATGGCGGCTTCCTTCGTCGGCATCGCGCCGGCGATGGTCGTCATCTTCTTCCTTCAGCGCTACCTTGTCGGCGGGCTGACCGCCGGTGCGGTGAAACAATAATACCAAAAAACGAGTGAACAGCTAACACAAGAATGGGAGTTACGACGTGAGCATATCAATCAAGACAGGCCTTATGGCGCTCGCCCTGCTCGGTTCGACGGCACTGACCACGGTCACTGTCCAGGCGGCCGACAAGGAAATCAGCTGGATCTATTGCGGCGACACGATCGATCCGGTCCACACCAAATATATCAAGCAGTGGGAAGAAAAGAACACCGGCTGGAAGATCACTCCTGAGGTCGTCGGATGGGCACAGTGCCAGGACAAGGCAACGACGCTCGCCGCCGCCGGCACGCCGGTGGCGATGGCCTATGTCGGCTCGCGCACGCTGAAGGAATTCGCCCAGAACGATCTTATCGTCCCGGTGCCGATGACCGACGATGAAAAGAAGACCTATTACCCCCACATCGTCGACACGGTGACCTTCGAGGGCAACCAGTGGGGCGTTCCGATCGCCTTCTCCACCAAGGCGCTTTATTGGAACAAGGATCTCTTCAAGAAGGCTGGCCTCGACCCCGAGACGCCGCCGAAGACCTGGGCCGAAGAAATCCAGATGGCAAAGACCATCAAGGAAAAGACCGGCATTCCGGGCTTCGGTCTCTCCGCCAAGACCTTCGACAACACGATGCACCAGTTCATGCATTGGGTTTACACCAATAATGGTGCGGTGACCGATGCTGAAGGCAAGGTCACGCTGGATAGCCCCGAAATCCTCGCTGCGCTGAAGGCCTACAAGGGCATCGTCCCCTACTCTGAAGAAGGCCCGACGGCCTATGAGCAGAACGAAGTCCGCGCCATCTTCCTCGATGGCAAGGTCGCCATGATCCAGGCCGGTTCGGGTGCCGCCGACCGTCTGAAGAAGACGCAGATCAGCTGGGGTATTACGACGCTGCCGCTCGGTCCGAACGCCAAGGGTCCGGGCACGCTGCTGATCACCGACAGCCTGGCGATCTTCAAGGGTTCGGGCGTCGAGGACAAGGCGACGGAATTCGCCAAGTTCATCACCTCTCCGGATGTCCAGTCGGAATACGAGTTGCAGGGCGGCGCCGGCCTCACCCCGTTGCGCCCCTCGGCAAAGGTCGACGAGTTCGTCGCCAAGGATCCCTACTGGAAGCCCTTGATCGACGGCATCAGCTATGGTGGCCCCGAGCCGCTCTTCACCGACTATAAGGGCTTCCAGAACTCGATGATCGAAATGATCCAGTCGGTGGTGACTGGCAAGGCCGAACCGGAAGCCGCACTGAAGAAGGCTGCCGGCGAAATCGAGGCCTTCAAGTAAACTCTCCCGAGGCTCCCGGGGTCGCGGCATAAGCTGCGACCCCTCCCCTATATCGAATGTGCGAAGACCGCCGGCGGAGACAGATTTTTGGGACAGCTCCTTCTCAACAAAGTTCAGAAATTCTACGGCGACTACGAAGTTCTGAAGGGCGTGCAGCTCGAAGTGAGGAACGGCGAATTCGTCGTCTTCGTCGGCCCGTCGGGCTGCGGCAAATCCACCCTGCTGCGGATGATCGCCGGTCTCGACGCGACGACCGCCGGCGACATCGTCATTAATGGCGTCAGGGTCAACGACCTACCGCCGGTCAAGCGCGGCATCGCTATGGTTTTCCAGTCCTACGCGCTCTATCCGCATATGACAGTCTTCGAGAACATTGCCTTCCCGCTTCGCGTCGAAAAGATGGAAGAGGAAAAGCTCAAGGCCAAGGTCGAAAACGCGGCGCGCATCCTGCATCTCGAACAGCGGCTGCAGCAGAAACCCGGCATGTTATCCGGCGGCCAGCGCCAGCGCGTCGCGATCGGCCGCGCCATCGTGCGCGAACCGAAGATATTCCTGTTCGACGAGCCGCTTTCCAACCTCGACGCGGCGTTGCGCGCCGACATGCGCATCGAGCTTGCCAAGCTGCACAGGCAGTTGAAGGCGACGATGATCTATGTGACGCACGACCAGGTCGAGGCCATGACCATGGCCGACCGTATCGTCGTGCTCGACGCCGGCGATATCTCTCAGACCGGGGCGCCGCTGGAGCTTTATCATAAGCCCGCGAACCAGTTCGTCGCCGGCTTCATCGGCAATCCGAAAATGAATTTTCTGCCTGTGACCTGTAAAAGCGTCAGCGCCAATGGCGTCGAGGTGGATTATCAGGGCCAGACAGCCGTTCTGCCCGTGACGCCGCGCGACGGCATGGCCGGCAAGGCTTTGACGCTCGGCATCCGGCCGGAGCATATCCAGCTTAACGGCGGCGATATCGTCTTTACCGTGACGCCGACGGTGATCGAGCGGCTCGGGGCCAATACGGTCGCTTACGCCTCGCTCAACGGAGAGGCCGAGAATTTCTGCGCCATGCTGCCGGGCAGCGTCGGCATCCGCGCGGACGCGCCTGTCGCGACCGGCATCAACGCCGCAGATGGCCATCTTTTCGACGAGGCGGGCATCGCCTTCGAGCGGCGCGTCGAGCTGACGGAAATCGATATGAACGTGATCAACCCGATGGCGACTTGAACCCGACTGGTTCTGCGAGCAGTTCGTCCTGTCGGGGTCCGGGGACGAAATGGCACTCTGCACAATTCGGCTGCCCGTGGCGAGAGTTCGGCTGTTGTTCAATGTGCGAACTTCGTTGGACAATTTCTTGCGGATGGAAGAGTCCGGCCTGTTGCGGAGTATGGCTGCATTGCGCTCTCCATTTCGGCCATAGAGGCTATCGTCGCGTTCTACGAGAGCGAAGTCACGTCACCGTTGCGCCCAGAGTTGGACAAAAAGCGTTTCGCCTCAAATCAAATCGATGCAACGAATCAGACAAGGCTAGAGCGTTTCAGGTTTTGACGGAAGCGTATCCGGCATTGTCGAAGTAGTTGCTGCATTCGTTGGGCTCGATGGTTGTGACGAGGTGTCCGATGTGGCGCCAGGTGTCATCGATGGTTCGCTTCTGAGCCAGGCGCATCCAGTGCTTGATTTTGGCGAAAGCCTGTTCGATCGGATTGAGGTCGGGGGAGTATGGCGGCAAGTACCAGAGCCGAGCACCAGCGTTGCGGATCATCTGACGGATGGCGACCGACTTGTGGGAGCCGAGATTATCCATCACGACGATGTCGCCGGGTTTGAGCACCGGTACGAGTTGCTGCTCGACATAGGCGCGAAAGCACTCACCGTTGATCGGTCCATCGAAGACACAGGGTGCGGTGAGCCGATCGCAGCGCAACGCGCCGAGGAAAGTCAGGGTGCGCCAATGTCCGTGCGGCGCGAAGCTGCGCAGGCGTTTGCCCTTCGGCCCCCACCCTCGAAGCGGCGCCATGTTGGTCTTGATCCAGGTTTCATCGATGAAGACCAGCCGTCTTGGATCGAGGCCAGCCTGCCAGGATCGCCAGCGCTGTCGCCGTCGCGCGACGTCAGCGCGCGCCTGCTCAAGGGCGAACAGTGTTTTTTTTGAACCGCAATCCCTCACGCCGCAGGAACTGCCATACCGTATCGTGGGATACCTTCACCCCTCGCGCGGCCAGCTCTTCCTTCAACCTGTGCAGTGACACATGCGGCGTCTGGTTGATCCGCTCCACGATAAACGCCCGATGCGGCTCCAGAACCCGCTTGCGGTGGCCGCCCATCTTCCCAGGCGCGACAGATCCGCTCGAACGATAACGCTGCGACCACTTTACCGCTGAAGACACGGCAATACCGAACCGCGCCGCAACCGACCGGCAGCTCTCACCGGCTTCGATTGCAGCAACAACACGCTCACGAAGATCATTGGAAAGAGGTCGCGTCATTCGATGCTGGCCTCCACTCCAGCCAGCATCTTGAATCACAAAACACACAAAAACGGAATCCCTTCCGATTCAACTAAATCCGGATACGCTCTAG